>NZ_JBKHUI010000002.1:0-381615 GCF_046569695.1 Kluyvera sp. 142486
CAGTCCAGGGCATAGCGAGTCTCCTCTTCTATGCCAGTTATAACTGTTACCCATGTATCCGGTCTAAAGTGTTACCTATGTTTCCGGTTCATACCGCAGCGCCATCCGGCAATGTGCCGCATCATGCCGGATGGCGCTTCGCTTATCCGGCCTACGGCTTATTCGATGCTCGAAATCTAACCAAGCACCGCCGTGCCTAACCGGCAGGTACAGCAACGCCGCCCCTGCTCGTCAAAAACGACAATCTCCCAGCTCTGACTCTGACGCCCCAGATGCAGCGGCTGGCACACCGCCCGAACCTGCCCTTGAGAGACCGGGCGGTGGTGAGAGGCGTTAAGCTCGGTGCCTACCACACACTGCCCTTCGCGGGTCATCAGAAAACCCGCCATCGAGCCCAGCGTCTCCGCCAGTGCCGCCGATGCGCCGCCGTGCAGCAGGCCAAACGGCTGATGGGTACGGCTATCCACCGGCATCACCGCTTCCAGGCTGTCGTCACCGATATGGGTATAAACAATCCCCAGATGCGCCACCATGGTGTTCTCACTGGTGGCGTTCAGTTCATCGAGGGTTAAATGACGTTTCCAGATCATCCTACGCTCCCAGCGTTGAGCCGCCATCCACCACGATATCCTGCAGCGTGATGTGGCTGGCGCTGCTCGACGCGAGGAACAGAATGGTATTGGCGATTTCCTGCGGGCGGGCAATTTTCCCCAACGGAATGCCGAGCTTAAACTGCTCGCCAAAGCCGCGAATACGCTGCTGTTCGGCATCGTCGCTGACCCACAGTACGCGCTGCATATCGGTGTCGGTCGAACCCGGCGAGACGATGTTACAGCGCACGCCGGCGCTGGAAAGTTCCAACCCGACGGTCAGCGCCAGGCTTTTCAGCGCCGCCTTCGACGCACCATACGCGCTCATGCCGATACGCGGCGTATGCGCCGCGTCGGATGCCACGGTGACAATCGCCCCGCCCTGCTGACGGCGGAACTGCGCCATCGTCTGCTGGAACAGGTTGAACGCGCCGCCGACGTTGACCGCAAAGGTCTGCTGCCAGTCTTCCAGGCTCAACGCATCCGTAGCGCCCATCCGCAAAATTCCGGCGGCGTTGACCAGCACGTCCAGCCGCTCAGTGGTGGCGAGCAGGCGTTCGCACACCTGCGCCACCTGCTGGGCATCCGCCACGTTCAGCACTTCGGTGGCGAACGGATAATCCTCGCCGTCGAAGGCCAGGTCGAAGCCCGTCACCTTCGCGCCCGCTTCCACAAACGCCAGCGCGGTAGCGTAACCGATACCTTTCCCGGCCCCGGTCACCCACACGGTCTGGCCGTTAAAATCGAACCCGGCCATTACTTCACCTCGCGGGAGAGCAGCGCCCACCAGGCGTCGATGCTTGGATTTTTTGCCAGCATCACAAAGTCGATATCGCCGTGCACCTTACGCCAGCGAGCGGCCAGCGCCATCATGCGCACGGAGTCGAGACCGTAATCAATCAGGTTATCATCGTCGAGCGGCTCGTCAGATTCATCCAGCAGCGGCAGCACCAGCGCACGCAGCGCCGCTTTGCTGGTTGGGACAGACGGCAGCAGCTCATCGGTCATCACCACGCGGCCGCTACGACCGGCAACGTATTTCAGCGACATCAGGTGCTCATCGCGGCTAAAGTCCGCCAGCGCATCGGCGACAAAGAACGGCTTAATGTCGCGCATAAACGCGTCGGTGGCGGTGGTCATGCAGCCAATGTGCGCATACACGCCGGTGATGATCAGCTGATTACGCCCGGTCTCTTTGAGCATCTGCTCCAGCGGCGAGCGGTGGAACGCGCTGTAGCGCCACTTCACCAGCACGGTATCCTGCGTATCTGGCGCCAGCGCCGCAATCACCTGCTGCTGCTCCGGTGAACGGGTCAGCCCCGGCCCCCACATATCGTTCAGCAGCGCGCGGTCTTCATCGCTCTGCTCTTTCGGCTGGGCGGTGTAGTACACCGGAATGCCGTTTTTCTTACAGAAATCACGCAGCGCGGCAATGTTCGCCACCACGGTCTCCATCATTTCGCTATCGTCGCCCCAGAAGTTGAGGAAATACTCCTGCATATCGTGGATCAACAGCGCGGCGCGCGAGGGTTCAAACGCCCAGTTAACCTTGTTCTCGGGAAGATCCAGCGCGGTTGGCAGCGCGTAGCCCTGTAGTTTTGGAATCGCCATGTTGTTCTCTCCTTCAGCCCTGCGAGCGGCTCGCTAGCCACTGACGTAATTGTTTTTTATCGACTTTCCCGACGTGGGTCAGCGGCAGTTCATCTACGCACTCGACGCGGTCAGGCAGTTTAAATTCGGCCACGCCCTGCTCGCGCAGGAAACGGCGGACGGCCACGGCGCGCAGGGGTTCTTTCACCACCAGATAGGCGCAGCTTTTCTCGCCGAGCAGGCTGTCTTCCATGCTCACCAAGGCCGCGTAGACCACCGCGTCATGACGCAGCAGCAGGTTCTCGATCTCTTCGGCGGCAATCTTCTCGCCGCCGCGGTTAATCTGATCTTTCTCGCGCCCTTCCACGGTGATGTAGCCATCTTCGTCGATGGAGATAAGATCGCCCGAGCAATAAAAGCCGTCGGCATCAAAGGCGCTGGCGTTATGCTGCGGGCTCTTGTAGTAGCCGCGGAAGGTGTACGGGCCACGAGTCATCAGGCGACCCACTTCACCGCGCGGCAGCGGGTTGCCGTCGGCATCCGCCACCCACACTTCGTCGTCCGGGCACATCGGGTAGCCCTGGGTGTTGAGGATCTTCTCCTCTGCATCGTCCAGACGGGTGTAGTTCACCAGCCCTTCCGCCATGCCGAAGACCTGCTGCAGCTGGCAGCCAATCTCCGCCGGAATACGTGCCGCCAGGGTCGCAGACAGACGCGCGCCGCCCACCTGGAGCAGCGTCAGCGAACGTAGCTGGGCGTTGCTCCCCCACTCGGTAATCGCCTGCAACCACAGGCTGACCGCAGGCGGCACCAGCGCCGCCACGTTGACCTGATGCTTTTCAATCAACGGGAAGCAAAGCGTGGCGCTTGGGTCAGCCGCCAGCACCACCGTGCCTTGCGCCAGGAACACACCCAGCGCACCAGGCGAGCTCATGGCGTAGTTATGCGCCGACGGGATCGCGCACAGATAGCGCGTCTGCGCATCAAAGCGGCAAATCTCATTACTGCGGCGAATGCTGTAGTAATAGTCGTTGTGGGTGCGGGGGATAAGCTTCGGCGTGCCGGTACTGCCGCCGGAAAGCTGAAAAAAGGCCACTTCGTCGGCGGCGGTGGGCGTTGGGGTAAAATCAACGGCCGGACGCGCAATCGCCGCTTCCAGCGCGTGTTCACCCTCGCCTTTGCGCAGCAGCACCATGCGCAGGGAGCGATGTTGTTCGCAAAACGCGTTGAGGAAACTATCGTCACTAAACAACGTATGCGAACGGTCAGCAATCAGCGCCGCCGGGGCAATCTGCTCGGCGTAGGCGTTCAGCTCGCTGCGCTGATGGCTGAACAGCGCGTTCACCGGCGCCACGCCCAGTTTCAGCAGCGCAAACAGCGTGATGTAAAACTCGACGATATTGCCCAACTGCACCAGCGCGGTTTCGCCACGCTTAAGGCCTTTGTGCTGCAACGAAGCCGCCAGGTTATCGACGTAATGATTCAGCTGGCGATAGCTAATCTGATGGTCGCCATCAATCACCGCAACCGCGTCGCTGTCCGCGTGGCGGGTCAGCATTTCGGTGAGCGGCAGATCCTGCCAGTAGCCTTTTTCGCGGTAGCGCGCCGCCAGCGCATCCGGCCAGCGGGTAAATTCCACGGTCATTCTGATTCCTTGCCGCCTATCCCTGTAGGCGTAATTGTTGAAGCCAGTTTGACATCGGACAGCGTGCAGAAACCGGAACGTACACATAGTACGTGAGGATTTCGAGCACTGCCCGGCGCCAAAATGGCGAATAAAATAGCCTAATGGGATAGGCTCTTAATGCAGGCCGAAAACATTTAGCATGGTCGAAAGTTTGACGCCGGTTTCACGCCACTCGGACTCCGGCGATGACGCCGGCACAATGCCCGCCCCGGCAAACAGACGCACGCTATTGGCTTTAACGCGCGCGCAGCGGATAGTCACTACCCACTCGCCGTTACCTTCGGCGTCACACCAGCCGACAATGCCGCCGAACAGGTCTCGCTCGAACGGCTCCAGTTCAGCAATCAGCTGCTTCGCCGCCTGATGCGGGAAACCGCTCAACGCCGGCGTTGGGTGCAGCAGGCAGGCCAGCGTCAGTGCGTTTTCTTCCGCTTTGGCCTGGCCTTCAATTGGCGTCGCGAGGTGCCACAAGGTTGGCGTGGTGATCAACTGCGGCGTGCTCGGCAGCGTAAGCTGCAGGCTGCGCGGTGCCAGCGTCTTTTTCATCGACTGGGTCACCAACTCATGCTCGTGACGGTCTTTTTCTGAAGCCAGCAGGCGATTACCCGCTTCGCGATCCAGCATGTCGTCCGGCTGACGGCGCGCGGAGCCCGCCAGCGGCAGAGAATGGAACATCGCCCCTTCTTTACGCAGCAGCAGTTCCGGGCTCGCGCCCAGCAGCACGCCGCCATCCGGCAGCGGCACGTGAAAGTTAAAGCTCGCCGGGTTTTGCGCCACCAGACGCTCCAGCAGCGCGCCGCTGTCCAGCGTCTGCTCGGCTTCAATATCAATCAGGCGGGAAAGCACCACTTTATTGACCTGCGGGGTCGCAGTCAGCGCCGCCGCGCGGGCTACCATATCGAGGAACAGCGGGCTTTCGGGGATTTCACGGCGCGCCACAACCGCCAGCGGATCGCGCGAGGCGTGATAGCGGGAAGAGTGTTGCTTTGCGGTACGCGAAAACGCGTCACAGCGTTCAGGGATATACAGCGCGGAAGGCTGCGTGGTGTCGAACGGGATGGCACCGACCATCACCGGATTGGCAATCCCGGCGGCTTTGGCTGCGGCAAACGCCGAGGCTAGCCCCTGCTGGAATGCGCTATCTGGCGCATCGCCGCCTTCAGCCGGGCAGGTGAAGCGCTGAAAGCAGCCCGAGGTGGTAAAACTACGGAACGGCGACATAAAGAAAAAGCTATCGGCCGAGAGCGTAGCCTGGTGGTGTTGTTCTTGTGTATCCGCAGCAAGTGACGTTTCCATATCATCCTCCAAAAACGATAAAGATATTACGAATAATTATCATTTATATTTTGGTTGGGTAACCTAAAAGTAAACGCCTCGTATGTCAACAGCGCTAAGCAGCATCTTGTGCTTAATAAAAAGCGCGTAGCCCTGATATTGCCCTGCCCCGACGATGGAAGAGGGCTTGCATCCAGCGCGAACAATAGTTGAAAATGAGAAGCATTAACCAATAACAATCAGGATGCTTATTCGTGAATTTCTCCGCTTTATGGCGCACCGTCGCGCTCATCGCCGGTTTCAGTGTTTTAGGAATATCCTCAGCCCAGGCAGCCGAATGGCCGCGCCAGATTAGCGACAGCCACGGCGTCCACACGCTGGAGCACAAGCCGACGCGCATCGTTTCCACCAGCGTCACCCTCACCGGTTCTCTGCTGGCGATTGATGCGCCGGTGATTGCTAGCGGCGCGACTACACCTAATAACCGCGTAGCCGATGATCAGGGCTTCCTGCGCCAGTGGGGCGACGTCGCAAAAGCGCGTAAGGTATCCCGTCTTTATATCGGCGAACCAAGCGCTGAAGCCGTCGCCGCACAAATGCCGGACCTGATCCTGATTAGCGCTACCGGCGGCGACTCCGCGCTGGCGCTGTACGACCAGCTCTCCACCATCGCCCCAACGCTTATCGTTAACTACGACGATAAAAGCTGGCAGGCGCTGTTAACCCAGCTTGGTACCATTACCGGGCAGGAGAAGCAGGCTGCCGCGCGTATAGCCGAGTTTGATAAGCAACTGGCGACGGTGAAACAGCAGATGAAACTGCCGCCGCAGCCGGTAAGCGCGCTGGTCTATACCGCCGCCGCGCATAGCGCCAACCTGTGGACCAGCGAGTCCGCGCAGGGGCAATTCCTCTCCCAGCTCGGCTTTACCCTTGCTACGCTGCCGGAAGGTCTGCACGCCAGCCAAAGCCAGGGTAAACGCCACGACATCATCCAGCTTGGCGGTGAAAACCTGGCAACCGGTCTGAACGGTAACAGCCTGTTCCTGTTCGCCGGTGACCAGAAAGACGTGGACGCGATCTACGCCAACCCGCTGCTGGCGCACCTGCCCGCGGTAAAAGAGAAACAGGTTTACGCGTTAGGCACCGAGACGTTCCGCCTTGATTATTACAGTGCGACGCGAGTGTTAGCACGGTTGTCGGCGCTGTTTGGTTAAGCTCCGAGCCGTTCCCGGCGGCGCTTCGCCTGGCCGGGCTACACGGTTTCAGTAGGCCGGATAAGGCGAAGCCGCCATCCGGCATCCCGGACGAAGCGTTTACGCCGACTCCGGGATCTCGCGCCGGAACCGTCGCAACTCGCCCAGCACCAACAGCAAAATCCCACCAACCATCGCCAGCCCCCAGCCGCTCACGCTTGCCGACGCCACCGGGGTCAACATCGCCCCCAGCCCGCCGAGCAGCGCCGCGCCGATGGCATCACCGGTGACGTTCTGCGCCGTCCACAGCCCGTTAATGCGCCCGAGCATCGCTTCCGGCGTCTGGGTCTGAATCAAGGTATATTGCAGCAGCGAACTGATGGCGCTCAGCCAGCCAAACAGCGCCAGACAGACCATCCCCAACGCCCAGTGCGGCATCATGGCAAACAGCCCGATCGCCACAAACGCGCCAACCGTCGCCAGCAGCATGATCCAGCCCGGACGCTCGTTCTGCGCTAGCCTTCCGCTGGTGAGCGCACCAAAAGCCGCCCCCAGTGGGATAGCCGCATACAGCAGGCCAATCTGTGCCGCCGACATCTGCCAGCCCTGCGCCAGCGCGGGATAAAGCACGCGCACGGCGCTGGCCATCGTCACCAGCCCGCCCAGCAGCGCAATGCCGCCAATCAGCGGGCTACCGAGCAGAAAACGGAACCCGGCCACCAGGGAAGAGAACGGATGTTCGCGCTTCTGCGGCGGTGGCGGCAGCTGCGGTAAACGCAGCAGCGTCAACGTGGTGATAAAAGTACCCAGCGCCGCCAGCAGGTAGTTCCACGACACGCCACCGGAAGCCAGCAGCAGGCCGCCGACCATCGGCGAAATCACCGAACCCAGGCGCACCGTCAGCATGGTGATCGCCCCGGCCTGCATCAGGTTTTCACGCCCCACCAGCGCAGGCGTCGCGGCCAGCAGCGCCGTTACGCCCAGCGAGGCAAAGAAACCATCCCATAATCCCAGCAGATAAATCGCCACCAGCGACGGCTCCGGCAGCAGCGCGTTCAGCCACAGGCCGATAAACCCCACGCCGCAGGTACCGCGCGCCAGCAGAATCAGCTTGCGGCGCTCGTAGCGATCAGCCAGCACGCCGCCGACCATCAGCCCGACAAACATCGCCCCGCCGGTCAGCGTGACCGAAAGCCCCACCTGCCAGGTGGAGTGGGTCATCATCTGGATTTGAACGGGTACCGCCACGCCGAGCAGGCCAAGCGAGAGAATGGAGATAAAGCGAGCAATAAAGACGGCGCGAAAGGCCGGATGCGTTTTTAGCAGGCTCAGATTCAGCAGCCAGGATTGTCGATTCATTACAAAACCTTGAACGTTTTTTCTTACCCTTTCCGAGGGCGCTCATGCTAACATAAGCGAATAAGATAGATAACGATAATTACTATCATTATCAAATCAGGGATGTCGCCATGTCGTTTTCCACCCCGGTGCTGCGCGCCCTTGCGCTGCCTGGATTGTTGATACTGCTGTTTCTCGCCGCCACGCTCAGTTTATTGATTGGTGCTAAGCCGCTCCCGGTTCACGTCGTTATCGACGCGCTTAGTGGCACCTGCCAGGGCGCCGACTGCACCATCGTGCTTGATGCCCGACTGCCGCGAACGCTGGCCGGTCTGCTGGCCGGTGGCGCGCTGGGGCTTGCCGGGGCGCTGATGCAAACCCTCACCCGCAACCCGCTTGCCGATCCCGGCATTCTTGGCGTTAACGCCGGCGCTAGCTTTGCCATCGTGTTAGGGGCAGCGCTGCTCGGCATTACTTCGCCGCAGGAACAGCTGGCGATGGCCTTTTGCGGCGCCTTGGTGGCCTCATTAATCGTCGCCTTTACCGGCAGCCAGGGCGGCGGCCAGCTTAGCCCGGTGCGCTTAACGCTGGCAGGCGTGGCGCTCGCCGCCGTGCTGGAAGGTTTCTCCAGCGGCATCGCCCTGCTCAATCAGGATGTCTACGATCAGCTGCGCTTCTGGCAGGCCGGTTCATTGGATATTCGCACCCTGCAACCCCTGAAAACGGTGCTGATCCCGGTGCTGATTGCCGGTGCCGTCGCGCTGATGATGAGCCGCTCGCTTAACAGCCTGAGCCTGGGTGCCGACACCGCTACCGCGCTCGGCAGCAAAGTGGCACGCACGCAAATTATGGGGCTGCTGGTGATCACCATTCTGTGCGCCAGCGCGACCTCGGTGGTAGGCCCGATTGCCTTTATCGGCCTGATGATGCCGCACATTGCCCGCTGGCTGGTGGGTTCAGATCACCGCTGGTCGCTGCCGGTTACACTGCTCGCCACGCCGTCGCTGCTGCTGTTTGCCGATATTATTGGTCGCCTGCTGGTGCCAGGCGAACTGCGGGTCTCGGTGGTCAGCGCCTTTATCGGCGCGCCGGTGCTGATTTTCCTCGTCCGCCGTAAATCGAACGGAGGTGGCCGATGAACGCCCCTTCTCGTCGTCTGGTCGCCAGCTGTCTTCTGCTGGTCGCCGCATGCCTGCTGCTCACGCTGCTGAGCCTGCGCAGCGGTGCGGTTACGCTGGAATTTTCCCAAATCTTCGCCGCGCTGTTCGGCGACGCGCCGCGCGCCATCACCCTGGTCGTGACCGAGTGGCGTCTGCCGCGCGTGTTGATGGCGTTATTGATTGGCGCCGCGCTCGGCGTCAGCGGCGCGATTTTCCAGTCGCTGATGCGCAACCCACTGGGCAGCCCGGATGTGATGGGCTTTAACACCGGGGCGTGGAGCGGCGTATTGGTGGCTTTGGTCTTCTTCGGCCAGAACCTCACCACCATCACCCTCGCCGCCATGGCAGGCGGCATCGCCACCTCGCTTATCGTCTGGGCGCTGGCGTGGCGCGACGGTATTGAAACCTTCCGGCTGATTATTATCGGCATCGGCATCCGCGCGATGCTGATGGCTTTCAACACCTGGCTACTGCTGCGCGCATCGCTGGAGACCGCCGTCTCCGCCGGGCTGTGGTTTGCCGGTTCGCTTAACGGCCTGACGTGGGCCAAAATCTGGCCCGCCGCACCGATGATGGTCATCGCCCTCGCCTGCTCAGCGCTGTTGGTACGCCGTCTGCGCCTGTTAGAAATGGGCGATGACAGCGCCTGTGCGCTGGGGGTTCGCGTCGAGTGGTCTCGTCTGCTGCTGATGCTGGTCGCCGTGGTGTTGACCGCCACCGCCACCGCGCTGGCCGGGCCAATTTCCTTTATTGCGCTGGTCGCCCCGCACATCGCCCGCCGCCTCTGCGGCACCGCGCGCTGGGGTCTTACCCAGGCGGCGCTCTGCGGCGCGCTGCTGCTGGCCGCCGCCGATTACTGCGCCCAGCAGCTGTTCTTGCCTTACCAGCTTCAGGTGGGCGTGGTCACCGTTAGCCTTGGCGGTATCTACCTCATCGTGCTGCTTATTCAGGAGTCTCGTAAAAAATGACCGACACCGTCGCTCGCCTGCGCGGCGAGGGGTTAACCCTTGCCTACGGTAAAAAGACCATCGCCGAGTCGCTGAACGTCACCATTCCTGACGGTCATTTCACCGCCATTATCGGCCCCAACGGCTGCGGAAAATCAACGCTGCTGCGCACGCTCAGCCGCCTGATGACGCCGGTTCACGGCCATGTCTATCTCGACGGTGAAGAGATCCAGCGCTACGCCAGCAAAGAAGTAGCGCGTCGCGTCGGCCTGCTGGCGCAAAACGCCACCACGCCGGGCGATATTTCGGTACAGGAGCTGGTTGCGCGTGGCCGCTATCCGCATCAGCCGCTGTTTACCCGCTGGCGGCAGGAAGATGAGGACGCGGTGCAGCGTGCAATGAAGGCCACCGGCATTATTAATCTGGCAGGTCAGAGCGTGGATACCCTCTCCGGCGGCCAACGTCAGCGCGCGTGGATAGCCATGGTGCTGGCGCAGGATACGTCGATTATGCTGCTTGACGAGCCAACGACCTGGCTTGATATCAGCCATCAGATTGACCTGCTGGAGTTATTAAGCGAACTGAACCGCGAGCGCGGCTATACGCTGGCGGCGGTGTTGCACGATTTAAACCAGGCGTGCCGCTACGCGACGCACCTGATTGCACTCCGTGATGGAAAAATTGTGGCGGAAGGCGCGCCGAAAGAGATAGTCACTCCGGCGCTGATTGAGGCGATTTACGGCCTGCGCTGCATGATTATTGATGACCCAGTGGCAAATACGCCGCTGGTGGTGCCACTCGGGCGGCGATAGTACTCCCTCTCCCTTCCAGGGAGAGGGCCGGGGTGAGGGTACATCGCGCATATTTCCCCTCACCCTAACCCTCGCCCCAAAGGGGCGAGGGGATCAAACCGGACGCGCTTTCCGGACGGAGAAAAATCGTACACCTACCCCAATATCTCCCGCATCACCGGCCCAATCGCCTCAAATGCCGCAGGCGTAATGATGTCGACGTGTGCACAATCCTGACTGTACACCTCCAGCTCACCCACCCACGGCCCCCAGGCCGCCTGCGGGTCCGCCTGGCGGGTTTTCTCAGCGACAAACAACGTCGCTTTGCCATCAAACGTCGCGCTGTGCGCGGTGGTCAGCAGGCGCACGGCGTCGGCGTAGTTGCCTTCAATTGCGCTGAACAATTCACTGGAGCCTTGCCCCTGCTGGGCAGCGATAAACGCTTCACGCTCGCGGTCAATCTCTGCCAATACCGCCGGGTCGAGACCGTTAGCCTCTTTTTCCGCCCAGTTCTGCGTTTCCGGCGGCCAGGTATCCAGCAGGCCGAGGAACGCCACCGCTTCACCGCGCTGACGTAAACGCGCGGCAATACCCTGCGCCAGCGTACCGCCGAGCGAATAGCCGAGCAGGTAATACGGCCCGTGCGGCTGCTGGGCGAGCAAGGTTGCCAGATGATGCTCGCACACTTCGTCCAGCGTCGTGGCGGTCTGCATTGGCCCTTCCGGGCGCGGCGACTGAATGCCGGTAATCGACCAGCGCGGTGACAGATAGCGCGACAGTACGCTGAACTGCCAGGCAAAACCGGATGCTGGATGGAAGCAAAACAGCGTCGGGCCATCGCCGGTGCGCAGCGGCAGCAGCGGCTCATAGCCCAGACGCTGCGCCTGCTCGTCGTCGCTATTTTCCAACAGCGCGCTGAGCTGGCCGACGGTCGATGACACCATCACCTGCCCCGGCGTCACCTTGCGCCCGGTTTGCTGGCTCAGCGTGGCGGCAAGCCGCATGGCGAGCAGCGAGTGGCCGCCAAGCGCGAAGAAATCGGCGTCGATATCCTGAATGTCGCAGCCGAGCAGTTGGCTGAACGCCGCGGCGACCTGCACTTCGGTTGCCGTTTGCGGCGCGCGGCCGCTGGTTTTCTGCGTCAGCGACGGCAGCGGCAGCGCTTTACGATCCAGCTTGCCGTTGGCGCTCAGCGGCAGTTCGCTCAGCTGTAACAGCACCACCGGCACCATGTGCGGCGGTAGCTGTTCGCACAGGCGAGCCAGGAGCGCATCGGTATCTAGCGGTAGACCGGAAATCGACACCACATAGCCCACCAGCTGGCGGGCATCGCCGCCGGTAGCTGCCGCCTGATTGATAACACAAGCATGCGTCACCGCCTGCTCCACGTCCGGCAGGCTCTGCATCACCCGGTCGATTTCGCCAAGCTCGATGCGCTGACCGCGGATTTTGAGCTGATCGTCGCTGCGGCCGAGATATTCCACCGCACCGTTATCCAGCCAGCGCGCCACGTCGCCGGTACGGTACATCCGCTCGCCGGGGGCAAACGGGTCGGCAATAAAGCGGCTGGCGGTGAGATCCGGTCTGCCCAGATAGCCCTGCGCCAATTGAATGCCGGTGAGATAGAGATCGCCCGCCACGCCAAACGGCACCGGGCGCATCATGGCGTCGAGGATACGCAGGCCGGTATTCCATACCGGGAAGCCAATCGGCACGCTGTTACCGGACACCGCCGCCAGCGTTTCACCGTAGGCCGGGTACCAGCTCACGTCCACCGCCGCTTCCGTTGGCCCATATAGGTTGTGCAGCGGCACGTGGGTCAGCACTTCCCACTCGCGGCATAGCGCGGTCGGCAGCGCTTCACCGCTACAGAACACCCGCTGTAGCGAGCAGCAGCTATCCACCGTTTCCGGCGTCAGCGACGCCACAAAAGCCGCCAGCATCGACGGCACGAAATGGGTCGTGGTGACGCCGTAGTCGGCAAAGAAGCGCTGCATCGCCAGCGGGTCGCGGTGCGCTTCCGGCTCGGCCATCACCAGGCTTGCGCCGGTAATAAACGGCCACCAGAATTCCCATACCGAAACGTCAAAACTGCACGGGGTTTTCTGCGCCACCACGTCATCGGCGGTCAGCGGATAGTGATCCTGCATCCACAGCAGGCGGTTAACGATAGCCTCATGGCCGACCATCACCCCTTTAGGGCGGCCGGTTGAGCCTGAGGTAAAGATGATATAGGCCGTCTGTTCCGGCGTCGCCAGCGCGAGCGGTTGGTCATCGCCCGCCGCCAGCGGCGCGTTCAGGCACAGGCTGTCGATATTCGGGAAGCGGTGCAACTGATCGGCGGCGGTGATCAGCAAGGTCGGGCGCGCGTCTTCCAGCATCATTTGCAGGCGGTCGTCCGGGTAGCCGGTATCGAGCGGCAGCCAGGCCGCACCGGCCTCAACAATGGCGTGCAGCGCCAGCGTCAGGAATACCGAACGCGGCAATGCGACGGCGACGCTATCACCGGGCTTCACCCCGCGTTCACGCAGGATGTTTGCCAGCGCGACCACCTGCTGGCGCATCTCGCGGTAGGTGAAGCGATAGTTCGCGTCCACCAGCGCTACGGCATCCGGCGTTTTCGCCGCCTGCTCAGCCACCAGCGAACTGAGCGTGGCGCGCGGCAGGGATTTTTCGGTAGCGTTAATTTGCGCCAGACGCTGATATTCGTCAGGCGAAAGCAGTTCTGCATCGGCACACATCAGCGCTGGATTATCGGCGAACTGCTGTAAAAGTGCGGTTAAACGAGCGATATGCTGGTGCAACGTCGCTTCATCATAGCGCTGCTGGTTGGCTAGAATTTCCAGCGACAGGCCGCCCTCTTCATCGGGGAACAGCGCCAGCTCAAGATCGTTGACCGGCCCGGTGGCAAGCGTATGCGTTATTGCCTCAACGTCGGCGAAACCGAGACGATAATCAAACATCTTGACGTTAAATACCGGTCCGAACAGCGCTTCATCGCCTGCCGCTTTTCCGGCATCGCGCACAATCTGCTCTGCATCATAGCGCTGATGGCGGCGCATCTTTTTCAGTTGCCCGGAGAGGCGAGTGGCTAGCTCCGGCAAGGTTTCCTGACCGTTTAGCGTCACCCCCAGCGGCAGCACGTTAAGCACCGGCCCGGTGGCCGTTAGCGCGGCCGATCCCATGCGGCGCATAAAGATAAACCCGGCGGCATAATCGCTGCGCCCGCAAAGACGACCCAGCCAGAGTGCCACCAGCGCCAGCGCCAGGTCCGCGGGCTGGCACTGCGGAGCGGAGACGGTCAGGCGGGTAAACGCCCGACGGTCGGCGGTGAGCTTCAGCCGCCAGATAGCGGTGCTTTGCGCGCGACCCGGCAGCGGCGCAGAGGAGAGCGAGGTCGGAGACGGCAAGGCTTTACGCTGCTCGGCCCAGAAGGTTTTATCGCGCTGGAACGCCTCGCTGTCACGGTAGCGTTGATACTCGTCCACTACTTCGGTAAACGGTGTGAACGCTGGTTCCGGCAGCGTATCACCCGTGACCAGCGCCTGGTAAATCAGGCTTATCTGGCGCGTTATTGCCGGGAAGCTGAAGCCGTCTACCAGCAGATGATGGTAACGCTGATACCAGAACCACTGGTTTTCGCCCACGCGGAAAAGCTGATGGCAATAGAGCGGGTTGCCGCTGTCAACGCGGCTATTTTGCGAGAGGTCACGCTGCATCAGGGCCAGCGCCGCCTGCTGTGGGTCAGACTCACCGCGCAGGTCGTGGCACGCCGGTTCGGCAATCGCCATGCTTTCATCCAGCCACTGCCAGACTTCGCCGTTCTCTTCGCTAAAGCGCATGCGCAGCGTGTCGGCCTGATTCAGACCCATCACGATAGCGCGCGCCAGCAGGCCGCCGTCAATCTTCCCGTTCAGCTCAACGTAGTGCGCCACGCTCCAGGCGTTAGGTAATGTCGACAGCGCTTCCGCCATCCAGATCCCCGGTTGAGCGGCAATCAGCGGTAAACGCGGGCTCATGAGCGGCCTCCAGCGGCGGAGAAATGGTCAGGATAAAGCGTCGTCCAGTTATGGGTGAGCCAGGCGTTGCATGCCTCAAGTGGCTGCGGCTCGCAGACCACCGTCCAGCCTTCCGGCACTGAACACTGCTGGGGCCAGAGGCTGAACTGCCGTTGAGGATTTTGCAGAAGGTAAAACTGCCCTTGCGCCACGTCGAAGGGGTTACTGACTTGCATACCAAACTCCTGTCGTTAATCGCGCGTTGCCGCCTGGGGGTTCCAGAGCGTTATCAGCCCGGCGGTCAGCCCGCCGCGCCAGCAAAGCGCATCATGTCCGCCATCAACCTGATGCCAGAAAATCGGCTGCTGTGTGCGCTGTAACTGCGCCAAAAGCGCCTGGTTGGCGCGAAAAATAATCGGTTCACGGATGCCCGCTTCCAGCACAATCCGCAGCCCCTGCGGGTTCAACTCACCGCTTTCAAGCTGCTGTATAACTTCTCCGGTCTGCTGCCCGCCGCGATGCGGCCACCAGTACGAGCCCGACTGGCTAAGCACGCAGCCAAAGCGTTCCGGCCAATGCAGCCCGGCGTAAAGCGCAGAGAGACCGCCGAAGCTTTGCCCGGCAACGATCGTCCGGTCAGCGCGGTTGCTGAACGGCGCTATTGTCTGTACCTGCGGCAGCAATTCCTGCTGCACCGCCAGCCAGAAATCCGCATTGCAGGGCAGTTCGACGCTGCGGAGCGCGTTATCAATCACGTCAATCAGCAGATAGACCGCGGCGGGCAGTTTTTTGGCTTCGGTGAGCGAGGTTAACGCGGGCCATACCGGCATGCTTTCGGCCCAGAACTGGCCGTCGAGCAGCACCGCCAGCGGTCTCTCGGTTTCGTTGACGTCGCCGGTGGTAAAAATCCACACCCGACGCTGGTTACCCAGCCGTTCGCTTTGCCAGGTGATGCACTGCGGTTCGGGCCAGATTGTCGCAGGTGCAGACCAGCCGGGCTGTTCCGGGGCCTGCGGCATTTCCAGCGCGGAAACCGCATGGCCGCGCCCGCCCTTCCAGCTTTGTGGATTCAGCGGGTCAGAGATGGCCTGCGGCAACAGCTTGCGCCAGCCTTCGCGCAGCTTCTGACGATCGGGCTCGGCGGCGGTAAAAATGTCAGGGGAGAAATCATCGTCGCGCTCGCTGGGAGCAAAGCAGTAGCTGCCGCGCCAGGTGGATGGCAGCGTGGTTGTCCAGCGCCAGACGTCGGTATCGGGAACACGTTCAAGAGTCTGCGGGGCAGAGTTGTGGTGGTGATCGGTGACGCCGGTAATGTAAATCCATACCCGGCGAATAGGCGATGTAAGCGGGCCTCCAGCAGGGTCGCGCCACCAGAACGTGACACGATAATTATCATCAACCCGTTCATATTGTGGGCCTTTTATGGTTTCCCACCACGCATCACTTCCTGTTGCTAACTTTTCCACCACGTTAACCCCATGTTTCTTGTGGAATTTATTTTTACATCTTAAAATTTATTGATAATATTATTGATAACTATTTGCATTTGCAATAGCGTATTGCCGCGCACTTTCACATGCTTCTGGCATACAACCTTGCCGCGTCTCCCCTTTTGGGAATGGATCACGACGGGACGTTGGCGACGAAAAGCAGGACACACAATGAATAATAAAATCAAATCCCTGGCCTTCCTGGTCAACCTGGGTATTTATGGCGTTGCATCTCCGGCTTTTGCCGCCGAGACTACCAGCAATAAAGACGTCGACGGTGAAACCATGGTCGTGACCGCTGCCGAGCAGAACCTGCAGGCACCGGGCGTCTCCACCATCACCGCCGACGAAATTCGCAAGCGCCCACCGGCTCGCGATGTTTCTGAAATCATCCGTACCATGCCGGGCGTTAACCTGACCGGTAACTCCACCAGCGGCCAGCGCGGTAACAACCGCCAGATCGATATTCGCGGTATGGGTCCGGAAAACACCCTGATTCTGATCGACGGCAAGCCGGTCACCAGCCGTAACTCGGTCCGTCAGGGCTGGCGTGGCGAGCGTGATACCCGTGGCGACACCGGCTGGGTGCCGCCAGAAATGATTGAACGCATTGAAGTCCTGCGTGGCCCAGCGGCTGCTCGTTACGGTAACGGCGCGGCGGGCGGCGTGGTGAATATCATCACCAAAAAAGGCGGTGATGAGTGGCACGGTTCCTGGAACACCTATTTCAACGCACCGGAGCACAAAGAAGAAGGCTCCACCAAGCGTACTAACTTCAGCCTGACTGGCCCGATGGGCGAAGGTTTCAGCTTCCGCCTGTACGGTAACCTCGATAAAACGCAGGCCGATGCCTGGGACATCAACGATGGGCATCAGTCAGAGCGTACCAAGGCCTACGCCGATACGATGCCAGCCGGTCGTGAAGGGGTGGAAAACAAGGACATCAACGGCCAGCTGCGCTGGGACTTTGCCCCGATGCAGTCGCTGGAATTTGAAGCGGGCTACAGCCGTCAGGGCAACCTGTACGCTGGAGATACCCAGAACACCAATAACGACAACACCGGCAAAGGCCTGGTGAAAAAATACTACGGTAAAGAGACTAACCGTATGTATCGCCAGAACTATGCGCTGACCTGGAACGGCGGCTGGGATAACGGCATCACCACCAGCAACTGGGCACAGTACGAACACACCCGTAACTCCCGTCTTGGTGAAGGTCTGGCCGGTGGCCTGGAAGGGCTGTTTAACAGCGACCAGTTCAGCGATACGGATCTGGCTGATGTGACGCTGCACAGTGAAATCAACATTCCATTCGATTTCGTGGTGAATCAGAACCTGACACTGGGCACCGAGTGGAACCAGCAGCGTATGAAGGACTCCAGTTCCAACACGCAGACCTTTATGGGCGGTAATATTCCGGGCTACAGCAGCACCGACCGTAGCCCGTATTCTCAGGCGGAGATCTTCTCGCTGTTTGCTGAGAACAACATGGAAGTGACCGACAGTACCATGCTGACCCCGGCGCTGCGCTTCGATCACCACAGCGTCGTGGGTAACAACTGGAGCCCATCGCTGAACCTGTCTCAGGGCTTAGGCGATGACTTCACGCTGAAAATGGGCATTGCTCGTGCTTATAAAGCACCGAGCCTGTATCAGCTCAACCCGAACTACATTCTGTACAGCAAAGGCCAGGGCTGTTACGCCACCGGCGCAGCTACCGGCATTGGCTGTTACATGCTGGGTAACGATGACCTGAAGGCCGAGACCAGTATCAACAAAGAAATTGGTCTGGAGTTCAAACGTGACGGCTGGCTGGCGGGCGTGACCTGGTTCCGTAACGATTACCGCAACAAAATTGAAGCGGGTACCACTCCGCTGAGCCGCACCTCCATTACCAGCGGCACGACCACCACCTACACCGACATCTACCAGTGGGAAAATATTCCTAAAGCGGTGGTTGAAGGGCTGGAAGGGACGCTGAACGTTCCGGTAAGCGAGACGGTGAGCTGGACCAACAACATCACCTACATGCTGCAAAGTAAGAACAAAGAGACCGGCGAACGTCTGTCGATCATTCCTGAGTACACGCTGAACTCTACTCTGAGCTGGCAGGTTCGTCAGGATGTGTCGCTGCAGTCTACCTTTACCTGGTACGGCAAACAGCAGCCTAAGAAATATGACTACCAGGGCAAACCGGTTACTGGCACCTCCGCCTCAGAAGTCAGCCCGTACAGCATCGTGGGCCTGAGCGCGACCTGGGACGTCAACAAAAACGTCAGCCTGACCGGCGGCGTGGACAACGTCTTCGACAAACGCCTGTGGCGTGAAGGTAACGCCCAGACCGTGAGCGACACCAAAACCGGTGCCTACATGGCCGGTGCGGGTGCTTACACCTACAACGAACCGGGCCGTACCTGGTACATGAGTATCAACACCCACTTCTGATAATCTGTTCTTCCCCTCCCCCTCCGGGGAGGGTTTTCAGGAGCCCTATGCTTACCCACCACAGCACGTTTCACGCCATTCAGCGTATCGACTTCCAGCCTGAAACCTTCGTACCGCAGGATCTGCTGTGGCTTCCCCATCACGCGCAGCTTTCCCGTACGGGTAAAAAACGTCAAACCGAGCATCTGGCCGGGCGCATTGCCGCCGTTTACGCACTACAAACCGTAGGTGAGAAATCAGTGCCAGGCATCGGAGAAAACCGTGAGCCGCTTTGGCCAGCCAGGATTTTTGGCAGCATCAGCCACTGTGGGCATACGGCACTGGCTATTGTCTCCCGCTTGCCCGTCGGAATTGATATGGAAGAAGCGCTAACTGATTCGCTTGCTGAATCTCTCGCAGACCAGATAGTTGATGGCCCAGAACTCACTTATCTCCGTGCCAATACGCTCCCCTTCCCACTGGCGTTGACGCTGGCCTTTTCCGCAAAAGAGAGTTTGTACAAAGCCCTTTCCGCCCATTACCCTCATCTGCTCCATTTTTACGATGCCGCCGTTACCCATCTTGACGCACAGCGCATTACCCTGCACGTCCCGACGATTAAACGCACGTTCACGCTTAACTGGTATGCCGCTGATGCCCAACGCATCATCACCCTATACCATCAGCCATAAATATGACCAGCCATCGAAAATACCGAACCAACCGCCAGTCATAACCTCGTTGATAAAATAAAAAATCAAAAAATGCGGCTTTAGTCAGATTTATCCACCACAAAAATATAGTTCCGCGCGGCAATTACCCCTATTATTCCTCTGAAACATTCATACAAACAATGAAACAATTGTCTGAATTAAGGAACCGAATGAATACCCAAACACGGACACGGAATGAAGTGGGTGAAAGCCGCCTGATGACGGGCTTTCTTAACGCGATTGAAAAAGCCGGTAACCGGTTACCCGAACCGGCGCTGATTTTCTTCTACTTTTTACTGGTGGTGATGGGCCTGTCGGCAGTGCTGTCGATGGTGACCTTTGATGTGATAAACCCGATGACCCAGGAAGCGGTGAAGGTGAATAACCTGCTCTCTCCTGAAGCGCTGACCAATACGCTGGCTAATATGGTCACCACCTTCACCGGCTTTGCACCGCTGGGGATCGTGCTGGTGGCAATGCTGGGCGTAGGCGTGGCGGAAAGCTCCGGCTTTATTAACGTCGCGCTGAAAAAGATGCTGCGCGTCACGCCAAAGCGCCTGCTGACGCCAATGCTGATTTTTGTGGCGATGTTCAGCCACGTGGCGGCAGATGCGGGCTACGTGCTGGTTATTCCGCTGGGCGCGATTATCTTTATGTCTGCCGGTCGTCACCCGCTGGTGGGGATTGCCGCCGCATTCTCCGGCGTATCCGGTGGCTTTGCTGCCAACATGGTACCCACCGGTAACGATGCGCTGCTGCAAGGCTTTACCCAGGCTGCCGCCCAACTGCTGGACAGCACCTACACCGTAAACACGCTGTGTAACCTGTTCTTCGGCATCGCCTCCTCCATCATCATTACGCTGGTTGGCTGGTGGGTCACCGAGCGTATCGTCGAGCCACGCGTCAGCAAAATGGCTATCGACGGCGACTTCAAACACGATGAAGATATGTCCAGCGTCACCCCGCAGGAGAGCCGCGCCTTTAGCCGAGCTTCCCTGGTGATGCTGCTGGGTCTGGCGGCGCTGGCCGCGGCAGCCTGGCCGGAAGGGTCGATGCTGCGTGGCACCGACGGTTCACTGACTTCCTATAGCGCGCCGATCATGAAGTCTATCGTGCCGCTGATTTTCCTGATCTTTATTCTGCCGGGTATCGTCTACGGCTTTGTCTCCGGGACCTTTAAATCTGGCAAAGACGTGATTGGCGCAATGAACGATTCCATGAGCAAAATGGGTTCGTACATGGTGATGGCCTTCTTCTGCGCCATGTTTATCAAAGCGTTCAGCGACTCTAATATCGGTACGCTGGTGGCACTGATGGGCGCCGACGGTCTGAAAGCGCTTGCGCTGCCGGGTCAGGCAACGATTATCGGTATGATTGTACTGACGGCGGTGGTGAACCTGCTGATTGGATCGGCATCGGCTAAATGGGCGCTGCTGTCGCCAATTATGGTGCCAATGCTGATGGCGGTAGGGATTTCTCCGGAACTGACTCAGGCGGCGTTCCGTATCGGCGACTCCTGCACCAACATCATCACCCCGCTGATGGTCTTCTTCCCGCTGATCGTTATCTACTGCCAGCGCTACGTGAAAGGCGCGGGTGTGGGTACGCTGGTCTCGATGATGATGCCGTACTCCATCGCCTTCTTCGTGGCGTGGAGCATTCTGCTGCTGGTGTGGTGGGGTGTGGGAATGCCGCTGGGTATCGCGGCGCCGTATACCTGGAGCCCGAGTTAAGCATCAGGTTCAACGTTGCCCCCTCACCCTAACCCTCTCCCCAATGGGGAGAGGGAACCGATCGTAGCCCGGACGAGGCGCAGCCGACTCCGGGGAACCCCGGCACAAACTACACGGCTAAATGGGCAAAATTGCCTAATACGTTGTGCAAAATCCCCACCCCTTTCTGCACCTGCTCGGCGCTGATGGTACATGGCGGCACCACGTGAATCCGGTTTTCCACCACAAAGCTCAACAGCCCCGCTTCGGTTAACGCGCCTTTAATTTCCGCCATATCCCCGGCAGCCAGCGGCGTTTTCTTCACCCGGTCGCTCACCAGTTCCAGCGCCTGGAATACGCCACGCCCGCGCACTTCACCTATCAGCGGTGACGCTGCGGCCAGCGCCTCCAGCCCCTGACGCAGCACGCCGTTGCCGATACGCGCCGCATTCTCCACGATCCCTTCGTCCTTCATCGCATCAAGGGTGGCAATAATCGCCGCCATCGCCAGCGGATGCCCGGAATAGGTCAGCCCACCGGCAAAGAAGTGATCGTCAAAATAGTGGGCGATCTTGTCGCTAATGATCACCCCACCGGCCGGAACGTACCCGGCGTTCACCCCTTTAGCGAAGGTGACAAGATCCGGCACGATCCCATCCTGCTCGAAGGCAAACCAGCTGCCGGTGCGTCCAAACCCGGCCATCACTTCATCGAGGATCAGGATAATCCCGAACTCATCCGCCAGCGCCCGCACGCCCTTCATATAGCCTTCCGGCGGCACCAGAATCCCCGCCGTGCCCGGAATGGATTCCAGTAAAATGGCGGCAATGGAAGATGGGCCTTCGCACTCGATCATCCGCCGCAGGTGCGCCAGCGCGCGGCTGCACTCCTCCTGCTCGGAGATGGCGTTAAATTCCGTGCGGTAGAGGTACGGGTTAAAGAAGTGGACGTGACCGCGCGAATATTCGTTTGGCACGCGACGCCAGTCGCCGGTGGCGGCAATCGCGCTGCCGGTGTTGCCGTGATAGGAGCGGTAGGCCGACAGCACCTTATCTCGCCCGGTGTAAAGACGCGCCATACGGATGGCGTTCTCATTGGCATCAGCCCCGGCGTTAGTAAAGAACACCTTGCTAAAGCCCTCCGGCGCCAGCCCAATAATGCGTTTTGCCGCTTCGCCGCGCGCCAGGTTGGCGGTGGCCGGGGCAATCGTCACCAGCGATTCGAGCTGATCTTTCATTGCTGCCAGCACGCGAGGGTGCTGGTAGCCGAGGTTAACGTTCACCAGTTGGCTGCTGAAATCCAGATAGGTTTTCCCATCGTAATCCCACAGTTCGCACCCTTTCGCACCGGCAATCACCAGCGGGCTCAGGTTGCCCTGCATCGACCAGGAATGAAAAACATACTCTCTGTCCAGTTGGCGAACCGCTTTGTTGTTCAACTCTGTCATTCGTCGTTCCTCGCATACCGTTGGCTGTGATTCATTATGTCGTCGGCGGAAAAAAAAGTGATAGAGCCAGTGTAGCTGCGGCGCTGTGACAACGGTGTCACATCGTCATGCGCCGACTGGCTCTCGGCAGCCCGCGCGACGGTTTTTATAGTGGCCGGAACAACCTGCACAGGAGAGCACAATGCAAAAGCGTAAAGTGGTGTTTATTACCGGAGCGACCTCCGGTTTTGGGGAAGCGGCGGCGCACGTGTTTGCACGCGCTGGCTGGGCGTTGGTGCTGAGCGGGCGGCGGCTGGCGAGGCTACAGGCGCTACAGGCCGAGCTGGCATCGCGGGTGCCGGTGCATGTGATTGAGCTGGACGTGCGCGACAGCGCCGCAGTCGACGCCGCCGTCGCCGCGCTGCCGCTGGATTTTGCCGATGTCACCGCGCTTATCAACAACGCCGGGCTGGCGCTGGCACCGCAGCCGGCGCAAAAGGTGGATCTGTCCGACTGGCATACCATGATTGATACCAACGTCACCGGGCTGGTGAACGTCACCCACGCCCTGCTGCCAACGCTGATTCGCCACGGTGCGGGGGCGAGCATTATTAATATCGGCTCGATTGCCGGACAATGGCCCTATCCCGGCAGCCACGTTTACGGCGCCAGCAAGGCGTTTGTGAAGCAGTTCAGCTATAACCTGCGCTGTGACCTGTTAGGCACCGGCGTGCGCGTCACCGACCTGGCGCCGGGGATTGCCGAGACCGAGTTTACGCTGGTGCGCACCAAGGGAGACCAGGCGGCATCCGATGCGCTGTATCGCGGCACCACGCCGCTGTCGGCAATGGATATCGCCGAGCAGATGTTCTATATCGCCACCCTGCCGGATCATATGAATATTAACCGCGTGGAGGTGATGCCGGTGCGTCAGGCGTGGCAGCCATTTGCGATTGATAGAGATTAATGGGGTTTTCTCCATAAGTGGAGATGCATTTGGGTTGAGCACTCTGTTGCGCTCTCTTCCAGCACCAGCCATATAAATTGCGCTGGCGCAGAGAGCGCGCAAGGGGCGGCCAATCGCCGCCGCCCCCTGCACCCCCGGGCTCTGGCGGCAAAATCGCCACTTCGTGGTTCCCTCAGCTTATCCCTTTCGGCTTCGGCGATTTAGACGCCACCAAAAACCGTGCGGTCTTTCAGTTAACAGCAAAAATCAGTCTTTCTGAAACCGATGAGTCCCCGCTGGAAATCGGCGAGACGGAGAATGGAAGACAAGGTCAGGACGCCATGGATGGCGGACTGAGGCGAACCGAGACAGGACGTCGAGTTTCGCCGTGCCGCAGGCTGGAGTTCGTAGGCGAGCGCAGTGCGAAGCACCGATTTCCCTGCGGGGCCGCGGGGATTGTTAAGGGGGATGCGGTTATCCCCCTTAACACGTTCACCGGTGAAGAGCCTTCATATTCCACCGGACGTATAGTGAACGGAACCTATCACTAGACTGGCATATATTCAGTTTTTCCCCTGAAGTTTGTGTAAAAGAGACCGCATCTAGGGGGAAAAGCTGGAGAGCAGCCCGCGCTGCTTGTATTAACGACTGCTTTGCAAAAACTGCCTCACACGCTCCGACTTCGGCGCGGTAAAGAAAATCTCCGGCGGCGCTTTCTCAATCAAAATCCCCTTCTCCAGAAACACCACTTCGTTCGACACCTGGCGGGCAAACTCCATTTCGTGCGTCACCACCACCATGGTATACCCCTCCGCCGCCAGCGATTTCATCACGCTCAGCACTTCGTTCACGCGCTCCGGGTCGAGCGCCGAGGTCGGTTCATCAAACAGCAGCACCTCTGGCGACATCGCCAGCGAACGAGCAATCGCCACCCGCTGCTTTTGCCCACCGGAGAGCGTAATCGGATAGGCATCCGCTTTATGCTCCATCCCCACCTTCTCCAGTTGCTGATGGGCAATCTGCCGCGCGTCGTCGCGCTTCATGCCTTTTACATGCAGCAGCGCTTCCATCACGTTTTGCAACACCGTCAGGTGTGGCCACAGGTTGAAGCTCTGGAACACCATCCCTACCCGCTCGCGAATCTTCGACAGCTCGCGGTGCGACATGCTTTTCCCGGAGCGTTCGTCAACGCCAATGCGCTGCCCGCCGATGCGGATTTCACCGCGGTCGGGCTGCTCCAGCCAGTTCATGCAGCGCAGCAGCGTTGATTTTCCTGAACCGGACGAGCCGAGAATGCTGACCACCGTCCCCTTCTCCACCGTCAGGTTGATATCGCGTAGCACCTCAACGTTATCAAACTGCTTGGAGACATTTTTTACGCTTACCGCCGTGGTATCAGACATGGCTCATTCCTCTTTTGGCGCTATAAACACTCAACCGTTTCACCAGCAGTTCCAGCACGATGCTGATAGCCCAATACAGCGCAATGGCGACAATAAAGGCGTTAAACGGAATAAAATAGGTTGCCTGCACGCTGTTCGCGGCGGCGGTAATTTCCTGCACGGTAATAATGCTGAGAAACGCGGTGTCCTTCAGGCAGATAATCAGCTGATTACCCAGAAGCGGCAGCGCGGAGGAGAAAATATTCGGCAGGACGATGCGGCGGAAAATAGTGTAGCGGGAAAAACCCTGCACCACGGCGGCCTCAATATAGCCGTTGGAGAATACTCGCCGCTGGCTGCGGAGAATTTCAAAGAAATAAGCGCCGTGGTAGATAATTAACGCCACCAGCCCCGCCGTCCACGCGTCCAGGCTAATCCCCAGTTCCGGCAGACCGTAATAGAGCAAATAGGCCAGAATCAAAAACGGAATCGCCCGCATCAGATTCACAAACCCGACAATAACGTTATTCAGCACCCGCTTCTGGTATTCGGTGAAATAGCACAGCAGCGTGCCAATCAATAACCCACAGACGGCGGCAATAATAAACAGTTCAAGCGTCGCCAGCAGCCCGGCAATAAAATTGTCGTGCTCGGCCCAAATAATGGCCCATTGGTTCATATGTCCTCCCGAGGCTTATCGCGCCAGTCGTTTCGCTTTGCGTTCCGCCATGCTCTGAAGCTTGAGCAGCAGGCCAATAATCACCACGTACAGCAGGCCCGCCGCTAGGATGGGTGACAGCGGTTCATAGGTGACGGAGGCGATGCGGTTGGTGACACGGGTGAGATCCACCACGCCTATCACCGCGATCGCCGGGCTGCCCTTAATCAGGAAGGACATTTCGTTCACCAGCGCGGGCAGGCTCTCCAGCCACATTTGCGGCAGCATGATGTAGCGGAAATAGGGCCAGCGGCGCATTCCCACCGACTCCGCCGCTTCGCGCTGTTCACGCGGGAAGGTGCGAAAGGCGTTGCGCCAGATTTCAGCGTTAAACGCCGAGGTATTGAGGGTCAGCGCAACGATAGCCGCCACCGTTTTGTCGAGATTAATGCCCACCGTCGGCAGCGATAAAAAGAGAAACAGCACCAGAGTCACCAGCGGCGTGGCGCGGGCAAGGCTGATATAGATAACCAGAATCTGGTCGATGACCGGGATTTTCATCATACGCACAAAGGCGATAATCAGCCCTATCACCACCCCAAAGGCGATGGCGATGGCCGAAATCCAGAGGGTCGTCCATGCGCCTTCAATCAGTAACTGCCATGCTATTGCGTCCATGGTGCCCTCCTGAGATTAATTGGGTGACGTACCCGGCGTCGCGCTGCTCGGCCGGGCGACACAACTTACTGTCCGGCGAGATTGTGGAACTGCGCGGCGCTGGTGATAGGTTCTGTTGGCAGGTCGTCATAGGTTTCGCCAAACCATTTTTTCTGCAGCTCGGCGAGCTTGCCGGTTTCACGCATGTGATTGATAAATTTGGTCATGTACGCCAGCAGTTCCGGCGAGTTTTTCGGAATTGGCCAGGCCATATAGCCCGGACCGGAGACCGGCAGCCCCTTGGCGAACACTTTCGGCTTGGCTTTTACCAGGTCGTTGACGGAAATCACCACGTTAATCACGTAGTCGAGACGTTTATTGGCTAAATCGGCGTAGGCTTCCGGGTAAGACGGGTATTCCACCACCGGGCCCAGTTTGCCACCGGTTTTCTCAATCATCGCTTTCAGTTCCGGCAGGCGAGCTAATAGCGCGCTGCCCGCCTGGAGGCCGACTTTTTTACCGCTGAGATCGGCAATGGTATTTAACGAATTATCGCCTGCACGCTTCACGAAATAGTGCTGCGCCGAAGCCCACGGCGGGGTGAAATTAAAGACATTGAGGCGTTCGTCGGTCACCACGGCACCGGTTAATGCCATATCGTATTGCCCGGTGGAGACCGCCGCTAATAACCCGGTCCACGGCAGAATACTTTGCGTAACGTTGAATTTGGCGTATTCGCGCAGCGCCGCCAGCATATCTTTGTTAAACCCATCGGCATTGCCGTTATTCATAAAGTTAAACGGCGCGTAATCATCCTCGGTGGCCACTTTTAAGGTCCCGGACTTTTCAATTTCTGGCAAATCAGCGGCGGCGACCTGTAATGAAAAGGTCATCGCCATCACGGCGGCCAGATAATACGAACCCATCGTTTTTTTCATCGTTTGACCCCTACGTAAATATGCCGAACACGTTTATTCCAGACGCCCTGAAAGCGTTGCAAGATGTGTGCCGCCTGGCGCCATTTTTTTTAATCTGGCTGACGACGTTTTTACTGTAGGGAGACTTTTTGCATTCTGAATAGAGCCAGTTTTCGCGCGCGCTTGTGTCAGACAATTTCAGGCTGGTACAGAAATTGCTGCACTCAGGGAAAGCAGATATTGGAAGGAGCAGCGTATGATTCGGCACTTATTGCACGTGGATTTTGACCACCAGCGCGGGTTGCAGGAGCAGGTTCGCGAATCGCTGGTCAACGCCATTCTCGGCGGCATTTTCGCCGTCGACACGCCGCTGCCGTCGTGTCGGCAACTGGCGCAGCAGCTTCAGGTTTCGCGCAACACCACCGCGCTGGTGTTTGAAAGCCTGGTCAACGAAGGCTATCTGGTGAGCCGCCCGCGCAGCGGGTATTACCTTCATCCGGACTACCACGCGCCGCGCCTTTCTGCCGCCGCGCCTGCACCCACCAGCGGCGATTCTGCACCATCGTGGGGCAAACGGCTCAACATTACCCCTAGCCAGCAGGAGTCGATCCTCAAACCCGCCGGCTGGATGAACTACCGCTATCCGTTTATCTACGGCCAGCCCGATACCCGTCAGTTTCCGCTAGCCAGCTGGCGGTCGGCGGCGAACTGGCTGCACGGCGGCATGCGCGACCCGGCGTGGGTCGTCGACCATATCGACCAGGACGTGCCAATGCTGATTGAGCAAATCCGCACCCGCGTGCTGCCCAAGCGCGGCATCGTCGCCGCGCCGGATGAAATTTTGATTACCCTCGGTTCACAGAATGCGCTCTACCTGCTCACCCGCCTGCTGATGTCGCGCCAGACCCGCGTCGGCGTAGAGAACCCCGGATTTCGCGAGGCGATTAATACCTTTTTGCTTGGTGAGAGCAACATCGTGCCGCACCCGGTGGATGAAGAAGGGATCGTGCTCAGCAACGCGCCGTGCGATTACTACTACGTGACGCCCGGCCATCAGGTGCCGACCGGCGTTACCATGAGCAAGGCCAGACGCAGCCAGCTGCTGGCGCACGCCGCGCAGCATGATGCGGTGATTATCGAGGATGATTACGATTCGGAGAGTAACTTCCAGGCCAATCCACTGCCCGCGCTGAAGGCCAGCGACCGCAGCGGACGGGTGATTTACGTCAGCAGCCTGTCGAAGGCGCTATCGCCCGGATTACGGTTAGGATTTATGGTCGCCGACCCGGATCTGATTGATGAAGCCCGCGCGCTGCGCCGGCTGGTTTACCGCCATCCGCCGACCAACATTCAGTACCAGATGGCGCACTTTCTTGCCCAGGGCCATTACGAAACGCACCTGCGGCGCTACCGTGATGATTCCGCCCGGCGCTGGGACCGGCTGCATACCGCCCTGTCTACCCTGTTGCCGGAGTGTCAGCCGCTGCCCGGCAGCGAACACGCCAACGCCTTCTGGCTGCGTACGCCAGCCAGCATCAGCACCCAGCAGCTCACCTGGCGCGCGGCCCATACCGGGGTACTAATCGAACCCGGTGCGCGGCATTTTCTTGATGCCACGCCGCCGGACAATTTCTTCCGTATGGGCTTTCACGCCATTAACCCCGACGCCATTGCGCCGGGGGTGGATGTGCTGCGCAGCCAACTGGCGCAGATGGGTTAGCCCGCCTTGCGGTGCGCCCACTCGCGCAGACGCTGGAACAGAACGTAGAGCGACGGGATAAACAGGATGCCAATCACCGTCGCCACCAGCATACCGCTAAACACCGTGGTGCCGATGATCCGGCGGCTCTGCGCCCCGGCCCCGGTGGAGAACATCATCGGCATGATACCGATAATAAACGACACTGCGGTCATCATCACCGCCCGGAAGCGGCGCGTTGCCCCTTCGCGAGCGGCCTCAACGATAGAGAGCCCCGACTGCCTGCGCTCGCGGGCAAACTCAACGATTAATATCGCGTTTTTTGCCGCCAGCGCGATAAGTAGCACCAGGCCAATCTGCACGTACACGTCGTTAGCGTAACCCGCCGACCACAGCCACAGCAGCGCGCCGCCGATGGCAAACAGCACAGACAGCATCACGCTCGCCGGTAGCGTCCAGCTCTCATACTGGGCGACAAGGAACAGCCACGCCATTGCCACCGCCGCCAGCACAATCCACACCGCCTGGTTGCCGGTCTGCTGCTCCTGCCAGGAGAGCCCGCTCCAGGCGTAGTCGTAGCCTTCCGGCAGATTGGCCTTAAGCAGGTTTTCCATCTCGGTCATCGCCGTACGGCTGCTGACGCCTTCCGCTGCCGAACCGCTGACCGATACCGACGGGAACTGGTTGAACTGCTGGATAAACGGCGCGCCGACGGTTGGCGTTACCGTCACCAGGTTGCTCAGGCGCACTCGCTCGCCCTGGTTGCTGCGCACAAACAGCTCACTGATTTGCTCAGCGCGCTCGCGCCACTGCATCTCGTTTTGCATCACCACGTGGTAGACGCGGTTGTTGATGCTGAAGTCGCCGGCACGCGCGCCGCCAAAGGCCGTTTGCAGGCTGTTAAAGATGCGCGAAACCGGCACGTCCAGCCGCGCGGCCTGATCGCGGTCGACGGTTAAGGTCAACTGCGGAACGTTGCTGCTCCAGGTGGTGAACACGCGGCTCAGCTGCGGGTGCTGGTTGGCCTTCATCAGAATGGTGCGCGTCACCTGCTCCAGCTCGGCAGGCGTTTGCCCGGCCTGCGCCAGAATACGTAGATCGAAACCTGCGGCGCTGCCAAGCCCCGGCAGCGTCGGTGGCGCAAACAGCATAATGTTGGCTTCCGGCATCGCCATCAATTGGCGCTGAAGCTCGCCCATCACCGTTTCCAGCGGCGCACGCTGTGACCAGTCTTTCAGCATCAGCGAGATAAAGCCGCCGTTCGACGCGCTGGTGCCGCTCAGGATGCTAAAGCCGGACACCTGAATCACATCCTCTACCGCCGGATGTGCGCCCAGAAGCTCGCGTGCCTGCGCCATCACCGCTTCGGTTCGCTCCAGCGACGCGGATTCCGGCAGCTGAATATTGGCAAACAGATAGCCCTGATCTTCCTGCGGCAGGAAGCCTTTCGGCATACTGGTGAAGCTAAACGCCACCAGCAGCGCGGCGAGCGTCGTCGCGACCACCGCCACCAGCGGGCGACGGTTCATCCACGCTACCAGCCTGCCGTAGCCGTCGCGGGTGGCGTTCAGCCCGAGATTAAACCCCTGGAAGAAACGGGCAGGCTGCTTGAGACGCGGGCGCAGCAGCAGCACGCACAGCGCCGGGGTCAGCGTCAGCGCCACAATACTGGAGAGCGTGACCGCCGTAGAGAGCGTGACCGCAAACTGGCGATACAGCTCGCCAACAATGCCCGGCAGCATCGCCACCGGCACAAACACCGCCAGCAGCACCAGCGTAGTGGCAATCACCGGCCCGGCAATCTGGCGCAGCGCCAGCCCGGTGGCCTCCAGGCGGTTCATCCCTTCCGCCATATGCCCTTCGACGCTTTCTACCACCACGATGGCGTCATCCACCACCATGGTCAGCGCCAGAATAATCGCGAACAGGCTGAGCGTGTTGGCGCTGTAGCCGAGCAGATAGAGCACGGCAAAGGTACCCACCAGCGACACCGGGATCGCCAGCGCCACAATCAGCGTGGCACGCAGGCTTTGCAGGAACAGGGAGACGACCGCTACTACCGCCAGCAGCGTCAGCGCCAGCGAGGTGCCGATCTCTTTAATCGTCGCCGCCACAAAGCGGGTGGTATCGAACTTCACTTCCCACATCAGATCCGCCGGGAAGCGGCTTTGCAGACGGGTGAGTTCGGCACGCACCACGTTTGCCACCTGTAAGGCGTTGGCGGTTGGCGTGGGATAAATCCCCATATATGCCGACTCCACGCCGTTAAGCTGAGCGCTGGAGCTGTAGCTACGCGCGCCAAGCTCAATGGTCGCCACGTCGGACAGTCGCACCAGTTGGCCCTGCTCGCCGCTGCGCACCACGATGCGGCTAAACTCATCGGCGTCGGTCAGGCGACCCAGGCCGTTAATGGTCAGCGTCTGCTGCTGGCCGTTAAATACCGGCGGCGTACCGATTTGCCCGGATGCCCCCTGCACGTGCTGTTCGTTGAGCGCCTGGGCGATATCGTCACTGGTGATATTCATCGCGTTCATACGGTCCGGCCGCAGCCAGATGCGCATGCTGTAGTCGCGTGCGCCGAACATCTGTACCTGGCCGACGCCCGGCAGACGCGCCAGCGCTTCGCGCACCTGCGTGCTGGCGTAGTTGCTTATCTGTAAGGCAGAGAGCGAGCCTTTCGGCGAGTAGAGGCTAACCCCCATAAGCAGGTTGCTGGCGCGTTTACGCACCTGCACGCCGTTCTGCTGCGCTTCGGTAGGTAGCTGTGCGACCGCCTGAGAGACGCGGTTCTGCACATCAATCGCCGCCATATCCGGATCGGTGCCGGCGGCGAAGGTCAGGTTCAGGCTGTAGCCGCCGTCGTCTGAGCTGGTCGACTCCATATAGAGCATGTGATCAACGCCGTTCAGCTGCGTTTCCAGCGGCGCGGCGATGGCTTCGGCGACATCCTGCGCGCTGGCGCCCGGCCAGCTGGCGCTGACGTTAACCACCGGCGGGGTGATCTGCGGATACTGCTCTACCGGAATGAGCTTCAGCGCGACCGCACCGACAAAGGTCATCAGCAGCGCGATCACCATCGCAAAACGCGGGCGACGAATAAAGAAGGTCAGCATACTCTCTCCTTAATTCAGCAACGTCACGGCGGCACCGTCGCTCAGGCGCTGCGCGCCCTCCACGACCACGCGCTCACCCGCGGTTAGCCCCTGCGCGACCGCAAAGGTTTGTCCCTGCTGGCCGTCAAGCGTTAGACGACGCTGCCCGGCCTTATTCTCTGGCGTCAGCACCCAGCTAAAGTAGCCCTGCGCGTCCTGCTGGACCGCCGCCGCCGGGATCATCACTCGCTCGCTCGCCACCTGCGGACGCAGCGTGACCGACACGTTACCACCCGGCAGCAAACGGTGCTGAGGGTTAGCGAACTCCGCCCGCATCGTCACGCTGGCGGTGCGGGCATCAATCCGATTGTCGACCGAGGTCAGCACGCCATCTTCACGCTGGCCGTCGAGGGTGATTTGCGCCCGCCACGCTGCCTTCAGCGCGCGGATATCCGCATGCTGCCCGGCTTTGGTATAGAACGCCGACTCATCCAACGCGAAGCTCACGCGGATCGGTTCAAGCTGCACCACTTCTGCCAGCACGCCGCTGGCCGGGTTAACCAGCGTCCCGACGTGAAAGGCGCTGTGACCGACGCGTCCGCTGACCGGCGCGATGATGCGGGTGTAATCGAGGGTAATTTGCTGGGCAGAGATGCGAGCCTTCGCCTGTTCAACGGACGCCGCCGCCACGTCACGCTGCATCTGCGCATTGTCGACATCGTTACGGCTGATAGCCTGGCTGGTTTTCAAACTCTGATAGCGCGAAAGCAACTGCTGTGCCTGACGCAGCGAGGCCTGCGCACTTTTTAGTTCCGCCTGCGCCAGCGCTAGCGCCGCCCGGGGCTGGGCATCATCAAGGGTGAACAGCAGGTCACCTTTGTTGACCTCCTGCCCGTCCTGGAAATGGCGCTGCACGATAGTCCCTTCGGTTCGGGCGCGGATCTCGACCGCATGAATGGCCTCAACGCGGCCCGGTACCTGACGCTCGGCAGCGTGCGGCGCCTGTTCAACGGTGATGATGCGCACCGGCACCGAGGCGGAAGCCTGCACGCAGGCGGCCAGGCCACAGGCCAGCAGGGCGAGGCGGAAAGTGTTTTTCATGGAGATAATCCTTGCAGGGCAAGCGCCCCTCTCCAGGCGGAGAGGGGCGTATCAATTACGAGGTCGTTTTACGGAAGCGGCGGGTCAGACGTTTTTCCACTTCAACCACCAGGAACATCGCGACGCCAATCACCAGGGTAATGCCCCAGTAGCGCAGCGGCAGCGCTTCGGTGCCAAACAGCGTCTGCATCAGCGGCAAGTAGATAATCGCCAGCTGGAGCAGAAGCAGCACGCCGGTTACCAGCCAGATGCCTTTGTTCTTCAGCAGGCCGCGGTTCAGGGAGAAGCGGTCGCTGCTGCGGCAGTTGATCATGTAGACCCACTGCGCGGTCACCAGCATCTGCAACAGCACGGTGCGCACGAACTCGGCGCTGTGACCGCGCGGTGCCAGCCACGCCTCAAGGATAAAGGCGGCAATGGCAATCATCGAACCGACAAAGGCAACGCGCCAGACGGCAAAGGCATCCATCACGTGCTGGCCGGTTTTACGCGGCGGGCGGTTCATCACATTACGCTCGGCGGCTTCAAAGGCCAGGCCGAAGGAGAGCGTGGCGGAGGTCGCCATGTTCATCCACAGAATCAACACCGGGGTCAACGGGATGATATTGCCTGCCAGAAGGGCGATGATAATCAGCAGCCCCTGCGCCAGGTTGGTTGGCATGATGAACAGAATCGTCTTCTTCAGGTTGTCGTAAACGCGACGCCCCTCTTTGACCGAACTGGCGATGGTCGCAAAGTTGTCATCGGTCAGGACCATGTCGGCGGCCTCTTTGGTCACCTCGGTGCCTTTGATACCCATCGCGATACCGACGTCTGCCTGACGCAGCGCGGGCGCATCGTTCACCCCGTCGCCGGTCATGCCGACGATTTCGCCGTTCTCCTGCAGCGCTTTCACCAGGCGCAGCTTATGCTCCGGGCTGGTGCGGGCAAAGATGTCATACTCCACCGCCGCTTTTGCCAGCTCGGCGTCGTCCATGTGCTCCAGCTGGTAACCGGTCATGGCTTCGCTGCTGTTGCGGATCCCCAACATCTGACCAATGCTCATGGCGGTCTGCGGGTGATCGCCGGTGATCATCTTCACGCGGATCCCGGCATTCTGGCAGGTGTGGATCGCCTCTACCGCTTCCGGGCGCGGCGGGTCCATCATCCCGGCAATGCCGAGGAACACCAGTCCTTCCTGCAGGTCGCTATGGTCGAGGGTTTTCGCCCCCGACGCGGCTGGCTTGGTCGCCGCGGCCACCATACGCAGGCCCTGACTGGCAAAGCGCGCCATCTCCGCTTCCCAGTAGCTGCGGTCGAACGGGGCGACGCCGCGTGAGGTTTGCTGCTGCTGACAAAGGGCAAAGAGCACGTCCGGCGCACCGGTCACCATCACCACCTCGTCATCAGCAAGCTGGAAGTGGGTGGACATGTATTTGTACTGCGAGTCGAACGGGATCTTGGCAACCAGTTGGGTACGCATCGGCTCAAGGTTGGCCTTCGCCGCCAGCACTTTGAGCGCACCCTCGGTTGGGCCGCCGGTAATGCCCCAGTGGCCCTGCGCATCCTGAATCAACTGGCTGTCGTTGCACAGGTCGATGGTGCGCAGGTATTTCTCCAGCACGGTATACGGCTGTACTTTGACCGGCTCGTTGCTGCCTTCCAGGTAGATGTTGCCGTGCGGCTCGTAGCTGTTGCCGTCGACGCGGTAGCAGCAGTCAGCGGTAATGATCGCTTTAACGGTCATTTCGTTCATGGTCAGGGTGCCGGTTTTGTCCGAGCAGACCACGGTCATCGCTCCCAGAGTTTCAACGGTTGGCAGCTTGCGGATAATCGCCCGCTTGCGCGCCATCGCCTGAACGCCCAGCGACAGAATAATCGATATAATCGCCGGCAGACCTTCCGGTACCGCAGCAACCGCGAGGCTAATCAGCGACAACAGCAGCTCGCCCAGCGGAATGTCGCGCAGCACCATGCTGAAGACAAATAGCGCGCCCATCATCGCCAGGATGATGGCGAAAATCGCTTTGCCGAGCTTGTCCATCTGCACCAGCAGCGGCGTGCGGTGCTTTTCAATACCGGCCATCATCTGGTTGATGTGGCCCAGTTCGGTCTCCTGCCCGGTCGCCACGACTACGCCCACGCCGCCACCAGCGCTGACGGTGGTGCCGGAGAAGACCATATTGGTACGGTCGCCCAGCGGCAGTTCGCCGTGCAGCACGTCGGTGTGCTTGTCGACGACGGTGGATTCGCCGGTGAGGATCGCCTCTTCCACGCGCAGGTTGTGCGCCTCAATCAGGCGCATGTCCGCCGGGATACGGTCGCCCGCACGCAGTACCACGATATCGCCCGGCACCAGGTCGGTGGTCGCCACCGTTTTATGGCTACCGCCGCGAATGGCGCGCGCGTCGCTGGAGAGCATATTGCGGATGCTTTTCAGCGATTTCTCCGCATTGCTTTCCTGGATGTGACCAATCAGGGCGTTAATCACCGTGACGCCAAGAATGACAAAGGTATCGACCCAGTGGCCCATCACGGCGGTCAGCGCCGCCGCGGCCAGCAGGACGTAAATCAGCACATCGTTAAAGTGTGCGAGGAAACGCAGCCACGCTGGCTTGCCTTTTTTCTCTGGCAGCGCGTTCGGGCCGTAGGTGTTCAGACGCGCGGCGGCGTCGTCCATGCTCAGACCGTCAGGCTGGCTGTTCAGCTGCGACAGCACCTGCTCGGTGGTCTGCTGGTAGGCGTGCTCATGCGGGGCGTGACCCGCGTGCGGTACATTCCGGGAGTTCATCATTTTAGACACAATAAGGTTTCCTTTTAAATTCCTGCGAACGGAAAGCCTGAATTCCATTTCTGGCCAAGGCGATATCACTGAATAATATTTACCAGCAAAAAACATTTATTCGATCACAATGTTTTTTGCTTTTTAAATTTCAGAATGACATTAAGTTGATTTACTAATATTAATATTACAGAATGTTCCTAAACCCCATCTAAACGAGGTTATTATGTTTGGAATCTACAGAGGACGCCGCCTGGCGCTATACGTGGCGCTGGCTATCGTGATTGCCACGCTGATTGGATATAGTACTTATACTTTTGTAAAAATATTATCTGTAGCATGACGTTAATTTACGAAAGCTATATTTAATTTAATCCAGATTATTATTTCATTTATCGACGTACGATTATTATCGTAAGTCTGGTTATTTATATTAATTATTCGCTAAGGGATTTGTTTAATTAGAAACATTGCGTTCCATTAAAAATTACCGGACAATAATATCTTTAACCAAAGATTAACATTATATGAAGCATCCGCTCGAATCCCTGATGACCGCCGCCGGCATTTTATTGCTGGCGCTCCTCTCCTGCCTGCTGCTGCCAGCGCCATCGCTGGGGCTGACGCTGGCGCAAAAGCTGGTTGAGACCTTCCATTTTATGGATCTGAGCCAGTTGTACACCGTGCTGTTCTGCGTGTGGTTTCTGGCGCTGGGGACAATTGAGTATCTGGTGATTCGTTTCGTATGGCGGCGCTGGTTTTCGCTGGCGGATTGATCGCCGTGATTCCCCGGCGTCGCTGCGCTCGGCCGGGCTACGGGGTATGAGATGGTTGGGTAGCCCGGGCGAGGCGTTTACGCCGACCCCGGGGCCGAATCAATGCGTCTGCGGACGATGATTCTCTTTGCGGTAGGCACCCGGCGACTGATGGAATGTGCGGGTGAAAATGCGGGTAAAGGTCTGCTGGGAATCAAACCCGTACTTCAGACAGATATCGTAGACCTTTTGATCGGTCGTACAGAGTTCATCCGCCGCCATATTCAGCTTCCGGTGGCGAATGTAGCGCCCCAGACTCTCCCCTTTATGCTGCAGGAAAATGCGCTGTAAATGCCATTTCGAGTACCCTGCCCGACGGGCAATTTCATCAATGCGCAGTGGCTGATGCAGATTATCGTCAATCCATTCGACCAGTGTGTCGACAACCTGAGTGGCTAATTCGGTCATACACCCCTCCCCCTCGTTTAACTTCAGCCGGTGGTTATTCCCACCAGGCCCGGAATGTTTGTGTTGAGTCAGCAAGCCATACCGGCTCGCCCTGCATCGGCGTTAACAGCCGATACGCTTTGTCTTTGCTGGCCTGCACCAGACGTTTATACGGGTCGTCCCAGGTGTGTTTTGCCAGCACGAAGCGCCCGGCATGTCCCGGCAGCACGCGCTGAGCGTTGAGATCCACCGCCGCCTGCGCCGTTTGCTCCGGCATCATGTGGATGTAACGCCAGTCCTGGTCGTACTGACCGTCTTCCAGAATGGCGACATCAACGCGGCCAAACTGCTCGCCAATCGCCTTAAAGTGCGGGCCGTAGCCGGTATCGCCGCTGTAATAAATATTCTGCGTCGGCGTCACGAACATAAAGCTCGCCCACAGCGTCTGGTTGCGCTTCAGGCCGCGGCCGGAGAAGTGGCGCGCGGGCAGCACGTGCACGCTCAGCGCATCGCTGATGGTGACGCTCTGCTGCCAGTCTGCTTCGGTAATCACCTCATCTTTCATCCCCCAGTAACGCAGGTGTGAACCCACGCCCAGCGGCACCAGGGCACGTTTGATCTTCGGCATCAGCCCCTTGATGGTGGCGTAATCCAGGTGATCGTAGTGGTCGTGAGAGATGATCAGCAGGTCTATCTCCGGCATGTTCTCGGCGCGCCATGGGTAGTTACCGGGAAACGCTTTGTTCAGAAAAGAGAACGGCGCGGCATAGCTGCTGAACACCGGGTCAATCAGAATGCGTTTACCCGACAGCTGCAAATACCATGAGGAGTGGCCGAGCCAAATCATGGTGTCCTGCCCCTGCGGCAGGCTGGCGAGATCGGTCGGCACCATCGGCAGCGGCTGCGTCGGGCGAGCATTCTCGCGTTTGGCGGTTAAAAACTCCCACCATGCCATCACCATGTTTTTGTCACCGGTAAAGCCAGGCGTAGGCAGGGTGTTCTGGAACGCGCCGTCACGGTAGTTCGGCGAACGTTCAATCTGACTCTTCTCAACCCCTTGCGGCGCCTGACCAAAACCGGCGTTCAGGACGAAGGGTAAACTTGCAGCACTGGCGATAAGCATGATGGCAACCACACTGATGATAAAAGGTTTCATATCCTGACCCTGGAACGGCTTCGTCCAGGAAGCCACACTAAAAAGGTTGATTATGAGTGAGTAGGCACTCATTATAGAAAGGCGGGGAAAAAATCGTCAAGCAATTTTCAAATTTTGACAATCGACGTTGAAGTCCCCGGGGTCGGCATGTTTCAATCACGTTTTTTACAGTCAGAGAGGTAAAGTGTAGTGGCTCGTCCGAAGAGTGAAGATAAAAAGCAAGCGTTACTGGAAGCTGCGACCAGCGCCATTGCCCAATCCGGCATTGCCGCATCAACTGCGCTGATTGCGCGCAGTGCGGGGGTTGCAGAGGGTACGCTGTTTCGCTATTTCGCCACCAAAGACGACCTGCTTAATGCGCTTTATCTGCATCTGAAAACCGGCCTTTGCGAAGCAATGAAAGCCGGGCTGGTGGATACTGAATCACCAAAAGAGTTTACCCATAGCATCTGGAACAGCTACATCGACTGGGGCGTTCGAAACCCGACCGGGCACCACGCGCTGCGTAGAATGGCGGTGAGCGAAAAAATCACCGAAGAGACCATCACCCAGGTCAGAGCGATGTTCCCGGAGCTGCAAAAGCTCTGCCAGCGTTCGGTGCGCCCGGTATTTATGTCCGATGACTTCCGCGCCTTCGGCGATGCGCTGTTCCTGTCGCTGGCGGAAACCACGATTGAATTCGCCAGTCGCGAACCGCTGCGCGCCGATAAGTTCAAAGCATTAGGCTTCGAAGCGATGTGGCTGGCGCTGGCTGAAGGTGAGTAATGGACGGTAAAACGCTACATGAACGTGCGCACGAGTTTGCGCTGACCCTGCCCTTCTCCGACATCTACTGGCCTTTCGGCCCGGAGTACGATGTGTTCACGGTCGAGGGCAAAATGTTTATGCTCAAAGCCTATCTGCGCGGCGAACCTATCATCAACCTCAAGGTTGACCCGGAGCAATCGCTGCTGCATCAGGCCATCTACCCGCATATTAAACCGGGCTACCATATGAACAAAAAGCACTGGATTTCGGTTCATCCCGGCGATGAGATCACGGTCGATCTGCTCAACAGCCTGATTGAAGATTCATGGAACCTGGTGGTGAACAAGCTGCCAAAACGCGTGCAACAGCGCGTGTGCCCCGTCTGATTTTGCGTTAAATGCGATAAGTGTTATCGCATTTAACACCCTTCTCATTTGTTAAATCGCGCGGTACCCTGCTTTGATACGACGCACCGATTTGCGGTGCTTTTTATCATTCAGGAGTGTTTATGGACATCGTTTCCGTTGCTAAAGCGCGCTATTCCACCAAAGCCTTTGATGCCAGCAAAAAGCTGACCACCGAGCAGGCTGCTGCTCTGAAAACCCTGCTGCGCTATAGCCCTTCCAGCACCAACTCCCAGCCGTGGCACTTTATCGTCGCCAGCACCGACGAAGGTAAAGCGCGCGTGGCGAAATCCGCGGCGGGCGGCTACGTGTTCAACGAACGCAAAATGTTGGATGCTTCTCACGTGGTGGTATTCTGCGCGAAAACCGCGATCGACGATGCCTGGCTGGAAAAAGTGGTGGATCAGGAAGATGCCGATGGCCGTTTCGCCACGCCAGAAGCCAAAGCCGCTAACCACAAAGGCCGCACCTTCTTCGCCGACCTGCACCGTAAAGAACGTCACGACGATGCGCAGTGGGCAGCTAACCAGACCTACCTGAACGTGGGTAATTTCCTGCTAGCGATGGGCGCAATGGGCCTCGATGCGGTACCAATCGAAGGTTTCGACGCCGAGATTATGGACGCCGAGTTTGGTCTGAAAGAGAAAGGCTTCACCAGCCTGGTAGTGGTGCCGGTTGGGCATCACAGCGTGGAAGACTTCAACAAAGCGCTGCCAAAATCTCGTCTGCCGGAAGAAGCGGTGATTACCGAGATCTGATTTAGCGTCTGTACCTTTCCGGCGGCGCTTCGCCTGGCCGGGCTACAATATTCGAGTAGCCCGGCCAGGCGCCATATCAATACAGCAAAATCTGCGGATGTTTCACCCCGCAAGCGAGCGCATAGCGCGTCAGCGTATCAAGGCTTGCCCGCGTTACGTTAGCTTCCATTCTTGAGACCGTTGGGGCACTCACCCCCATTCGCTGCGCAACCTGCGCCCGCGTCAGTCCTGCATAGCTACGCCACTGCGCCAGCATGTCTCGCAGACGCTCCTGTCGTTCCTGCGCATCAAATGCCGCCTTCACGTCTGACCGTTCCAGCATTTCTGTTCTCAGGTCATCCCAATCAATTACCTTCTTGCTCATCCTGCATCTCCTGTAGCCGTTTTAATGCCAGACGGAGTTCCGCTGGAGGTGTTTTTTGCGTTTTTTTAATAAATACACGCAGTAAGAAAATCGTCTGCCCCTGCTGAAAGGCATAGATACCGCGACAATGAATCATCCCTACCGTACGTATTTCAAAAAGGCCGTGAGGTAGAGGTTTACTGTCTGGCTCTCGTAGAGCGGTTGGATTTAGACGAAGTTTTTCTATTTTGCCGATCATCTTCGCTTGCACAGAAGCGGGCAGTGTCAGCATTTCCTCTCTGGCATCTGCATGAACAAGGATTTTGAACACGATTTTCGTCCCTGAATATTAGCATATAAGGCAAATTGCATTAAAGGTTAATTCACCCGTTTTGCATCAACCTACTCCTGCTAGCATCAAAGTTCAGATTCCGGTTTTAAACATGGATAGCGGATCGTAAAACGCATACACTTGGTAACCCGGCCAGGCGAAGCGCCGCCGGGATCGTCTCCGTACTATAACCCCGCCAACACCCTTTCCCCTACCTCATCTACCGGTAAATAGACCAGCAATCGCGAGCCGTTGCGCGGCGCGGAGTACCAGTACATCTGCTGTAGCTGAAATTCGCCGAAATCGGGATGGCGGAAGGTTTTGATCTGATTTTCGACGCCACGGACTTCGTAGCGCTGGTGCCAGAGCGCTTCAAATTCAGCAGAGGCGGCGAAGAAGCGAGCAAGCTTATTCTCCCACGCCGGTTCTCCCCGATGCTCAGCCATCGCGGCGCGAAAATAGGAGACGAAGTTGCCTAGAACGTCGGGATTGGCCAGGCGACTACGCCAGCCGGGGTGGGTCAGATACAGGTAGATACAATTTCGTTCATCTTCGGGGATGATGGAAAAATCGACGCCCATCAGCCGACAAAATGCGTCATTCCATGCCACGATATCGAAGTTTGGCTTCTGAATACTAGCCGGTTGAGTCAGCAAACTGTCCAGCATACGGCGCGTGCCGGGGCTGATACCCTCGCACTGGGGTACATTTAAAGATTCCAGCGGCGTTAACCCCGCCAGCACAAACAGATGGCGCATTTCCAGCTCGCTGCACTGGAGCGCTTCGGCGACCGCTTGCATTACCGCCACCGACGGATTAACCTCGCGCCCCTGCTCAAGCCAGGTATACCAGGTCACGCCAACATCTGCCAGCATCGCCACCTCTTCGCGACGCAGGCCCGGCGTGCGCCGTCGCCCGCTGCGCGGTAGCCCCAACCGCTGCGGGTCGAGACTTTCCCGTCGCGCCCGAAGAAATGCACCCAACTGCTTACGGTTATCCATCTGCCGTGTCTGCAATACGTCCATTTCACTGTGGCTGATGAGGCTCATGGTATCTCCAGCATAGTAGTGCCAGTACCAGTATAACCAGGAACTGGTACCCGTTTATTTAATCAGCGATGCTACGTCCAATCGCTGAATGACGCAATGGAGTCACCATGAAAACGTCTGCTGTTTCACCCGGTCGCGCAGGGCTTTTCCTGCTGCTGACCGGCCTGATGTTGCCGCAAATCGATACCTCGATTACCAACGTCGCCCTCGATTCCATCACCGAGTCGCTGCATGCCAGCCCCACCCAGCTTGAGCTGATTGTGGCGCTGTACGGCGTGGCGTTCGCCGTCTGTCTGGCGATGGGCAGCAAGCTTGGCGACAACTACGGTCGCCGCCGCCTGTTTATGTGGGGCGTGGCGATTTTTAGCCTCGCTTCGCTGCTGTGCGGCGTCGCTAACTCAATCACTGCCCTGCTTGCCGCCCGTACGCTTCAGGGTGCCGGTGCGGCGCTTATCGTGCCGCAGATCCTCGCCACGCTGCACGTCACGCTGAAAGGGACGGCGCACGCCCGCGCTATTAGCCTCTACGGCGGTATTGGCGGCATTTCATTTATCGTCGGGCAGATGTTCGGCGGCTGGCTGGTGTCGGCGGATATCGCCGGAATGGGCTGGCGTAACGCCTTCTTTATCAACGTACCGATTGGCCTGTTGGTGCTGGCATTCAGCCGCCGCTACGTGCCGGAAACCCGCCGCGATGAACACTCAACCATCGACTGGCAAGGTACCTTTAGTCTTGGGCTTATTCTCTGCTGCCTGCTGTTCCCAATGGCGCTGGGGCCGGAACTGCACTGGCCGTGGTCGATGCGCCTGATGCTGCTGGCGATTATCCCGCTGCTGTTCTGGATGCGCGCCACCGCACTGCGCAAAGAGCAGCGCGGCGAGCACCCGCTACTGCCGCCACGTCTGTTGCAGCTGGCCAGCATTCGCTTCGGCATGGTGATTGCGCTGCTGTTCTTCAGCGCCTGGTCAGGGTTTATGTTCTGTATGGCGCTGACCATGCAGTCCGGCCTCGGCATGGCGCCATGGCAGTCGGGGAACAGCTTTATCGCCCTTGGCGTGGCCTACTTCCTGTCGGCAATGTACGCGCCGAAGCTGATTGCCCGCCACAGTATGGGACGCATTCTGGTCGCCGGTCTGGTGGTACAAATTAGCGGCCTGCTGCTACTGATGGAGACCTTCCACCACTATGGACAGGCGACCACCACGCTGACGCTGGTACCCGCCACGGCGTTGATTGGCTACGGCCAGGCGCTGATTGTGAACTGTTTCTACCGGGTGGGAATGCGCGATATCACCGCCAACGATGCGGGGGCGGGCAGTGCGCTGCTGAGTACCTTGCAGCAGGCCACGCTGGGGCTTGGCCCGGCGGTGTTTGGCTCACTGTTGCTGATGCTGATGCGCAACCATCACGGTAGCTATCCGCAGGCAATGATCGGTTTTCTCGGCGTAGAGGCGGTGATGATGCTACTGCTGGCGGTGATTGCGGTTGGCCTTCGCCATCATTTAAACCGTAGCCCGGTGATGGCAACTTCCTGATTATTAAGTTCCTGTATACCTGTTTGCATATTATAGCCAGCCTGGTCATTATTAAAGGCTGGCTATATAGGAGACGTTATGCAGGAACTCATTTCCCAGATAGAAGAGATAGGCATTGAAATAAACCATACCAATTCGCTCGTTATCATCTTTGGTATTATTTTTCTCACTGCCATCATTGTTCATCTGATTTTACACCGTCTGGTGCTGCGCACCTTCGAAAAGCGGGCGCAGGCCAGTAGCCATTTATGGCTGCAAATCATCACGCAGAATAAGCTGTTTCACCGGCTGGCATTTACGTTACAGGGGATCATTGTTAACGTGCAGGCCGTGCTGTGGCTGCAAAAAGGCAGTGAAGCGGCAGAAATATTAACCACGGTGGCGCAGCTGTGGGTGATGCTATATGCCCTGCTGTCGTTCTTCTCGCTGCTGGACGTTATTTTCAATCTGTCGCAGAAACTCTCCTTCTCTTCTCAGCTTCCGCTTAAAGGCATATTCCAGGGCGTGAAACTGGTGAGCGCGATCCTGATTGGCATCCTGATGATCTCCCTGCTGCTGGGGCAGTCACCGGCGATTCTGATAAGCGGTCTGGGGGCCATGGCCGCGGTGCTGATGCTGGTGTTTAAAGACCCTATCCTCGGTCTGGTGGCCGGGATTCAGCTGTCGGCGAACGATATGCTGAAGCTCGGCGACTGGCTGGAGATGCCAAAATATGGCGCAGACGGCGCGGTAACGGACATCGGTTTAACCACGGTCAAAGTGCGTAACTGGGATAACACCATTACCACGATCCCCACCTGGTCGCTGGTCTCTGATTCATTTAAAAACTGGAGCGGCATGTCGGCTTCCGGCGGGCGTCGAATTAAGCGCAGCCTGAACATTGATACCACCAGCGTCCATTTCCTTGATGAGCAAGAGCAGCGGCGCTTAATTCAGGCTCGACTGTTAAAACCCTATATGGACTCTCGTTATCAGGAAATAAGCCTATGGAATCAGGAGTACGGCAGCGATGATTCGGTGCTTAACCTGCGTAAAATGACCAATATCGGTACCTTCCGCGCCTATCTCAACGAATATCTTCGTAACCATCCGAAGATTCGCAAGGATATGACGCTGATGGTACGCCAGCTGGCACCGGATAATAACGGCCTGCCAATTGAGATATATGCCTTTACCAACACCGTTATCTGGGCGGAATATGAGAGTATTCAGGCGGATATTTTCGACCATATTTTCGCCGTGGTCGAAGAGTTTGGCCTGAGAATACATCAGTCGCCGACCGGTAATGATATTCGCGCCCTTGCGGGCGCTATCGGGCAGTAATCACCCCACCTCAGGCGACTGAATCAGGGCGATAAACTTGTCAGCCAGCGGGTTTTTCCGGCTGGCTGACCAGGCCACCGCGGTAGTGATCACCTCAATCGACCGGTCAAGCGGCACTGTCACCACGTTGGCCGGTGACAGACGCTCCAGCGACTCCGGCACCAGCGCAATGCCCTGCCCGCAGCCAACGAAAGCAATCTGTGAAGAGACCGAGCGTACGTGGTGAATAATCCGTGGCGAGAAGCCTTCGCTGCGACAGGCGGCAGTAATGCTGTCGAAATAGACCGGGCTCAGGTGACGCGAGAACATCACCCACTCTTCCTGCATCAAATCACGCAGCGCAATCTGCGACTCACCGGCCAGCCGATGCTGACGAGGCAACGCCACCACCAGTTCAGCGCTGGACAGCGGCAGCAGCGTAATACCCTCGCCCATCTCCCCGGTCAGGCGCGCAAAGGCCAGATCGATCTCGCCGTTTTGCAGCGCCAGCACCGCTTCGGCACTGTCGATCTCCTTAATGGAAATCACGATATCGGGGTAGCGCGCTTTCATCTTATCAATCAGCGGCGGCAGCACGTCGAGCATGGCGGTGCTGATGGCCCCGATGGTTAGCATGCCGGTATGCCCGGCCACCGCTTCGTTCACCGCCAGCTCCAGCCGTTCAACCTGCTCGGCAAAGCGTTTGACCGCAGGTAGAATGGCGAGCCCTACGGGCGTGAGCTGCACGTTGCGCTTTGAACGGTCAAAAAGCTGCACCTTCAGCGACTGCTCCAGCACCTGAATCTGCTGGGTTAAGGGCGGTTGCGTCATACCAAGCCGCTTCGCCGCGCGGCCAAAATGCTTCTCCTCCGCCACGGCGAGGAACAGCCACATATGGCGAATAATGCGAAAATTGATCATCTCTGCATGGCTCCCTTCAATACTTGCACCAACCGATATTAAAAATATATCAGAGCATTACTTTAATACGATTTTACATATCAGAGAATCACGGCGACGATAGCCACCCCACGAATGCATAAGAAGAGTGACCATGCCCCACGAATTTCACCGCGCGCGACTTTCGCTAACGGTACAAGCGACGCCGATGCAGGTGTCTGCCATTCACCGTTCCGGTAGCCGTGAACCGATTGTGTTTCTCCACGGCTTCGGTTCAACCAAAGAAGACTATGCCGATATCGTGCGCCACGTCGCGTTCGACGGGCGGCCGTTTCTCGCCTACGACGCCCCCGGCTGCGGGGAGACGCAATGCCCAGACATGCAGAAAATTTCGATTCCGTTTTTAGTCGAGACGGCGCTCGCGATGATTGACCAGATGGGCTTCCAGCGTTTCCACCTCGTCGGCCACTCCATGGGTGGGCTGACCGCGCTGATGCTGGCGCATACCCATCCCGACCGGGTTCTGAGCTTTGTGGATATCGAAGGGAATATCGCGCCGGAAGATTGCTTCCTGAGCCGCCAGGCGATTGATTATCCGCACGGCGACGATGAGCAGTTCTTCGCGAATTTTATCGCCCGTACTCATCAATCTCCGGCGTGGGCCAGCGCGCTGTATGCCGCCAGCCTCAAGCATAAAGTGCGAGCAGCCGCGGTCAGGCCCATTTTTACCTCGATGGTGGACTATTCCGACCACGGCGATCTGATGGCGAAGTTTTTAAATCTGCCCTTCCCAAAAATGTTTATGTACGGTGAGCAGAACAGCACGCTGAGCTATCTGGCAGATATCGAACAGCGCGGTGTAACGCTTGCTGAAATTCCCCACTGCGGGCACTTCCCGATGTATTCCAACCCGGTAGTGATGTGGGAAAAAATCAGCGAACTTCAGGAACGCATAGGATGAAGTTGCATCTTACGTCCCGGGTTGCCGGATTTTCGCTGGCGATTCTCGCCGCCTTCGGCTTTTCGTTTAAGGCGATATTCGTCAAGCTGGCATACCAGGTTGCGCCGGTCGACCCGGTCACGCTGCTGATGCTGCGCATGTCGATGTCGCTGCCGCTAATTGCCCTTACTGCGCTGCCGGTGCTGCGTAAAATACCAACGCTACATCGCAAAGATTACGTGCTGCTGACGGTATTAGGGGTGGCAGGCTATTACGCTTCGGCGATGCTCGATTTTATGGGCTTGCAGTACATTACCGCCGGGCTTGAGCGGCTGATTCTGTTTACCTACCCGATGCTGACCATCCTGATTGGCGTCTTTTTTCTCGGCAAAACCTTTGAGAAGAAGTTGCTGCTGGCAATACTGCTCTCCTACGGCGGCATTCTAATTGCCTTTGTGCACGACCTCGGCCTCACCGCCGATAGCCATTCGGTGCTGATCGGCGGTTCGCTGGTGTTTGGCTGCGCTATCACCTACGCCATTTACAATGCCGGGGCGGAAGTCGCTATCGGACGCATGGGGGCGATCCCGTTTTCAATGCTGGCGCTGCTGGTGTCGATTGCGGCAACGCTGGTGCACTTTTTTGCCACTCGTCCCGTTGCCGCGCTCAATCTGCCCTGGCAGGTGTATGCCTACAGCGCAGGGATGGCGGTATTTTCCACGGTGATGCCGATATTCTGGCTGTCGTCGGCCATTCATCGCATCGGCGCGGCGAAGGCGGTACTGATAGGGCTAATCGGCCCGATTCTGACTATTCTGTTTAGCTGGTGGCTGCTGGACGAGCCGCTGTCGGTGGAGCAGTTACTGGGGACGGGGCTGGTGGTGTGTGGGCTTCTGGTGGTTATCAGGCGGTAGGTGAAACATTGCCGGATGGCGCTGCGCTTATCCGGCCTACAACAGCTGTCGGGTCGTCCGGTCCACAATGCGATCTCCTGTAGGCCGGATAAGGCGTTTCGCCGCCATCCGGCAACACTAACATCAGGCGCTGGCGCGAGGAATAAAGCGCCACTCCAGCATCACCCGCTCTGGGGCAACGTCCGGGTTATCAATTTTGTTGAGCAGCAGCGTCACCGCTTTGGCGCCAATCTCTCTTGAGGGCTGCTGCACGGTGGTGAGCTGCGGCGAGACCATTTCCGCTAGCTCCGTGCCGTCGAAACCCACCACGGCGATATCTTCCGGTACGCGCAGCCCGGCTTGCTCAATAGCGCGGATAGCCCCTGCAGCCAATGAGTCCGAGATGGCAAACACCGCATCCGGGCGCGGGTTCAGCGCCAGCAGGTTTTTCATCGCCGCCTTTCCTGCCGCCGCGCTGAGATCGTCGGCATATTCCACCGCCGCGAAATCAAGCCCCTGCTGTTGTAGCACGTCCTGATAGCCCTGTTCGCGCAGACGAGCGTATTTATAGCTTAAATCATGGTTAATCAAGGCAATACGCTGGTGTCCCTGCGCCGCCAGATAGCCAACCGCATGTTGGGCCGCATCAACGTCGTTAATACCCACGCAGGAAACATCCCCTGCATCGGCGTATTCCGCGCACTGTACCCAAGGCGCGTCGCCAATCACCGTGGTCAGTTCCGGCAGACGGGCAAACGCATCCATGGTGATAATGCCGTCGACCATTTTGCCGGTCAGCAGACGCAGGCCTGACTTCGAACGTTCGATATCAGAACCAGAGTTGCAGAGCAAAATACGGTAGCCGTTTTTCTCAGCTTCCTCTTCAATACCCTTCACCACTTCTGCGCAAAACGGGTTAGCGATGTTTGACACCATCACCAGGATCATCGAGCTACGCGCCGTGCGCAGCTGGCGCGCCAGCAGGTTCGGTTGATAGTTACTCTCTTTGATAGCCTGAAGCACCCGCTCGCGGTTCTTCGCTTTCACCGTATCGCTGTTGTTCAACACCCGCGATACGGTGGCTACCGACACCCCCGCCAGCTGGGCGATTTTCTGAATTGACATACTACGCCGTTCCCTGCAATTAACGCTTTGCGTGCAGGCTACCATAAAAACGGGCCCGGCGTACCGGGCACAGGGTTATTGTTCGACGCTGACCCAGCGCCGCTGTTGATGGCTTTTCACAATTGCATCAATGATATACATCACGTTCGCCCCCTCGCTGAATGAGGCAAAGCGGCGCTCATGCTCCTGCGGCATCGCCCCTGCACGCACCGCCTGGTAGAAATTGAGCATCATGTTTTTAAACGCGTCCGGCCAGCCTTCGTTATGCCCACCGGGGAAGTGCGCCTGCCCGGCGACGTCGCGGTTCAACAGGCTCGGGTCATCGCTCAGCAGCTGGTTGGGTTGGCTACGATGACCAACCCACAGCTGCTGCGGCGTTTCCTGATCCCAGGCCAGTGAACAGGCGCTGGCGTTGATATCAAAATGGAGGCGGTTTTTGCGCCCGGCGCTCACCTGCGAGACGCTAAAGCAGCCTTTACTGCCGTCGTCAAAGCGGAACAGCACCGAGCCGGCATCTTCGGTGGTCACCGGCACGTCCTGGTAACCGGAGGAATCAGGTTGTTCGCTGAAGGTCGCCTGCGTCCCAAGGCTGGCTTTGCGGGTCGGCCAGACGATAGCGAGGTCGGCCATCACCTCGACAATGCGCCGCCCGGTGACAAACTGCACCGTATCGCACCAGTGCGAGCCGATATCCGCCACCGCCCGGGAAACGCCGCCCTGCTGCGCATCCACGCGCCAGTTGAAGTCGTTTTCCAGCAGCATCCAGTCCTGGTGGTAGCCGCCGTAGGCGGAGAAAAGTCGCCCGGCGCTGCCATCGCGCATCATGCTCGCCGCCTGCTGCACCATCGCAAACTGGCGATATACAAAGCTCACGCCGTGCACCACACCCGCCGCTTGCGCCATCTTAACCAGCTCTCGCGCCTCTTCTGAGGTCATACATAACGGCTTTTCAGAGAAGACATGTTTCCCCGCCCGCAGGATCTGCCGGTTCACCTCGGCATGCAAAAAGTTCGGGGTGCAGTTATGCACCACCTGTAACCCCGGGTGCGCTAGCAATGCGTCAACATCGCCATAAGCGTGCGGAATATTAAGCTGCTGCGCCTTCTCCTGCGCCTGTGCAAGCGAAGCGTCGCACAGCGCCACCACCTCAACCAACCCCAGACGGCGTAGCGCTTCAATATGAGCCGGGCCAATAAAACCTGAGCCAACAATACCGACCTGAATCATCCGCGTACCTCGCTGCCCGCGGCAAAGTCATCAAAGGCCCGTGCGGATACGGGAATGATATGCCGTTTGATAAATTCGCTGCCTTCACGCGCGCCGGTCTGCGCGTCTTTCAGGCAGCACTCCCACTCCATCACCGCCCAGCCGTCAAAATCGTACTGGCTGAGCTTGCTGAAGATCTTTTTAAAATCGATATCGCCGTCGCCCAGCGAGCGAAAACGCCCGGCGCGCGCCAGCCAGTTCTGATAGCCGCCGTAGACGCCGCTGCGCCCGTTGCGCTCGAACTCCGCGTCCTTGACGTGGAACGCCCGAATGCGCGAATGGTAGATATCGAGATACGCCAGGTAGTCGATATTCTGCAAATGCAGATGGCTCGGGTCGTAGAGCATGTGGCAGCGCGAATGGTTATCGACCTTCGCCAGGAAGCGCTCGAAGGTCACGCCGTCGTGCAGGTCTTCACCGGGGTGAATTTCGTAGCACAGATCGACGCCGTGCTCATCAAAGCAGTCCAGAATAGGCCGCCAGCGGCTAGCCAGCTCGTTAAACGCTTCGTCCAGCAGCGCCGCATTGTGCGGCGGCCACGGGTAGAAGTAAGGCCACGCCAGCGCCCCGGAGAAAGTGGCATGTGCCTTCAACCCCAGACGCGCCGACGCTCGCGCCGCATTTTTCACGCTCTCAACCGCCCACTGCTGGCGCGCCGCCGGGTTACCGCGTAGCGCCGTCGGGGCAAAAGCATCAAACGCGCTGTCGTAGGCGGAGTTCACGGCCACCAGTTGGCCTTCAAGGTGCGTAGAAAGTTCGCTAATGACCAGCCCGCGCTCGGCAAGCCTTCCGGCGATGTCGTCACAGTAAGTCTGGCTGGTCGCAGCCTGCGGTAAGTCAAAAATCGCCGGGTGGTTGCACGGCAGCTGCAGCGCCTTAAACCCCAGCCCCGCCGCCCATTGGGCTAGCCCATCGAGCGTATTAAACGGCGGCTCTGCGCCAATAAACTGCGCCAGAAAAATGCCCGGTCCCTTGATGGTTTTCATACCCCCCTCCTTTCAGAAAAATTACGCCTGCGCTTTCTCGTCATATTTGAACGAGACAAGGAAAATCAGTGCAATAACCACCGCGGCCACCGCCGGGATCCACCAGAAATTCACCCAGGCCGCCGGAATGGTTTGCCCGGCCACCAGATGGTTGTAGAGCGAGCCGGAAATCTGCGAGCCCAGCAGCATACCGATGCCATAGGTGAACATCACCACCATACTCTGCGCCTGCCCTTTCACCTTTTCGCCCGCCACACGGTCGGTGTAGATAAAGCCCACCACAAAGAAGAAGTCATAGCAGACACCGTGCAGCAGGATACCGAGGTACAGCAGGAAGCGCGTCTCTTCGTTGATGCCCAGCGCAAAGAACATATAGCGCACAAACCACGCCAGCATGCCGATCAGCAGCATGTACTTCACGCCCAGACGGCGGAACAACAGCGGAATAATCAGCATGAAGAAGATTTCCGACATCTGCCCGAAGGACATGGCGGTACTGACATCCGCGACGCCCGCGTCCGCGAGGAACGAGGCGGTGTAGGCGTAGTAGGTGCCAAGCGGCACGGAAATCAGCGTGGCGCAGACGGCAAACACCAGGAAGTGACGGGTTTTGAGTAACGCAAAGGCGTCGGCGCAGAACAGATCGCGCAGCTTAAGCGGCTGCCCTTTCGCCGGTGCCGGCGTGTGCGGCAGCGTCAGGCTATAGACCGCCAGCACCACCGAGCACAGCGCCGCCAGCGTGAAGATACCGGTGGTGTCGGAGATGCCGGTCACGCCGATAAAGATCCCGGCAACAATCCAGCCGATAGTGCCGAACACGCGCACCACCGGGAAAGTTTTGTCGATATTGCTCAGGCTGTTGAACGCGATGTTGTTGGTCAGCGCCAGCGTGGGCATGTAGCACAGCGTGTAGCCGAACAGCAGCGCAATCAACAGCGCGCCGTTTTCCGCCACCAGTGCCTGCGGCACAAACCATAGAATCGCCGCGCCCAGCAGGTGCATCACCGCCATCACCTTTTGCGACGGGAAGAAGCGGTCAACCAGCATCCCGAGGACAAACGGCGACAGGATCGAGGCAATCGGCCCCGCCGAGAAGGCATCGCCAATCAGCAGCGACATGTTGTACTGGGTCATCACCAGGCCAAGCGTCACCGACCAGCTTCCCCAGATAAAAAACTGCATAAACATCATTAACGACAGGCGCGGGACTAACAGCCGGTGCTGTACGCCGCTTTGAACACGACTTTCCGTTGTAGACACCATGTTTTCACCCTCAAAAGTAATCGATTACAAAATTAACTCGGAAGAAAAGTAATCGATTACAAAAAGAAGATCCCGTCTGCTGTTGTCAATTTGGGAGAAACATCACGATTAAAAAACAGGCGGCTGTCGGAAGGGAATCGTAGGGGGATATGAACACGATGAAAATGGGCGGTGCATTCCCGGGGTCGTATACGCTCGCCCGGGCTACGTGAGATTAGCAGCCCGGGCGGGAAAACTTACGCTTTGCGGCGCAACGTTTTAAACGCGACAAACAGGAACACCACCCACACCGGCAGCAGAATCGCCGACAGTCGCATGCCGTCCATGGTGCACATCAGCACGAGGATCATCAGCAGGAAGGCGATGCAAATATAGTTGCTGGCCGGAGCCCACAGCGCTTTGAACTTCGCTTCGCGGCCTTTACGGCGCATGGCGGCGCGGAACTTGAGGTGCGCCATGCAGATCATAATCCAGTTCAGCAGCAGCGTTGCCACCACCAGCGCCATCAGCAGACCAAAGGCTTTTTGCGGCAGCAGATAGTTAACCAATACCACCAGCGAAGTGATAGCACCGGAGAGCAGCAGTGAGTTTACCGGCACGCCACGTTTGCTGACCTTAGTCAGGAAGCGCGGGGCGTTACCCTGCACGGAAAGGCCAAACAGCATGCGGCTGTTGGAATAGACGCCGCTGTTGTAGACCGACAGCGAAGCCACCAGAATGACGAAGTTCAGCGCAGAAGCGACAACGTTACTGTCCAGATTGTGGAAGATCATCACAAACGGGCTGCTGTCGGATTGAATGCCCTGCCACGGGTAGAGTGCCAGCAGCACAATCAGCGAGCCAATATAGAACAGCAGAATACGGTATACCACCTGGTTCACCGCTTTCGGGATCGTGGTCTCCGGGCTGCGCGCTTCCGCCGCCGTAATACCGATAAGTTCCAGCCCGCCGAAGGAGAACATGATCACCGCCAGCGACAGAATCAGCCCTTTCCAGCCGGTGGCGAGGAAGCCGCCATCGCGCCAGAGGTTGCTGATACTGGCATGCTCGCCGCCGTTGCCGGTCGTCAGCATCCAGATACCGAAGCCAATCATGCCGATAATCGCCAGCACTTTAATCAGCGCAAACCAGAACTCGGTTTCGCCATACAGGCGCACGTTGACCAGATTCACGGCGTTAATCAGCACAAAGAAGCCCGCCGCCCAGATCCAGGTTGGGACGTGCGGCAGCCAATATTGCATATAGATCCCGGCGGCGGTCAGTTCGGCCATGCCTACCAGCACGAACATTACCCAGTAGTTCCAGCCAGAGAGAAATCCGGCGAACGGCCCCCAGTATTTATAAGCAAAATGGGCAAATGACCCGGATACCGGCTCTTCCACTACCATCTCGCCAAGCTGGCGCATGATCAGAAAAGCGATAACGCCAGCGATAGCGTAACCCAGCACAACGGCCGGGCCTGCCATTTGAATGGCCGGGCCAATACCGAGGAACAGGCCGGTGCCGATAGCGCCCCCGAGAGCGATTAATTGAATATGGCGGTTCTGTAATCCGCGGTGAAGCGTCGGGCTATTATCCGACGATGCATCCGGTTGATTCTGGCTGGATGCTGATGACGCGTTTTTCACGTCTATCCCCTTAGCATTTTTATGAAGGGGCACCTTTTAACACTTAGCGCCGCTTGCCGCAAGGCCATCAGCACCGGCTCCCCAGAGGTAAAAAGCCCCGAAAAGCACGTGCTTTCGGGGCAATAACCCTATTTTAGCAATGACTTAGAAGTCGTAGCTGACCGAGACTTTTAAGGTGCGCGGCTCGCCCTGGTAGATATAGACGCCGGTGTCATCAGCGCCAGACCAGTAGTTCTGGTTGGTTACGTTGGTCACGCCCACGCGCCACACCAGATCGTTCTGTTCCTGGTTCAGGTGCATGCGGTAGCGCATTCCCAGATCCAGCGTCGTGTAGCTATCGAGCTTTTTGGTGTTGGCGGTATCAGCATACTGAGAGCCAGTGTGGTTTACTCGCGCGGTGGCCGTCAGCCCATCAATCGGCTTGATGTCGTATTCTGCCCCCAGCACCGCGTAGAAGCGGGATACGCCAATCGCATCGTTACCATCATTAGTACCGCCAGCGGTTTTGGTTAATTCAGGGTCAATCCACAGCGTACTGCCAGTCAGGCGCAGGCCGAGCACCGGTTCACCAAACACGTTCAACTCCACGCCGCGGTTACGCTGCTCGCCGTCCATCCGGTAGTACTTATCGCTATCCAGCACGCCGGATGGCTTGGTTATCTGGAACAGCGACAGCGAGCCCCCCACGCGCTGGTAGTCAATTTTTATGCCCACTTCATCCTGCTTAGAGTGGGCAATGCCGATGCTCTGACCGTAGTTTTTCGCCGTTATCGGCGCATTGTTTGCAGGCTGCAGCGCTTCGGTATGGTTGGCGTACAGCGAGAGCGTCTCCCACGGTTTGTACACCAGGCCAAACGTTGGCATCCAGCGGCTTTCGGTAAAGCTTGAGGTGGTGGTTTCAAGACCAGTCTGATTATCATAGTTACGGATCACCACTTTCTGGTGACGCGCTGCGGCGGTAAACAGCAGGCTGTCGTCGAAGAAGCCCAGCGTATCGCTGAGCAGCCAACCCTGGGTGCGGTTGCGCGCGGTAGTCAGTGGATCGTCATAGTGGCCGCCCTTTGGGTTCGGCTTATAATCCGGCATGTCCACATCATGACTGTTGTAGATATTGATAGTCGGGTTTTTAGCGCTATCAGACATGCGCCAGGCGGTCGCATCGCGACGCATCTGCGCCGAGTAGCCCACGTTCACTTTATGGGAGACAACGCCGGTATCAAAGCTACCGCGAATACCGCCCATACCGCTAAAGCTGTCAATAATGCGGTTGGTATCCAGACGACCGACGGTGGCGGTGCCGTCGACGTTAGTCAGCTTCGGCGCCGCGTAGATGCCGAGTTCATGCGCGTGCTGCGCACCCAGCCCGGCGTAGGTTGTCCAGTTATCGGTCAGGTCATACTCGGTTTTAACCATGCCGAATTCGTTTTCGATATCGCTATAGCCCCACTTCTGCGCGTAGCTTTTGGTGGCGTCCGGCACCGCTGGAATTTCGGCAATATTGGCCACGCCCACGCCCATCTCACCGCCGTGGAAGGTCTTTTTCTGATAGCCAAAATCAAGCGAGGAGCGCAAACGGTCACCGCGATAGTCCAGGCCCAGCGATGCCAGGGTGGTACGACGCTTGTCGTTGTCGATACGCCCTTCCCCTTCACGGTGCAGCAGGTTCACGCGCGCGCCAAACTGGTTGTCATCGCCGAAACGACGCCCAACGTCCAGCGAGCCGCCCACCTGGGAGTCAGAGGTATAATCCACGCCGACGCGCGTGGTTGGGATATCTTCAGCACGTTTAGGCTCAAGGTTAATCATCCCGCCCACGCCGGAGCTGGCCGCGCCGTTAACCAGCGCATTCGCCCCTTTAAAGACTTCGATGCGTTCCAGCATCTGGGTGTCTACCACCTGACGAGGTACCACGCCGGAGAGACCGCCCATGGTCATATCATCGCCATCAAGCTTAAAACCACGAATGCGGTAGGTTTCCGCAAAGTTACCGTAGCCCTGCACCGCCTGAACGCCCGCGTCGTTTTTGACCACGTCAGCAATGGTTTTAGCCTGTTGGTCCTGCACCAGCTTCGAGGTATAGCCGATGACGTTGAACGGTACGTCCATCGCCTTCTGCTCGCCCAGCATCCCCAGGCGACCGCCGTGGGCAATTTGTCCATCAAGGTAAGCCGGCACCAGATCTTCGCCGCCCGCTTTGAAATCGCTGCCGTCAACGCCCTGAACTACCATCGTTTCTGGCTGATTTTTCTTGCTTGCGTCATCTTCAGAGGTTGCGGCATAGGCCGCAGGCAGCACGGTGCTTATCGCTAGTGCCAGCACGGAGAGTTTTGTTTTCATGAGAGCATCCCTTGGTATCGAATAAAAAATTCATTGCCGGTCCCAACGGGGTTCTCGCTGCTCACGCCCCAGAATCACCCTGTGAAATGCTCTCACCGATTACTGAGCCAGCTGGATAACAACAATGAATAAAAATGAGATCGAGAACTATACTCATTATCAAATTGTGATCAAGTATCAATCATGAGTAGCAAAGCGGAAATAACCACAAAAATTTCATGCCGTTGTTAACGAATCAGCGCACAAAACTCTTCCGCGCCGCCGTGTGGCTTACTGCATAATGATGTCATCGCCCTCAAAGGACTCTCTCGTGCTGCTCAAAATCATTCTGGCTATGGTCGCCTTTGCCGCCAACTCTCTGCTTTGTCGGCTGGCGCTGAAGGGGCTGCATATGGATGCGGTATCGTTTAGTAGCCTGCGTCTGCTGAGCGGAGCAATAGCGCTTTTTCTGCTGCTGCAGCTACCGGGTCTACGCCGCAAGCCTGAGTTCAACTGGCTTAATGCCGCGCTGCTGGCTACTTACGTGTTTGCCTTCTCGCTGGCCTATCTGTCGTTAACCACCGCCGCCGGGGCGCTGCTGTTGTTCGGCACCGTACAGTGCGTGATGACCGCCTGGGGGTTGATGCGCGGCGAGCGGCTAACCGCGCTGAAGAGTCTTGGCATGCTGGGGGCGATGGGCGGGTTGGCGCTGTTGCTGTTGCCTGGTGCAGGGCATCCTTCCGGCAGCGCGTCGCTGTTGATGATCCTGTCCGGCGCGGCGTGGGCCGTTTACTGCATTACCGGCAAGAGAGTACAAAATGCGGCCGCAGCCACCACCGGGAATTTCATTCTGGCGGCTCCGATGGCGCTGGCGGTGCTGCTGCTGAGCGGCCTTCACGTTCATGTGGATGCCGTGGGACTAATGCTGGCGGTGCTCTCCGGGGCGCTGATGTCCGGCGGGGCCTATTTGCTCTGGTATTCGCTATTACCCCAGCTCAGCCCCACCACGGCCAGTACGCTGCAGCTTAGCGTCCCTTGCCTTGCCGCGCTGGGCGGGCTGCTCTTTATGGGTGAAGCCATTGATATGCGCATGCTGCTGGCGATTGTTATCACCCTTTCCGGTATTGGTCTGGTGATTGTGGCGGACAGGCGGCGGGTTTAATCCGCGCGCGTGCTCACCGCCCGCCACAGCGCAGACAGTCGGGTGAGCGTGTCATCAATCAACATCCGCTTTTCGCTTCCCGGTCGCCAGATTGTCACCATGGTCTGGCTAATACCTTCATTCCCTACCACCGTGGGAATCACCGAAACATGTTTCCAGCGCGCCGCCTCAAAATGGGTCGGTAAAAATCCCCATCCGCACCCGGCTTCCATCAGGCTGCGCAGCATTTCAAGCTCGTTGGCCACAATGATATTGCCGGAGATTTGCAGCCGCCGCGCCATGGGAACGTCGCTTGCAGAGTGCATTACCACCTGCGGCGTCAAAGAGAGGTCAAGCAGTGAACATGGGCGCGCGACATCGGCAAACAGCGACTCTGCGGCGTAAAAATCCATGTCGATGGCCCCGAGCGCGCGCCACTCCATATCGCTGCCGACGCTGTGGTTGTTGGCCTGAAAGAAGCCCAAATCGGCCTGCCCGCTCGCCAGCGCTTTTTCACCTTCGGCGCGTGAGGTGCATCTCAGGCTCAGGCGTATCTCCCGCGCCGCCATCTGGGTAATTAATGCCTGCAAAAATCGGCGCGGCGTAAAGGGATCGTAGGCGACCCCCAGCTCCTGAACCTCTGTTGACGGCACCTGACGGGCAAACTGTTCGAAGGCTCTAGCCTGACGCATCAGTAGGTGCGCCTGGCGATGAAGTTGTTCGCCTTCTGTCGTCAACTGCAGCGCTCGCCCCTGACGGACAAACAGCGGGTAGCCAAGGCCATCTTCGAGCAGATCGATAAGATCGCGCAGCGTAGTGCGATCTTTCTCCAGCTTTATCGCGGCCTTCATCAGGCTACCGTGCTCTGCGACGGCGGTGAAGGCTTCAAGCTGTGAAAACGAGTAGGACAATGACGGCACGCCGGGCTCCTTTTGCAGTACTTATGGGGGTTTTTCCCCCATTACGCGTTTTTTATTATAGTGCGGCGATTTTTATACTGCACCCATCCCGTCACCCCGCCGGGACAACGTGTCTATTGGTATAACTAAAATCGAGAACGCTATGAATAATAAACATAAATCCTTACCTGCAAAGTACTGTCTGCTGGCAAGCCTGGTGGCCACGGCATTCCTCTCTTCTCCCGCCATAGCGGCCTGTGAAGGCACGGAACTCACCGCCTGCCCGGCCCCTTTTGATACCACCCTGCCCGATACCAAAACCATGCTGACCTGGGATCAGGCCGAGCGCGTTATCGGTTTTCGTAACGACTACCGTAATTACCAGGGCGATGTTTTCCATCATGGAAAATCCGTGCCGTTAGTGGCGGCAGAAAAACCGCTGACGCAGGCGAGCTATCAGGTCAACGGCAAACAATGGACGCTTCAGGACTACCTTAAACGCCAGAACGTCACCGGCATGCTGGTGCTGAAGGACGGTAAAATTGCCTGGAAATATCTGGGCGAAGGCAACACCGACACCACGCTGTGGACCTCCCGTTCGGTAGGGAAATCGGTAGTCTCGACGCTGGTAGGCGTGGCGTTAAAAGAGGGAAAAATCCACTCGATGGACGATCTGGTTACGCAGTATGAACCCGATCTGAAGGGCACCGCTTGGGACGGCGTGACGCTGAAACAGTTGATTCAGCACACCTCCGGCGTAGCGTGGAATGAAGATTACGCCAACCCGCAGTCGGATTTCGCGAAGCTCACGCAATGTGAGGCGCACGCGGGTACCTACGACTGCGTCCGCACGCTGGTCTCAGGCCTGAAACGCGCCCATCCGGCAGGCGAAGTCTGGTCTTACTCCTCCGGCGGCGCCTGGTTGCTGGGCGATGTGCTGGAGCGCGCGACGGGCATGACGCTTGCCGCCTACCTTGAGCAAAGCATCTGGCAGCCGTACGGGATGGCGAGCGATGGCGTATGGCACGCCTACAGCAAAAACCAGCATGATGTTGGCGCACACGGCTTTAACGCCACGCTGGAAGACTGGGGCCGCTTCGGCGAATTCGTGCTGAACAACGGCCGCCTGCCGAACGGTAAGCAGATTCTGCCGGAGAACTGGGTTGCCCAATCCGCTGACTGGAACACGGCGAAAAACTCGGTCTCCGCAGCACATCCGCAGGGGCTTTACGGCTACCAGTGGTGGAATAACGAGGTGCCTGCCAATGCGAAAAACGTGGTGCCAGCACCGCAGGACTCGCTCAAAGGCTCAATGTGGGCACTGGGCATTTACGGCCAGATGATCATGGTCAACCGCGCGGAAAATCTGGTGATCGTCCAGTGGTCAACCTGGCCGCAGGCGGAACCGTCGTTCAGCGCCCAGCCACTTGAGGCTTCGCTGATGTTCAGCGCCATTGCAAAGGCATTGCATTAATCATTCGCAATACAGGGCATTAGCCAGCAAATGACCACGCCAGAGCCCTACTTTACGCTCTGGCGTTTGCAGGTCAGGCCTTCGGCTCTACTGCGATAAACATTTCGATATCCCAGTAACCCTCTTCCGCCCCGTTGTTGTGGTAAATCTCAAAGCAGGGCTTTGGTGCCCACTGATGGGTTTCGTCCTTCATGACACTATCAAAGAACTGATACCACGGCGTAGCGAAGTCGTGGTCGATAACACGAGCCTGCGCAACGGCATATAGCCCACCCGCCACTTCCGCCAGCATCACCCCTTCGCTATTGGCCGGAATAACAAAATCATCGGCCACCGACACTACGGTATCGCAGCGCAACTTCTCGGCAGGCACTTCATCCGGGTTATCATAATAGACGGCAAGCCACTCTTGCGCGGGGATCTGCTGACCATCTACCCACATCATCAGCTGTTCAAACCCTTGTTTGACCGTCTGTTCCCACGGCCCAACCATATGAAAACCAGCGATTTTACGTTGCTTAACCTGCTTAATCTCGTAGTCCATACTGCCTCCGCTAAAACACTGTGATTTCATACAGTATAATTGACGTATTCTGGTTTAGACAAATGAACAGTGAACATTATGTGAGCAGATTCGCACTCTTGCCAGGGGAAGAATGTAGGGGGAATTTCAGGAAAATGGTGCGGAGATATGCTCACCTGGCACCTAGTCACCTGACCGAACACGCACGTCAAATTGACTCGATTTTTGCCGATGATGTCCCAAATATGTCCCACATCGGAAATCAGGAGGAAGCGAAAGAAGCGTAAGCTATTGAAATGAAATGGCGCGCCCTGCAGGATTCGAACCTGCGGCCCACGACTTAGAAGGTCGTTGCTCTATCCAACTGAGCTAAGGGCGCACTGGGGAAGTCAAAACTTCATGGTGGGGTGAAACGCGTGGAATTATACGGTCACTGGCAGGTGAGTCAATCCATTTCCTTACGAAACCTGCGCGGGATGAGGCAGTGGACAAAGAGCAGCCAACTATCGTTCAACTCTTCGACAAAATCACTTTCCGCGGAAAACTCGCAAACGATACCTGACAGCGAGGCTCGCATCTGACAAAATATGTCCATCCCCCCTTCGTTAATGACAGATGGAAAATTTTCCCTGATGGCAGCAAAGATTATTGACGGTAAAACGATTGCGCAGCAGGTGCGCTCTGAGGTTGCGGAAAAAGTTAAGGCCCGAGTAGCGGCCGGAAAACGCGCCCCTGGGCTTGCCGTTGTCCTGGTGGGCAGCAACCCTGCATCGCAAATTTATGTCGGCAGCAAGCGCAAAGCCTGCGAAGAGGTGGGCTTCGTCTCCCGCTCCTACGATCTGCCGGAAACCACATCAGAAGCCGAACTGCTGACGCTGATTGATACCCTGAACGCCGACACCACCATCGACGGTATTCTGGTGCAATTGCCGCTGCCCGCCGGTATTGATAATGTCAAAGTACTGGAACGTATCGATCCGGACAAAGACGTGGACGGCTTTCACCCTTACAACGTTGGCCGCCTGTGCCAGCGCGCGCCGCGTCTGCGTCCGTGCACCCCGCGCGGTATCGTGACGCTGCTGGAGCGCTATAACATCGACACCTACGGCCTGAACGCCGTGGTGATTGGCGCCTCCAACATCGTTGGTCGCCCAATGAGCATGGAGCTGCTGCTGGCCGGCTGCACCACCACCGTGACCCACCGCTTCACCAAAAATCTGCGCCACCACGTTGAGAACGCGGATCTGCTGATCGTCGCGGTCGGCAAGCCTGGCTTTATTCCAGGCGAGTGGATTAAAGAAGGTGCCATCGTCATTGATGTCGGGATTAATCGCCTTGAAAACGGTAAAGTAGTCGGCGATGTGGTGTTTGAAGATGCCGCCGCGCGCGCGTCTTACATCACCCCGGTACCGGGCGGCGTAGGTCCAATGACCGTCGCTACCCTGATTGAAAACACCTTACAGGCGTGTGAAGAGTATCACGACGTGGAGAAGGCATAAGATGGCAACATTTTCTTTGGGTAAGCATCCGCATGTGGAACTCTGTGACTTACTGAAGCTGGAAGGCTGGAGCGAAAGCGGCGCGCAGGCGAAAATCGCCATCGCCGACGGTCTGGTTAAAGTTGACGGTGCGGTGGAAACCCGCAAGCGCTGCAAAATTGTAGCCGGTCAAACCGTCAGCTTTGAAGGCCAGAACGTCACCGTGACGGCCTAAATACTGGCACAGCTGTAGGCCGGATAAGGCGTTATGCCGCCATCCGGCAATCTGCACCTTGATTGCCTGATGGCGTTTCGCTTATCAGGCCTACAAGACCCGCCTTGTTGTATGTCGACGCCGGGTCTCATCCCCTCCCCCCATTTTTCAGAATTACACCCTACTGCATTAATCCGCTCCAGCAACGATACTCTGTCATCCTCACGCTAAAACGGACTACAGATGCCAACGATTATTACCCACGCCGCCGTCCCGTTGTGCCTTGGTTTAGGGCTCGGAACCCGCGTTATTCCACCTCGTTTATTATTTACCGGCATTGTGCTGGCGATGCTGCCCGACGCCGATGTACTGGCCTTCAAATTTGGTATCGCCTACGGCAATATTTTCGGCCATCGCGGCTTTACCCATTCGCTGCTATTTGCCTTCGTAGTGCCCCTGCTCTGCGTCATAGTGGGTCGACGATGGTTTGGCGCGGGCCTAATGCGCTGCTGGCTGTTTTTAACCGTTTCGCTGTTGTCCCATAGCCTGCTGGACTCGATTACCACCGGAGGCAAAGGCGTGGGTTGGCTGTGGCCGTGGTCGGATGAACGATTTTTCGCACCGTGGCAGGTGATTAAGGTCGCGCCATTTGCGCTCTCGCGCTACAGCACGCCGTACGGGCATCAGGTGATTATTTCTGAGCTGCTGTGGGTGTGGTTGCCAGGTGTGGTGATGATGGGATGGTTATGGTGGCGACGTCGGTAAGAGTGTGAAGACCCGGCGTTGCTTTCGCTCAGCCGGGTTACGATTCGTGACTTACTTACGGCGCCAGGTGGTACCCTGTGGGCCATCTTCCAGCACGATACCCATCTCGTTGAGGCGGTCACGCGCAGCGTCGGCTGCCGCCCAGTCTTTAGCTTTACGTGCGTCCAGACGCTGCTGGATTAGCGCTTCGATTTCAGCGACTTCGCCGTCATCAGCCTGCGCGCCGCTTTGCAGGAACGCTTCGGGTTCCTGTTCCAGCAGGCCCAGCACCGCGGAGAGCTTACGCATATGCGACGCCAGCGCGTTGGCGGCATGCATATCTTCGCTCTTCAGGCGGTTCACTTCACGCGCCATATCAAACAGCGCGGAGTAAGCTTCCGGGGTGTTGAAATCGTCGTCCATCGCTTCGATAAAGCGCGCTTCGAACGCTTCGCCGCCCGCTGGCGCGACGGATTTGTCGGTACCGCGCAGCGCGGTGTACAGACGCTCCAGCGCGGAACGCGCCTGCTTGAGGTTCTCTTCGCTGTAGTTCAGTTGGCTACGGTAGTGGCCGGACATCAGGAAGTAGCGCACGGTTTCGGCGTCGTAGTACTTCAGCACGTCGCGCACGGTAAAGAAGTTGCCCAGCGATTTAGACATCTTCTCGCGGTCAACCATCACCATGCCGGAGTGCATCCAGTAGTTCACGTACTCGCCGTCGTGCGCACAGGTAGACTGCGCGATTTCGTTTTCATGGTGCGGGAACATCAGGTCAGAACCGCCGCCGTGAATATCGAAATGGTTGCCCAGCTGTTTGCAGTTCATCGCCGAACATTCGATGTGCCAGCCTGGACGGCCTTCGCCCCACGGGGATGGCCAGCTTGGTTCGCCCGCTTTGGACATTTTCCACAGCACGAAGTCCATTGGGTCGCGTTTTACGTCAACCACGTCAACGCGAGCACCGGCCTGCAGCTGATCCAGATCCTGGCGCGACAGCTTGCCGTAGCTTGGATCGGTTGGCACCGAGAACATCACGTCGCCGTTGTCCGCCACGTAGGCGTGACCTTTGGCAATCAGCTGTTCAGTGATTTCGATAATTTCATGGATATGGTGGGTTGCGCGAGGCTCGCTGTCCGGGCGCAGAATGTTCAGCGCGTCGAAGTCCTTGTGCATTTCGACGATCATGCGGTCGACCAACGCCACAAAACTTTCGCCGTTTTCGTTAGCGCGCTTGATGATTTTGTCGTCAATATCGGTGATGTTGCGCACGTACTTCAGCTTGTAGCCGAGGAAACGCAGGTAGCGTGCGACCACGTCAAAGGAGACGAAAGTACGGCCGTGGCCGATATGACAGAGATCGTAAACGGTGATACCACACACGTACATGCCAACTTCTCCGGCATGAATGGGCTTAAATTCCTCTTTCTGGCGAGTCATTGTGTTGAAGATTTTTAGCATCGAGAATTCCATGTTTACGTGTGTGAACCGGGCTTGCGCCTTAAACGGTATATTCTACCCATAATTCAACCCGGAAGCAGCACACAATGCAAGATGATCGCGCCGCCCGGTTATGCTATAACAGATGCCTATGTGCAGCCCACAGGCGGGCTGAAGCACCACTCTAAACGGAACAGGATGCAGAAATGGTTACTTTCCACACTAATCATGGCGACATCGTCATCAAAACCTTCGACGACAAAGCGCCGGAAACAGTTAAAAACTTCCTGGACTACTGCCGCGAAGGTTTCTACAACAACACCATCTTCCACCGTGTTATCAACGGTTTCATGATCCAGGGCGGCGGTTTTGAGCCAGGCATGAACCAGAAAACCACTAAAGAAGCTATCAAGAACGAAGCGAACAACGGTCTGAAAAACACCCGTGGTACGCTGGCAATGGCGCGTACTCAGGCTCCACACTCCGCTACCGCTCAGTTCTTCATCAACGTAGCAGACAACGACTTCCTGAACTTCTCTGGCGAAAGCCTGCAGGGTTGGGGCTACTGTGTCTTCGCCGAAGTGGTTGAAGGTATGGAAGTGGTCGACAAAATCAAAGCGGTCTCTACCGGTCGCAGCGGTATGCACCAGGACGTTCCTAAAGAAGACGTTATCATCGAAAGCGTAACCGTCAGCGAGTAATTGGTGGCGACACTCTTTATTGCAGACCTTCATCTGCAAACAGAAGAACCGGCGATTACCGCCGGTTTTCTGCGTTTTTTAGGCGGCGAAGCCCGTCATGCCGATGCGTTGTACATCTTAGGCGACCTGTTTGAAGCCTGGATTGGCGATGACGATCCTAACCCGCTGCATCGTGAGGTGGCCTCCGCCATCAAATCGCTGGTCGATTCTGGCGTTCCCTGCTACTTCATCCACGGCAACCGCGATTTTCTGGTCGGCAAGCGTTTTGCGACAGAAAGCGGGATGCAGCTGTTGCCTGAAGAGAAGGTGCTGGAGCTGTACGGCCGTCGCATTCTGATTATGCACGGCGACACCCTCTGTACGGATGACCCCGGCTATCTCGCCTTTCGTGCCAAAGTGCATACCCCGTGGATCCAGAAGCTGTTTCTCGCCCTGCCGCTGTTTATCCGCCACCGTATTGCCCAGAAGATGCGCAATGACAGCAAAGCTGCCAACAGCAGCAAGTCGATGGACATCATGGACGTGAACCTGCAGGCCGTCGTCGACGTGATGGAGAAACATCACGTGCAGTGGCTGATTCACGGGCATACCCATCGCCCGGATATCCATACTCTTGAGGCCAACGGCGACGCGGCGTTTCGCGCAGTGCTCGGTGCCTGGCATAGCGAAGGGTCGATGATCCGCGTCACCAAAGAAGACGTTACGCTTATCGCCTTCCCGTTTTAATTTTTCCCCCTTATTCCCCCGTCGCATGGCGACGCAACCGTTTTCCTTGCCCGTTTTCCGTGTTATTCTCTGTGGCCTCTAACGTCGTGTGCAGCACACCCACAGGAGTTTTAAGACGTATGTCTTCCCGCAATAATCCGGCACGTATCGCCATCGTGATGGGGTCCAAAAGCGACTGGGCTACCATGCAGTTCGCCACAGAAATCCTCGATATTCTGAACGTTCCTCACCATGTTGAAGTGGTTTCCGCCCACCGCACCCCCGATAAGCTGTTCAGCTTCGCCGAAACGGCAGAAGAGAACGGTTACCAGGTGATTATTGCCGGTGCTGGTGGTGCAGCGCATTTACCCGGAATGATTGCCGCGAAAACGCTGGTGCCGGTGCTCGGCGTACCGGTGCAGAGCGCTGCATTAAGCGGCGTAGACAGCCTCTACTCCATCGTACAAATGCCGCGCGGTATTCCGGTAGGGACGCTGGCTATCGGGAAAGCCGGTGCCGCGAACGCCGCCCTCCTCGCCGCACAGATCCTGGCTCAGCACGACGCAGAACTGCATCAGCGCCTTGCCGACTGGCGCAAAGCGCAAACCGATGAAGTGCTGGATAACCCAGACCCACGAGGTGTGGCATGAAGCAGGTCTGCGTGCTGGGCAACGGTCAGCTAGGCCGCATGCTGCGTCAGGCCGGCGAGCCGCTGGGCATTGCCGTCTGGCCGGTGGGCTTAGAAGCGGACCCGGCCGCCGTGCCGTTTCAGCAAAGCGTGATTACCGCAGAGATTGAACGTTGGCCGGAAACCGCACTGACTCGCGAACTGGCCGAGCACACCGCGTTTGTTAACCGCGACGTCTTCCCAATTATCGCCGACCGTCTGACGCAAAAGCAGCTGTTCGATAAGCTCAATTTGGCAACCGCCCCTTGGCAGTTGCTGGCAAGCGCCGACGAGTGGCCTGAGGTGTTCGGTCGCCTGGGCGAGCTGGCTATCGTCAAGCGCCGTACCGGCGGCTACGATGGCCGCGGCCAGTGGCGTCTGCGTCAAGATGACACCGCGCAACTGCCTGCCGAGTGCTACGGCGAATGCATCGTTGAGCAGGGCATTAACTTCTCCGGTGAAGTGTCGCTGGTGGGCGCGCGCGGCCATGACGGCAGCACCGTGTTCTATCCGCTGACCCATAACCTGCATCAGGACGGCATTCTGCGCATGAGCGTCGCTTTCCCGCAGGCGGACGCCCAGCAGCAGGCTCAGGCTGAAACCATGCTTGGCGCCATTATGCAGGAGCTGAACTACGTCGGCGTAATGGCGATGGAGTGCTTTATCACCCCTGCCGGATTGCTGATCAACGAGCTGGCACCACGCGTGCACAACAGCGGCCACTGGACGCAGAACGGCGCGTCCATCAGCCAGTTCGAGCTGCACCTGCGTGCGATTACCGACCTGCCATTGCCGCCACCGGTGGTGAACAGCCCGTCGGTGATGGTGAACCTGATTGGCACCGACCTGAACTATGACTGGCTGAAGCTGCCGCTGGTGCACCTGCACTGGTATGACAAAGAGGTGCGCGAGGGCCGCAAAGTGGGCCATCTGAACCTCAATGACAGCGACACCGGCCGCCTGAGCGCCACGCTGGAAGCGATGGTTCCCCTGCTGCCGCCGGAGTACGCAAGCGGTATCGCCTGGGCGCAATCACGCCTGAAATAAGCCTTAAATGCCGGGGAGAGTAACTTATCCTTCCCCGGCCCCCTCTCTGAAGCGTAAAATCCCGCCATAACCGCATGACCCCCACTTAGTTACAGAGGATTTCCCCATGGATAATGGGACGGATTACTGCGCCATTCTGCGCGCGGAAACGCCCATCATTGACGTGCGTGCCCCCGTCGAGTTTGCTCAGGGCGCGACGCCCGCCGCCGTCAATCTGCCGCTGATGAACGACGACGAACGCGCCGCAGTCGGCACCTGCTATAAACGTCAGGGGCCCGAAGCCGCAATGGCGCTGGGGCATAAACTGGTCTCCGGGCAGACGCGCCAGCAGCGCATTGATGCCTGGCTTGATGCCTGTCGTCGCATGCCGCAGGGCTATCTGTGCTGCGCACGCGGTGGCCAGCGCTCGCATATCACGCAGAGCTGGATCAAAGAGAACGGTCTTGATTACCCGCTGATCCTCGGCGGCTATAAAGCGCTGCGTCAGGCGGCGATTCAGGCCACCGAGGAACTGGTACGCCATCCGATCGTGCTGATCGGCGGCTGCACCGGTAACGGCAAAACGCCGCTGGTACGCCAGCAACCGTTGGGGATCGACCTTGAAGGACTCGCTCACCACCGCGGGTCATCGTTTGGCCGCACGTTAACGCCCCAATTTTCTCAGGCAACCTTTGAGAACCATCTCGCCACCGCATTGCTGAAAGGCGCGTATCAGCGAGAAAATGTTCGCTGGGTGCTGGAAGATGAAGGTCACATGATCGGCGCTAACCACCTGCCAGAGTGCCTGCGCGAACGCATGGCTCAGTCGCCGATCGCGGTAGTAGAAGATCCGTTCGATCTGCGCCTCGAGCGCCTGCGCGAAGAGTATTTCACCCATATGCATCACGACTTTACCGCCGCGTTTGGTGAAGAGAAAGGTTGGGAAGAGTACAGCGCTTATCTGCACCACGGCCTGTTCGCGATTCGTCGTCGCCTGGGGCTACAGCGCTTTGCCGAACTGACCGCCACGCTTGATGAGGCCCTGGCTGAACAGCAGCGTAGCGGTTCAACCGAGGCACATTTCGCCTGGCTGGTGCCGCTGCTCAACGAGTATTACGACCCGATGTACCGCTATCAGCTGGAGAAGAAGGCGGGCAAGATTGTGTTTCGGGGAACGTCGGAAGCGGTCACGCAGTGGCTGGCGGAAACTCGAGGGTAGGTCTGCTCCCATTCCCGGCGGCGCTGCGCTTGGCCGGGCTACACGGTTTGCAATACCGGTAAAGGGCGGCAATTGCCGCCCTTTTTGACGATTAGAAATCGTAACGCAGACGAACCAGGTTCATATCACCCAGGTCATCGGTGCTGGAGGTGAACACGTGTTCGTAGTCAACACGGAAACCGTAATCCAGCTGGAAGCTGATACCCACGCCGTTGTCGATGCGCTGGTAGTTGCGACCATTCACGTATTCAATACGGTCACCCATGAAGTATGGCTGAACGGATTTAAGCGCGTACTGACCCACTGGGATTTTGTAGCCCGCGAAGTATTCCACGCCCCACGCATCGCCCGCGAAGTAGTCATGTACGGAAGATTTTTTAGTGGTCATGAAGTTCTGGTACCAGCCGCCGCCGAGGGAGAAGGTCCAGTTGTCCGGCGTCCAGCTCAGCGCGGTACCCAGGATGTTCTGATCGTAGGTTTTGCTTTCGCTGTTGTAGGTGGTGTTCATGTCAGCACGGGTGTAGTTCCATGCCGTACCCCAGCTCAGATCGTCGGTGATGTGGTAATCCACGCCCAGTGAACCGCCGCCTTTACGTTTGTACAGCAGGCCGTTGTTCAGGTTCAGATCATCGTTGAACAGGTAAGAAGCGTAGAGGTCTACATCACCTACGGTTTTCTTATACTTCAGTGACTTACGAGTACGGTAAGAACCATCGTAGTCACCGTTGATACCGTTACCTGGCGCCTGACCAATCATGTCATAGTCCCAGATATCGGTTTTCGCACCGACTACATCATAGTAGATGCTGTTCTGTTGACCGAAGGTCAGCGTACCCCAGGTATCGCTCTTCAGGCCGGTGTAGAGCATACGACGGGTGGTGTCGTTCGCACCTTCCGCGTAGTGGTTATCCCAGTCAAAGACCGCTGGAATGTTGACACCCAGCTCGTAGTAGCTGACCCAGCTGATGTCATCAAACAGGTAGTAGTCAGCAGCGAAACGGAAACGGGTGCCGCCGTCAAAGCCATTACGTTTGTAAGAGCCTTTGTCGCCGTCACCGGTCATCATGTTGAACTGCGGACGAATACTACCGCCCACGGTGAAGTTCAGACGGCTCAGCGGGTTACCAGCCTGAGGATCCTGCTTGAGCAGGGTAATTTCAGCCTGGGATGCGAAAGACGTCAATGCCACTGCAGCGCCGATCGAGATCGCCAGCGCTTTCATTTTTATAGTCATTATTTTTCCTTGATAGATTACGCGCCATCTATTTGGCAAATAAATCTTATCGTTTATTAATAAATTGCACCTGACTGATTTTTAATGAAACGTGCGACTTAGCGCAGCAGAATTACCGAATGGTGCCCTAATGCGGGCAAACCGATGAAAGGATGAGCAATTTTGTGGGGCGGAGAGAAACCCGGCGGCGCTGCGCTTGGCCGGGCTACGGGTCATAAGTAGCCCGGCCAAGCGCAGCGCCGCCGGGGAAATGGCTAGCTTGAAAACTGACGGAACAGCGCCCTGCCCTTAAGCAGACGCAACCCCAATCCCCCGCCACACAGCGATAGCAGCAGCGCCCCGCACAGCGGTAGCGCCACCCACAGCCGCCAGTCCGGTGACCATGGGAAATCAAACACCTTCGTTTGCAGCATCGCCAGTGCGGTCTCCGCGCCGATGGCCGCCACCAAACCGGAAATCGCCCCCAGCAGAGCAAACTCGGCCCACAGCGTCATACGCAGCAGCGACTTTCCGGCACCAAGCGTACGATAAACCACCAGCTCCTGATGACGCTGACGCATGCCAACCTGAACCTGTGCCAGCAGCAACAGCACACCGCAGGCGGTGACCAGCACCACCATTACCTCCAGCGCCCGGCTAACCTGCGCCAGCACCTGGCCAACCTGTTTTAAGATAGCGCCAATATCCAGCAGGCTCACCGTCGGGAACTCGCGGTTAAGCTGAGTCAGCAGCGTCGTGCCGTGGTCCCAGCGGAAGCTGGTGAGCCAGCTCTGCGGCTGGCCGTCCAGCGCGCCATCCGGGAAGATAAAGAAGAAGTTCGGCCGCAGGCTTTCCCAATCCACCTTACGAATGCTGCTCACCTTCGCGGTAAAGTCCTGAGTATCCCCGGTGAAGGTCACGCTATCGCCAAGGCCAATGTTCAGCCGCTGCGCCAGTCCTTCCTCAATAGAAACCTCCCCCGCTTTCGGCGGCCAGACGCCCACTACCAGCGGGTTATGCTGCGGCCGTTGGTTTTGCCAGGTAAGGTTCAGCTCGCGGTTCAGCGATTCATCTTTATTACCTTCAGTGCTGTGACCGTTAATCTGGGTGAGGCGCGCGCGGACGATCGGGTAGAACGCCGCCGGGATCACCTGATGCTCAGCCAGGAAGGTTTTCACCTCACTGACCTGTTCCGGGGCAATATTAATGAGGAAGTAGTTCGGGCTTTCCGGCGGTAGCTGCTGTTGCCAGCGATCCAGCAGATCGCCGCGCAACACCAGCAGCAGCGCCAGTAACATAAATGAGAGCGAGAACGCCGCCAGCTGGCTGAGCGTCGACCACGGCTGACGCAGCAGACGGTTCACCGCCAGACGCAGCGGCAGCGCACGGAGAGTGAGGCGCTTCAACACTTTCAGCAGCAGCCAGCCCACCAGCCCGCACAGCGCCGCCAGCACCACCGCCCCCGCCAGCACTGACCACAGTAACGGGCTACCGCCCATCAGCCATGCCAGCAACACCACGGTGACGATACAGACCAGCGGCAGGTAGATTTTCAGCGGCCAGACGTTGGCGACGATATCCTGACGCAGCACACGCAGCGGCTGGGTTGCCAGCAGCAGGCGGTACGGACGTAACCCAACCAGCAGCGAAATCACCGTCATTGACCCCACTGCCCATAGCCACGGCCAGGCGCTGGCAGCAGGTAACGCCGCCGGTAGCACCGGTTTGAGCAACGTCAGCAGAAGCGATTCAAACAACAGCCCCATCGCACCGCCCGCCAGCGCCGAAAGCGCCAGCAACAGTACCCACTGGCCGATAATCAGCTTACGCAGCTGCGCCCGCCCGGCCCCTAAGGTTTTCAGCACCGCCACCAGATCGTAGCGGCTGCGGCAGTAATGCCCCATTGCCACCGCCACGGCGGCTACCGCCAGCAGCAGCGTCAGCAGCGCCGAGAGCAGCAGGAACTGCTGGGAACGCTGTAGTGATTTGCCCAACGCGCCATCGTCCTGCTCCGGGCTAATCCAGCGATGCTCCGGCTTGAGCTGCGGCAGCAGCCAGCTTTCATAGCTGGCAAGCTGTGCGGGGGTTCCGGCAAATTTATAGCTCCAGCTTACCCGGCTCCCGGGCTGCACGGCGCCGGTTTTCGCCACGTCGGCCAGGTTCATCATCAGCCGGGGCGCCATCTGGAACGGGTTAAACCCGCTGTCAGGCTCCTGCACCACTTCACCGGCAATACGCAGCGTGGCATCGCCAACGTCAATGTTATCCCCGGTTTTCAGATTCAGCAGCGCCATCAGGCGGGGAGCCAGCAGCACCGTTCCCGCCTGCGGTTTCAGGCCAGCCGGTGCGGTTTGCAGGTCGCCGTACAGCGGGTAGCTGTCGTCCACCGCCTTCACGTCGGCAAGCTGCGGCGTATCCCCCGCCCAGGTCATGGTCGAGAAGTTTATCTGCTCGCCCACCGTTAACCCCTGCGAGCGCGCCCGTTCAATCCACTGCGTCGGCACCTCACGCGAGCTGCGCAGCGCCCGGTCGCCCGCCATATATTCACGGCTTTGTTGGTTGAGCCCTTTGTCCATGCGGTCACTGATGCTGCCCAGCGCCAGCACGCAGGCCACCGCCAGGCTCAGCGCCAGCCAGACAATCAGCAGCGACGGCGAGCGCCACTCCCGCCAGAACCAGCGTAAAATCATGCCTCCTCCCGTAGCTGCCCGTCGACCAGCCGCAGTCGTCGGTCGCAGCGCGCGGCAAGCTGCGCATCGTGGGTGACCAGAATCAATGTGGTGCCGTGTTCACGGTTGAGTGAGAACAACAGGTCGGCGATTTTATCCCCGGTCTGACGGTCGAGGTTGCCGGTCGGTTCGTCGGCAAACAGCAGATCCGGCCGGCCGTTAAAGGCGCGCGCCAGCGCCACGCGCTGCTGCTCGCCGCCGGAAAGCTGCGCCGGAAGATGGTGCAGACGCTTGCCCAGCCCCAATTGTTCCAGCAGCGCCTTTGCCCCCTGGCGGCTTTGCCCATCGCTTTCCCCACGCAGCAGCGCGGGCAGCTCGACGTTCTCCAGCGCATTCAACGTTGGGATCAGCATGAAAGACTGGAAAACGAAGCCGATATGCTGGGCCCGCAGACGCGCTCGCGCCTCTTCATCGAGCTTATCCAGCGGATGACCCAGCAGCTTCACCTCGCCGCTGCTGCCATCGTCCAGCCCGGCCAGAATTGCCAGCAGCGTCGACTTTCCGGAGCCCGACTCGCCAATCAAAGCAAGGGTTTGCGCCGGTTTGACAATCAGGTTAACTCCGGTAAGGATGGAAAGCTCATGCTCCCCCTGACCGACGGATTTCTTAAGATGATGCACTTCAAGTACGTTTTCCGCTGGCATTTGCCTGTCCTGTTTTTGATTCTGTTTAGCCTGCGCGCCGCGGCGGCGGACACGCTGTTAGTGCTTGGCGACAGCCTTAGCGCGGGCTATCGCATGGCGGCCAATACGGCCTGGCCGGCGCTGTTGAACAATAAATGGCAGCCTGACATCACGGTGGTGAACGCCAGTATTAGCGGCGATACCTCAGACCAGGGGCTGGCACGACTGCCCGCGCTGCTTCAACAGCATAAACCGCAATGGGTGCTGGTTGAACTCGGTGGCAACGATGGCCTGCGCGGTTTTCAACCACAGCAAACCGAGAAAACGCTGCGTACTATTTTGCAGCAGGTAAAGGCCACCCATGCCCAACCGTTATTAATGCAAATTCGTCTGCCAGCAAACTACGGACGCCGCTATAATGAGGCGTTCAGCGCTGTATATCCGCGGCTCGCCAGCGAGTTTTCTATCCCACTGCTGCCCTTCTTCATGGAAGAGGTCTATCTCAAGCCGCAGTGGATGCAGGATGATGGCATTCATCCCAATCGTGACGCCCAGCCGTTTATTGCTGACTGGATGGCGACACGCCTGGCTCCATTAGTTAATCACGATGCCGGAAAGTAAAGCGGTGTCTTCAGGTAAAGTTATGCAAAAATCGGTCTTAATTACAGGATGTTCCAGCGGGATTGGCCTCGAAAGCGCGTTAGAACTGAAACGCCAGGGCTTTCGCGTACTGGCCGCCTGCCGCAAACCCGATGATGTGAAGCGCATGAACGGCATGGGGTTTACCGGAATATTGCTCGACCTCGACAGCCCGGAAAGCGTCGATAACGCCGCGGAGCAGGTCATCGCCCTGACCAATAACCGCCTGTTTGGCCTGTTTAATAACGCCGGATATGGCGTCTATGGGCCGCTAGAGAGCATTAGTCGTGCACAAATGGTGCAACAGTTTTCCGCCAACTTTTTCGGCGTCCACCAGCTCACCATGCGCCTGCTGCCGGCGATGATCCCGCACGGCGAAGGCCGTATTGTCATGACCTCATCGGTGATGGGTTTGATTTCTACGCCGGGTCGTGGCGCCTATGCCGCCAGCAAATATGCGCTGGAAGCCTGGTCCGACGCCCTGCGCATGGAGCTGCGCCATACGGGTGTGAAGGTGAGCCTGATTGAACCCGGCCCGATTCGCACCCGCTTTACGGAAAATGTTAACCAGACCAGCGATAAACCGGTTGAGAACCCCGGCATCGCCGCGCGCTTTACCCTCGGCCCGGATGCAGTGGTGGAGAAAGTTCGCCATGCGTTTATCAGCGATAAACCGAAGCTGCGCTATCCGGTCACCCTGGTCACCCACGCGGTAGGCTGGCTGAAACGCCTGCTGCCCGGGCGCGCGATGGACAAAATTCTGCAGGGCTAAGTTGAAGCCGACGCTTTTGCCCCCATCTCGAATACAAACCGACTACAGAGAAAGACTTATGTCCGTACAGAATATCGTCAACATTACCGAAGCTAACCTTCACCAGACGCTGGAACAGTCCGTCACTACGCCGATACTGTTCTACTTCTGGTCCGAACGTAGCCAGCACTGCCTGGAGCTGACGCCGGTGCTGGAAAATCTGGCCGCGCAGTACAACGGTCAGTTTATTCTGGCGAAAGTGGATTGCGACGCTGAGCAAATGGTCGCTTCACAGTTTGGCCTGCGCGCCATCCCGACCGTTTATCTGTTCCAGAACGGCCAGCCGGTTGACGGCTTCCAGGGCCCGCAGCCGGAAGAGGCGATTCGCGCTCTGCTTGATAAAGTGCTGCCGCGTGAAGAAGAGCTGAAAGCGCAGCAAGCGCTGGCACTGATTCAGGAAGGCAATCACGCCGAGGCGCTGCCGCTGCTGAAAGATGCCTGGCAGCTCTCCGGTCATGACAGCCAGATTGGCCTGCTGCTGGCGGAAACGCAGATTGCGCTTAACCGTTCAGAAGATGCAGAAGCAGTGCTGAAAACCATTCCGTTGCAGGATCAGGACACTCGTTATCAGGGGCTGGTTGCGCAGATTGAGCTGCTGAAGCAAGCGGCAGATACACCGGAAATTCAGCAGTTACAGCAGGAAGTGGATGCTAACCCGGACGACGCGGCGCTGGCCTCGAAGCTGGCGCTTCAGCTGCATCAGGTGGGCCGTAACGAAGAGGCGCTGGAGCTGCTCTTCAGCCACCTGCGTAAAGATTTAGGTGCGGCGGACGGCCAAGCGCGCAAGATGCTGCAGGAAATTCTGGCGGCGCTCGGTACCGGTGATGCGTTGGCGTCGAAGTATCGTCGTCAGCTGTATTCGCTGCTGTACTAACGGTGCTTCCCCGGCGGCGCTGCGCTTGGCCGGGCTACGAAACTGCTGTACTGACGAAACGGGCGCTTAATCTGCCGTTCGTCGCCCGGACGAAGCGCAACGCGCTGACTCCGGGGAATCCCCGGCGGCGCTTCGCTTGGCCGGGCTACGAAACGGCGACATCATTATTTATGTCCGGTTTTTCAACTGCGTCACCACCAGCTGGTGGCGAGCGTTGTAAAACTTCCTGTAGGTCAGATAACAGGCAATGATGGTCGACAGGCTGGCGGTTGAGAGCAGCATAAACGTCACCATAATCTGATACTTAATCGCTTTTACCGGGTCGATACCGGCAAAAATCAGCCCAGACATCATCCCCGGCAAACTCACCAACCCCACGGTTTTCGCCGAATCAACGGTTGGGATCAGCGACGCGCGAATACTTTCGCGAATCAACCGCGCCGACGCCATTTTTGGCGTTGCCCCCAGGCTCAGCTTCTCCTGAATCTGCTGCTGCTCGGCGCTAAAACGCTGCCCCAAATTGTTGTAGCACAGCCCCACCGCAATCATTGCGTTACCGGCGATCATCCCGGAAATCGGGATCACCTGCATCGGTACAAAGGCAATTGAGCCGGAGAACACCAGCACTGCCAGCGTCAGCCCCGCGCCGGTGGTAATGGCGATAAACGATGACACAAACGCTTTATCGATATATTTGCTACGCTTTTGCGCGTTGTACGCGGCGTTGAAACAGATAAACAGCACCATGCACAGCGTCAGCACCGCGTGGTTAACGTTGAAGATATACTTCAACACGTAGCCGACGATAATCAGCTGCACCACCGCCCGACAGATGCTCCAGATAATATCTTTTTCCAGCGCCAGCTTTTCCCGGTAGCTCACCAGAATGGCAACCAGTACCAGCACCATCGACAGCGCCAGCGACTGGTTAGTAATGATATGTTCGTTATTCATTGCCCGCCTCCATATGCGAAGGCAGCGTCACCACTTCATCCGCATGGCTAATTTCATCTTTATCGTGGGTCACCCACAGCACGGCAACCTGCTGCTCACGCACGTACTGATGAATAATCTCGTTCACGTTCTTTTTATTTTGTTCGTCCAGCGCGCTGGTAATTTCATCCAGCAGCAGCACCTTGGGTAAAAATTGCAGGTTACGAATGAGGGATACCCGCTGCTTTTCCCCGCCGGAGAGATCGTTAATTGATTTCGACAGCGTTTCTTCCGGCAGGCCAAAGCGCGCCAGCTGGGTCAGAAAACGATCCGGTTCAGGATTTTTATTGCGAATCTGCCACGGGAAAATAAAGTTGTCGTAAACCGTATCGCCAAACAACGCCGGAGTTTGTGCACAGTAGGAAACCTGCTGGCGATAAGCTTCCGGGGTTAATGCGTTGATATCCTGGCCTTCAAATAGAATCTTCCCATCGGCGGGTGAAAGCAGCGAGGCGATAATTTTTAATAAGGTGCTTTTGCCGCAGCCGGAGGGCCCGGTAATCAGCTTAAACTCACCGGGGGCCACGCTTAAATTAATCTTATCAAGGACCGTTTTCTCTCCAATATGAAAGCTCACCTGCTCAAGCTGTAAAATCGCGCTATTTTCCTTCATTGCTTTATTTTGTCCTGAAGCTGACTTTTGTGGCTCTAGTGTAACCCCTATTTATTTCAGGGGGCGAATTTCCCCTACATAGCCGATATACTTGAACAGGTTACGGACAGTTAAACAGGAGGTTTTATGCTGATATTTATCCCGGTTCTTATCTTCGTCGCGCTGGTGATTGTCGCAGCGGGCGTCAAAGTTGTACCGCAGGGCTACCAGTGGACGGTCGAACGTTTTGGCCGCTACACCAAAACGCTGCATCCAGGGTTAAGCCTGGTGGTGCCGTTTATGGATCGCATCGGTCGAAAAATCAATATGATGGAGCAGGTGCTCGATATTCCTTCCCAGGAAGTCATCTCTAAAGATAACGCCAACGTCTCGATTGATGCCGTTTGCTTTATTCAGGTGATTGACGCGCCAAAAGCGGCCTATGAGGTCAGCAACCTTGAACTCGCCATCATCAACCTGACGATGACCAACATTCGTACCGTACTAGGCTCAATGGAGCTCGACGAAATGCTCTCCCAGCGTGACAACATCAACACGCGCCTGCTGCATATCGTCGATGAAGCGACCAATCCGTGGGGGATCAAAATCACCCGTATCGAGATTCGCGACGTGCGTCCACCGGCAGAGCTTATCGACGCCATGAACGCGCAGATGAAAGCCGAACGTACCAAGCGCGCCTATATTCTCGAAGCGGAGGGGATTCGCCAGGCGCAAATTGTTAAAGCCGAAGGTGAAAAACAGGCGCAGATCCTCACCGCAGAAGGTGAGCGTCAGTCGGCGTTCCTGCAGGCGGAAGCGCGTGAACGTTCAGCGCAGGCAGAAGCCACGGCAACCAAGATGGTGTCCGAGGCGATTGCCGCCGGTGACATTCAGGCGGTGAACTACTTCGTGGCGCAGAAATACACCGATGCGCTGCAGCAGATTGGCTCTGCCAATAACAGCAAAGTCGTGATGATGCCGCTGGATGCCAGCAGCCTGATGGGTTCAATCGCCGGGATCGCCGAGCTGATTAAAGACAGCGCCAGCGAACGGAAATCATCATGATTGCCCTGGTGCTCACGCACCCGCATCTCTTCTGGCTGAGCCTGGGCGGCCTGCTGCTGGCGGCAGAAATGCTTGGCGGCAGCGGTTACCTGCTGTGGAGCGGCGTGGCGGCGGCGGTCACTGGCATCATCACCTGGCTGCTACCTATCGGCTGGGAGTGGCAAGGCACGCTTTTTGCCGTGCTTACGCTGCTGGCAGCCTGGCTATGGTGGAAGTGGTTGAGCCGCCGCACAAACCGTCAGCGCCCGGCTGAAGGCCAGCTTAACCAACGCGGGCAACAGCTGCTGGGCCAGCGCTTTACGCTGGATAACGCTCTGGTTAACGGTCGCGGTCATATGCGGGTCGGCGACAGCTCCTGGCCGGTTGCCGCCGATGACGACCTGCCCGCCGGTAGCAAAGTAGAAGTGATTGCGGTGGAAGGGATCGTCCTGCGAGTCAGGCTCTCCCCTCCTCGCTAATCGTCAGGCCTGGGTTTTACGGTGACAGCAGCCGGAAAGATTATCAATAATCGGACAATCGGCGCTGTCATCCCCCGGGCAGGACGCTGCCAGCGAAAGAAGCTGATCGCGCATCGCCTGCAGGTCGCTGATATGGCGCTCAATATCCGCCACCTTTTGCAGCGTATAAGCCTTCACATCCGCGCTATGGCGCTTTGGATCGTTAAACAGATTCACCAGCTCGCCGCACTCTTCGAGATTAAACCCAACCTGTCGTGCCTGACGCAGTAGCGTAAACTCATCAAGGTGTTTCTGCGTGTAGCTACGGTAGCCGTTTTCACTGCGCAGCGGCGGCGTGACCAGCCCCTTCTCTTCATAAAAGCGAATCGCTTTGCTGGTTAAGCCGGTTTTTTTGGCAACATCACTGATATTCACATTTCCCCCTTGACCTTCCCCTTGCTGGAAGGTTTAACCTTCACAACTGTAGACCATAAGCTGAATTTGGTCATCCATTATTGAGGAAAGTGATATGTCTCAAACCATCGATCTAACCCTGGACGGTCTGTCCTGTGGCCACTGCGTTAAACGCGTGAAAGAGAGCCTGGAGCAGCGTTCTGACGTTGACCATGCGGAAGTGACTATCGAAGCCGCGCACGTGACCGGTAGCGCCAGCGCCGAAGCGCTTATCGAAACCATTAAACAAGCCGGTTATGGTGCGGAGTTAAGCCACCCAAAGGCTAAACCGCTGGCAGAGTCATCACTCCCGTCGGAAGCACTGACAGCGGCCACCCCTGAGCTTCCGGCAGCACAGGAACTGGATGACAGCCAACAATTGCTGATCAACGGTATGAGCTGCGCCAGCTGCGTTTCCCGGGTACAAAATGCGTTGCAGGCCGTACCGGGCGTCGTACAGGCACGGGTAAACCTGGCGGAGCGCACGGCCCTGGTCATGGGTAGCGCCTCCGCTGGTGATTTAGTCCAGGCGGTGGAAAAAGCGGGCTACGGCGCGGAAGCCATTGAGGACGATCTCAAGCGCCGCGAACGTCAGCAGGAAACCGCTCTCGCGACTATGAAGCGTTTTCGCTGGCAGGCCATTGTCGCCCTGCTGGTCGGCGTTCCGGTGATGGTCTGGGGGATGATCGGCGACAATATGATGGTCTCCGACGATAACCGCTCCCTGTGGCTGGTCATTGGCCTCATCACCCTGGCTGTGATGATGTTTGCAGGTGGTCATTTTTACACCAGCGCATGGAAAAGCCTGAAGAACCGTACTGCAACGATGGACACCCTCGTCGCCTTAGGGACCGGCGTCGCGTGGCTCTACTCGATGAGCGTCAACCTGTGGCCGCAGTGGTTCCCGATGGAAGCCCGCCACCTCTATTACGAAGCCAGCGCCATGATTATCGGCCTGATAAACCTCGGGCATATGCTGGAAGCGCGCGCACGTCAGCGCTCCTCCCGGGCGCTGGAAAAACTGCTCGACCTGACGCCACCGACCGCCCGCGTGGTCACGGAAGACGGTGAAAAAACCGTGCCGCTGGCCGATGTTCAGCCGGGCATGATCTTACGTTTGGCAACCGGTGACCGCGTGCCGGTTGACGGTGAAATTACCCAGGGCGAAGCCTGGTTTGATGAAGCCATGCTGACCGGTGAGCCTATCCCGCAGCAAAAAGGCGACGGCGACAGTATTCATGCCGGTACCGTCGTAGAAGATGGTTCGGTACAGTTCCGCGCAAGCCGCACGGGCAGCCACACCACGCTGTCGCGCATTATTAAGATGGTGCGTCAGGCGCAGAGCAGCAAGCCGGAAATCGGCCAACTGGCAGATAGAATCTCCGCCGTGTTCGTGCCGGTGGTCGTCGCGATTGCCATTTTCAGCGCCGCCATCTGGTACTTCTTTGGCCCGGCCCCACAGATTGTCTACACCCTGGTTATCGCCACGACGGTGCTGATTATCGCCTGTCCATGTGCGCTAGGCCTGGCAACGCCGATGTCGATTATTGCCGGTGTCGGTCGTGCCGCAGAGTACGGCGTGCTGGTACGTGATGCCGATGCGCTCCAGCGCGCCAGTGAACTGACCACCCTGGTGTTTGATAAAACCGGCACGCTGACCGAAGGCAAACCGCAGGTTGTGGCGGTTAAAACGCTCGGCGCCATTAGCGAAGCCACCGCCCTGCGTCTGGCCGCCGCGCTGGAACAGGGTTCAAACCACCCGCTGGCTCGCGCTATTGTGGAGAAGGCCGCCGAAAAATCTCTGCCGCAGGTTAACGCGTTCCGCACCCTGCGTGGGCTGGGCGTGAGCGGTGAGTCCGACGGTCACACTCTGCTGCTCGGCAACCAGGCGCTGCTGCATGAACATCAGGTCCTCACCCGCGAGCTGGACGATGAAATGGCACAACAAGCCGCACAGGGCGCAACGCCGGTGCTGCTTGCCATCGACGGTAAAGCCGCCGCGCTGTTCGCCATTCGTGACCCGCTGCGCAGCGACAGCGTTGCCGCGCTACAGCGCCTGCACCGTGAAGGATACCGTCTGGTGATGCTGACCGGGGATAACCCCGTCACCGCTAACGCGATTGCCAAGGAAGCGGGTATTGATGAGGTGATTGCCGGGGTACTGCCGGACGGGAAAGCGCAGGCGATTAAAGATCTGCAGGCGCAGGGCCAGAAGGTCGCGATGGTCGGTGATGGTATCAACGATGCGCCAGCGCTGGCGCAGGCCGATGTAGGTATCGCCATGGGCGGCGGCAGCGATGTGGCGATTGAAACCGCGGCGATTACGTTGATGCGCCATAGCCTGGTCGGCGTCGCCGATGCGCTGGCGATTTCCCGCGCCACGCTGCGTAATATGAAGCAGAACCTGCTCGGGGCGTTTGTCTATAACTCGCTGGGTATTCCGATTGCCGCCGGGATCCTCTGGCCGCTGACCGGCACGCTACTGAACCCGGTAGTTGCCGGGGCGGCGATGGCGCTCTCCTCCATTACGGTGGTGAGCAACGCCAACCGCCTGCTGCGCTTCAAACCGAAACAGTAACCCACCGTCCCTCCCGTCAACGGGAGGGACGCGTTTGCACCTTTCCCCCCATCGCGCTAGCATGAGATTTTGCTTCAGGGAGCGCGGATGAGCCTGTTAAATCAACTACAACGCCTGTGGCTAACCCTGCGCGGTTCGCCTTATAGCTGGCCGGCGATGGATGTCACCTTACCCGGCGGTCGCCACCTGCATCTGGTGGGCAGCATTCATATGGGGACCCGCGACATGGCACCTCTCCCCGCTAACTTACTGAAAAAACTCCGTCAGGCCGATGCGTTAATCGTCGAGGCGGATATCTCCGGTAACGAGACCCCCTTCAGCGATCTGCCAGAATATCCACCGCTGCGCGAACGGTTAAGCGAAGCGCAGTTCAGCCAGCTTGAAAAGCTCAGCGACGAACTGGGCATGCCGCTGTATCGCTTTGATACCCAGCCGCTGTGGCAGGTGGCAATGGTGCTGCAGGCCACTCAGGCGCAAAAGCTGGGGCTGCGCCCGGACTACGGCATTGACTACCAATTGCTGAAGGCCGCTCGCGAAACATCACTGCCGGTGCAGGAGCTGGAAGGGGCCGACAGTCAGATAGCATTGCTCTGCGAACTCCCCGACGGCGGCATGGCGCTGCTCGACGATACGCTGACGCACTGGCATACCAACGCCCGGCTGCTGCAGGTGATGATCGGCTGGTGGTTAGAGCAGCCACCGTCCAACGGTACGGCTTCGCTGCCCAATACCTTTAGCCAGTCGCTGTATGATGTGTTGATGGTGAAACGCAATGAAGCCTGGCGCGATGCGCTGCTGGCGCTGCCGCCGGGGCGTTACGTGGTAGCCGTGGGGGCGCTACATTTGTACGGGGAAGGTAACCTGCCGCAGATGCTGGGATAAAAAAATGGCCAATATCTCTATTGGCCCGTCAAAGAGGAATTTCATCATTATTATTATCCCGGAGTTCGCACTCCGGATCTTTCGATTGTCGCTCAAAGTTGCCGCAACTGCCAATACCTATTGCGCAAGATTATACTATTTTTTAGTCCGTTTTAGGGCGTATGCTGGCTGTATATCACGTCTGTAGTAAGAAGGAACGTTATGACTCCCGCAGTTAAGCTACTTGAAAAGAACAAGATTCCGTTCAATATCCATGCCTACGATCACGATCCGAATGAAACTAACTTTGGCGATGAGGTGGTACGAAAACTCGGTCTGAATGCGGACCAGGTATACAAAACACTTCTGGTTGCGATAAACGGCGACATGAAACAACTCGCCGTGGCGGTAACGCCGGTTGCCGGGCAGTTGGATCTAAAAAAAGTCGCCAAAGCGTTAGGCGCTAAAAAGGTCGATATGGCCGACCCGATGGTGGCGCAGCGCGTGACCGGTTATCTGGTCGGCGGCATTAGCCCGCTGGGGCAGAAGAAGCGTCTGCCCACGGTGATTGATGCACCGTCGCAGGAGTTTGCCTCTATTTATGTTTCCGGTGGGAAGCGCGGGCTGGATATTGAACTGGCGGCGGTGGATTTAGCGAAGATTCTTGGCGCGACGTTTGCGGATATTGCGCGTCGGGATTGATGGGTGCGGCTTGCCCCCTCCCCAATGGGGAGAGGGCATAGAACGTAGCCCGGCCAAGCGAAGCGCCGCCGGGAACGGCTCAAAACCTTACTGCCAGCTCACTTCCCCTTTCGGTTCGTAAGCATTCACATCTAACGGTGAGTTCTGCTCGATATACTGCTTGAGCACCTCAGCATCGATAAACCCGGTATTCACATACCCCGGTTTGCTATCAATCTTCGGATAGCCATCGCCGCCGGTGGCGTTAAAGCTCAGGGTCGCCATGCGATAGGTTTTCGCCGGATCGACCGGTTCACCTTTGATTTTCAGATCCTGAAGCTGCCCGTCTTTAGCCACAAAGCTCACGTTAGCAAACTGTGGATAGGCACCAGAATCCGGCTTCATCTGGGCGACAGCGGTCAGATACTCAGTGACCTCTTTGCCGTTCATATCGGCGTACACCACCACGTTGCCAAACGGCTGCACTTTCAGCACGCTCTTGTAGGTGATATTTCCCGCTTCAATGGAATCGCGGATCCCGCCGCCGCTCATCACGCCAAAGTCAGCGCCAGTGCGCGCCATCTGCGCAGCGAGGATCAGGTGCCCCATATTGGTCTGAACAAAGCGAACCTTGCTGCGGTCACCTTCCAGATGCCCGTTAACGCTGCCAACTTTCACATCCAGCTGCGCTTTGCCTTTGCTCTGGAACGGCGTTAACAGCGAGAGCATCTGCGGGTTTTCTGGGATTTGTGGCGTATAGAGTACGCGTTCGCTCTGCCCGTTATCGTAGGTCACTTTCTTCTTAAGGTTCACCGGGATCAGCTGATAGTGCACCAGCTTCATCTCACCATTGCGGAACTCAAAGTCGGCGCGACCGACATATTTGCCCCACTCATGCGCCTGCACAATCCAGATGCCGTTCTGTTTGTCCGGCGCACATGGCGTACCCGGCACGTAGTCGACCTGCTTTTTATTCTCCGATGCCATACAGACCGGATCCTGTGAGTGACCACCCACAATCATCGCCAGCGAACCCGCCGGCAGGCTGCGCGCCATTTCGACATCGCCCGGCGCGTTGGAGCCGTGCTCGCCGTTATCGTAATGACCCATATGGGTTGTCGCCAGAATCAAGTCCGGCTTCTCTTTTTGCTGCAGCTCCTGAATCACCAGTTTGGCTTCTTCCGCCGGTTTACGGAATTCAATATCGGTGAAGTATTCCGGGTTGCCAATTTTGGCGGTGTCATCGGTGGTTAAGCCGATAACGGCAATTTTAAGATCCTGGCGTTTGAAAATAGCCCAGGGTTTGAACAGACGTTCGCCGGTACTTTTCTGATAGATGTTGGCGGAGAGGAACGGGAATTTGGCCCATTTTTCCTGCTGACGCAGTACGCTCATCGGATTATCGAATTCGTGGTTACCCACGGCCATCGCATCGTAGCCCACCAAGTTCATGCCACGGAAATCAGGCTCGGCGTCCTGCAAATCGGACTCTGGAACCCCGGTGTTAATATCGCCGCCGGAGAGCAGCAGCACGCTTCCCCCTTCTGCCGCCACCTCTTTACGAATGCCGTCCACCAGCGTTTTTTGCGCCGCCAGCCCGTATTCGCCGTATTCGCTGCGCCAGAAGTGCCCGTGATGATCGTTGGTATGCAGGATAGTGATTTTATAGGTTTTATCTTGCTGATAAGCCTGCGAAGGTAAGCTGACTAAAGACAATGCAGACAGCATCGCCAGCGCCACGCCCCGTTTGACGAAATGCATGTTTCTCTCCCTGAGTGAATAACCATCGCCGAAATTACAATGCTCTGAAATATTAGTCTAATTTGTTTTCAGAAATGAGACTTCCTTCAAACGTCTTAGGCAGGTATCTTAGTCTGATAATTATTATTAAAGCGTATATCCCCAACATCGCACTATTAATTACAAGTGGAATCTATGGCAATTTCTGAAACCAGCCCTACGCGGCCTGGCCCGTCTGCGTCTTCGCAGAAGGGTCGTACCTCATTTGGTATTCTGGGGGCGATCAGCCTCTCCCATCTGCTCAACGATATGATTCAGTCGTTGATCCTGGCGATCTATCCGCTGTTACAGTCGGAGTTTTCGCTAAGCTTCGTGCAGATCGGGATGATTACCCTGACCTTCCAGCTCACCTCATCGCTGTTCCAGCCGGTTATCGGCTATATCACCGATAAACGCTCTATGCCGTGGTCGCTACCGGTCGGTATGTGCTTTACCTTAAGTGGCCTGGTGCTACTCGCGCTGGCGAGCAGTTTTGGCGGGGTTCTGCTGGCGGCAGCGCTGGTCGGCACCGGTTCATCGGTGTTCCACCCGGAATCCTCCCGCGTGGCGCGTATGGCCTCCGGTGGTCGTCACGGCCTGGCGCAGTCCATCTTCCAGGTGGGCGGTAACTTCGGCAGTTCTTTGGGGCCATTGCTGGCGGCGGTGATTATCGCGCCTTATGGTAAAGGCAACGTCGCCTGGTTCGTACTGGCCGCGCTGCTGGCAATCGTCGTTCTGGCGCAGGTTAGCCGCTGGTACGCCGCGCAGCATCGTTTAGCGAAAGGCAAACCTAAAACCGTTATCGTTAATCCGCTGCCGAAAAATAAAGTGGTGCTGGCCGTTTTCATTCTGCTGATGCTGATTTTCTCCAAATACTTCTATATGGCGAGCATTAGCAGCTATTACACCTTTTATCTGATGCAAAAATTCGGATTATCGGTACAAAATGCCCAGATTCACCTCTTTGCCTTCCTGTTTGCGGTTGCCGCAGGGACCGTGATTGGCGGGCCAGTCGGCGATAAGATTGGCCGTAAATATGTTATTTGGGGCTCTATCCTCGGCGTAGCGCCATTTACCCTCCTTTTACCCTACGCTACCCTTTGGTGGACGGGGATTTTGACGGTAATTATTGGATTTATCCTCGCCTCGGCGTTTTCCGCCATCCTGGTGTACGCGCAGGAGCTGTTACCGGGCCGTATCGGCATGGTTTCTGGGCTGTTCTTCGGTTTCGCATTTGGGATGGGTGGCCTTGGTGCCGCGGTGCTGGGGCTAATTGCGGACCACACTAGCATCGACCTGGTTTATAAAATATGCGCCTTCCTACCATTGATCGGTATGTTGACCATATTCTTACCTGATAACCGCCAAAAACACTGATTTTCGGGCAGCCAAACATCTGTTTTGGCTGCCTTCTTTCTCCCGCAAGCACACGTCACCTCTGACTTCCCGCATTCAACTTTCTTATTTGTGCCATTTACCCCTAAAAATTCAAATTTTTAATTAAATTCAAGAATTATTCACAAACAAAATGACCGAAATTGTCATAAACTATTACGAGGTTTTTTGGTTTTCAGGCTGTTCCGGCATTCTGCGCCAAAAATGGGACCACGCATCACGACGAAAGGAGACGGAATGCATCACGCCACACCGCTAATCACCACCATTGTTGGTGGCCTTGTGCTCGCTTTTTTCCTTGGCATGATTGCCAATAAGTTAAGAATTTCTCCACTGGTAGGATATTTGTTAGCGGGCGTACTGGCCGGACCGTTTACTCCAGGATTTGTCGCGGATACCAAACTGGCCCCTGAACTGGCGGAATTAGGCGTTATTTTGCTGATGTTTGGCGTTGGTCTCCATTTCTCGCTCAAGGATCTGATGGCGGTAAAATCAATAGCCATCCCCGGAGCGATTGCGCAGATAGCCGTCGCCACCCTGCTCGGCATGCTGCTCTCCACCTTCTTAGGCTGGTCAATCATGACCGGTATCGTCTTTGGCCTGTGTCTCTCAACCGCCAGTACCGTGGTGCTGCTGCGCGCGCTGGAGGAACGACAGCTTATCGATAGTCAGCGCGGGCAAATCGCCATCGGTTGGCTGATCGTTGAAGACCTGGTGATGGTGCTGACCCTGGTCCTGCTGCCAGCCGTCGCCGGGATGATGGAAAAAGAGAATATCGGCTTCGCCTCACTGGCGATTGATATGGCAATCACCATCGGTAAAGTAGTGGCGTTTATCGCCATTATGATGCTGGTTGGCCGCCGTCTGGTGCCGTGGATCCTCTCCCGCAGCGCCGCAACCGGTTCTCGCGAACTGTTTACCCTATCGGTGCTGGCGCTGGCGCTAGGGATTGCTTTCGGCGCGGTTGAGCTGTTCGATGTCTCCTTTGCGCTGGGCGCGTTCTTCGCCGGGATGGTGCTGAACGAATCCGAACTGAGCCACCGCGCTGCCCACGATACGCTGCCGCTACGCGATGCGTTCGCGGTATTGTTCTTCGTCTCCGTCGGGATGCTGTTCGATCCGCTGATTCTGATTGAGCAACCGCTGGCGGTGCTGGCGACGCTTGCCATCATCATCTTCGGTAAGTCGCTGGCGGCTTTCGGCCTGGTGCGTCTGTTCGGTCACTCTCAACGCACCGCGTTAACCATCGCCACAAGCCTGGCGCAGATTGGTGAATTTGCCTTTATCCTTGCCGGCCTCGGCATGGCGCTGGGGCTGTTGCCACAGGCTGGGCAAAATCTGGTGCTGGCGGGCGCTATCCTCTCCATTATGCTCAACCCGGTGCTGTTCTCAGTGCTGGAAAAATACCTCGAGAAAACGGAAACCCTGGAGGAGCAGACGCTGGAAGAGGCGCTGGAAGACGAGAAGCAGATCCCGGTGGATATCTGTAACCATGCGCTGCTGGTCGGCTACGGTCGCGTTGGCAGCCTGTTGGGCGAGAAATTGATGGCGCAGGGCATCCCGCTGGTGGTTATCGAAACCTCGCGTACCCGCGTGGATGAGTTGCGCGAGCGCGGTATTCGTGCGGTGCTGGGCAATGCGGCCAATGAAGAGATTATGGCCCTGGCACATCTGGACTGTGCGCGCTGGCTGCTGCTGACCATTCCAAACGGCTACGAAGCCGGGGAGATTGTCGCCAGCGCCCGTGAGAAATGCCCGGACCTTGAGATTATCGCCCGTGCGCACTACGACGATGAAGTAGCGTATATCAGCGAACGTGGAGCCAATGAAGTGGTGATGGGCGAGCGTGAAATTGCCAAAACGATGCTGGGATTATTGAGCGCTCCGCCGTTGAGTGAGGCGGTTAGCGGGTAATATTCCTCGCACCATCGTAGGCCGGAGAAGGCAAAGCCGCCATCCGGCAATGTGCGCCAATATTGCCTGATGGCGCTACGCTTATCAGGCCTACACGTTTGCGTAGGCCTGGATAACAAGCTTACCGTTCCCAGTACGCCTCTTCGAGGCTATCTTCTTTCTCCGGCAGGCCGCGCGTCAGGCGCGGTGAATGCTGGTTCAGTACCTGATAACTCACCCGGTTTGCATACTTACACACCTGCGCCAACGACGAGTAGGTCAGCCAGCTATGCTGGTGCTTACTGGAGTTTGGCACGTTAGTGCGGTGATAAGCATTCGCGGTGATGTCGTGCAGCAGCGCCGCCAGTGCGCCATCGCCCGCGCCGTTGGTATTCATGATTTTCTCAGGGCCGCCCATAAACGGCGCAATGTGCGAGTAAATACGCAGCGGGTCCTGGCAATCTTTAAAGCGCACCGCGCGGCTGAATTCGTACTGGTTGAATTCGGCAATCGCCCCCGGCAGCAGCGGATGCTGCGTTTTACGCTTCGCGTCGTTCTCGGTGAAGCCTGCCATGTAAAGCCCGGTTGGCCCGGCCGTGCACAGCACCAGATCCACCCAGTCTAGCGCTTTATCCGACGCCTGCAGCGGGTCGCTGAGGCCGGTTAACGCTTCGGCTTCTTCTTCGTTCATCGCCAGAATCGACACGTGCTCTTTGATAAAGCTCTGCCACCACTCCGGGCTTTCGGCGATCACGAATTTGGTCCCCAGCGTCAGCACCACCGGCACATCATATTTCTTCGCATAGGCGATGGCCTGCATGGTTGCCTCAGGCATCGGTTCGCCCGGTTTGCAGCGCACCAGATAGGAGGTCAGCACCAGTGCGGATGCACCGGCAATCACCGACTCAGGCACGCTCTCCGGGCGCAGTTTGTTCATATGACCTGGGCTGATGGCAAAGGTACGTTCGCCGGAATCGCTGATAAGCGTAAAACAGCGGCCAATCGGCCCTTCAACGCCCTGCAGGTAGTTCAGGTCGGTACGGCTTGAGGTGTTACACAGATAGCGATAGGCGTAGCCGCCGATTTCGATGTTGCTGCACATCACGCCCAGCAGCACCGAGCGGTCATCCGCCAGCACCGAATAGTTGTGCATGGTGTTGCCGATAGTGCCACCGGCAAACTGATGGGTAATCAGATTCTCACGCACCAGCTCCTGATACAGCGCCTCGGCAACGTCATCTTCAATCACCAGAGAATGCCCGGCGCTCAAGCCGTAGCGCTGAATAAACGCATCGTCGACTTTGGCTTCAATATCCACCAGCGTCTGGTCGATACCGACAACCCAGGCGGTGCTGGTTTCACTTTCGGGTTGAATCTGCTTTAGCAGCGGATCGCGAGCGTCCACCGGAAAATAGTGTTTAGATTTGCGTTTACCGGGAAATTTCATGGTGTTTTCAGGAGTGGCAGTTAACAGGCGGTGAATGGTAACACATTCATCCGCCTGCTTGCGATCAGGTATAGGGTGCGGTCAGATTGACCATCATCGCGATATGCGCTTCGTCGTCATTCAGAGCAGGAATGTATTCATACTGCTGACCACCGGCCTCCATAAAGACCTCGCGGTTCTGCACCGCAATCTCTTCCAGCGTCTCCAGACAATCCGCCGAGAAGCCAGGGCACATCACCTGGATATGCTTCACGCCCTTCTCACCAAGCATTTTCAGCGTTTCGTCGGTATACGGCGTCAGCCAGGGTTCACGGCCAAAGCGCGACTGGAAGGTCATCATCACCTTATCCGGCGAGATACCAAGGGCCGACACCAGCTCACGGGTGGTATCACGGCAGCGCTGCGGATAGTCATCGCCTTCCTGCGCAAAGCGCTGAGGAATGCCGTGATAGGAGAGCAGCAGCACGTCCGGCTCGCCGTGGCGGGCAAACGACGCACGGGCGCTGTCCGCCAGCGCCTGAATATAGCCGTGGTCGGTGGCATAGTCGCGGATAAACGAGACGCTTGGGATCGCTCGCCTGGTCGCCAGAATACGCGCCAGCTCGTCCCATACAGCCGCCACGGTTGAGCAGGAGTATTGCGGGTAGAGCGGCAGCACGATGAGATGATCAACACCCTGGGCCAGCAGTTCGTCCACCGCGCTGTGCAGCGATGGATTACCGTAGCTCATTCCCAGTACCACCGGAATTTCCGGCAGGCGAGCGGCAAGCGCGCGCTGCTGGCGACGGCTAAACACCATCAGCGGTGAGCCCTCTTCCATCCATACGGACTGGTAAAGTTTGGCTACACGCGGCGCGCGGATAGGCAGAATCACACCGCGTAGCAACGGCCACCAAAGTAGACGAGGGGTATCAACGACGCGCTTATCGCTGAGAAACTGTGTCAAATAGCGTTTTATCGCTTCAGGCGTTGGAGCATCGGGGGTGCCGAGATTGACCAGCAGAATACCGGGTTTCTTATGATGCATTACCGCCTCTTATCGATTCAAATTGTTGATAATTGTAGCGGAAAAGTGAGGAAGAAAAACTAATTGCTGCGAGAGGTAAGGAGAGAATTTTGCCTGATGGCGCTACGTTTATCAGGCCTACGGTAGGATGTAGGCCGGATAAGGCGTTTACGCCGTCATCCGGCACGCTCGGTGCCGGAAACGAGATTAGCCGAGGATCTTCGCCAGCTCAGCGCGTACGTCAGCAACGGCTTTGGTACCGTCAACTTTAGCGTACTTGGTGTTACCCGCCTGCGCTTCTTTGGAGTAGTAGCCGATCAGCGGAGCGGTCATCTGATGGTATTCCACCAGGCGCTTACGAACGGTCTCTTCCTGGTCGTCTTTACGGGTGGTCAGCTCTTCGCCGGTCACGTCGTCTTTACCTTCAACTTTAGGTGGGTTGAATTTGATGTGGTAAACGCGGCCAGATGCAGCATGTACGCGACGACCAATGATACGGTCAACGATCAGTTCGTCCGGAACGTCGAATTCCAGCACGTAGTCAACGTTGATGCCCGCTTCTTTCATGGCGTCTGCCTGCGGGATAGTGCGTGGGAAGCCGTCCAGCAGGAAACCGTTACGGCAGTCTTCCTGAGCGATACGCTCTTTGACCAGCGCGATAACCAGTTCATCAGTGACCAGCTTGCCTGCGTCCATGATGTCTTTAGCCTGTTTGCCCAGCTCGCTGCCGGATTTTACAGCGGCGCGCAGCATATCACCGGTGGAAATTTGCGGAATGCCATATTTCTCCATGATGAACTGTGCCTGAGTTCCTTTACCCGCGCCCGGTGCGCCAAGCAGAATGATACGCATTGCGAAAATCCCCTCAAAGGTTGTCGATATTTTTTAAAAAGCGCTAAAAGATACCACCAGAACGGCGCTGGCTCAAGGAAGGCGGGACGGCTGAAACGGTTAATGGTCAGATATTTTGCGTACGAGGCAGTTTGATGCCCTCACCCCGCCCCTCTCCCACAGGGAGAGGGAGAAGACCAGCGCCGGGCCAGTCCCCTCTCCCTTTTAGGGAGAGGGTTAGGGTGAGGGTAAGGTTTATGACACCAGCAGCTGGTTCATACGGCGGATAAACTGGTTAGGATCTTCCAGCGTACCGCGCTCAGCGAACAGCGCCTGATCAAGCAGCAGCTCAACCCACTCTTTAAACTGCCCTTCATCCTGGGTATCCGCGGTGCGTTTCACCAGTACGTGATCCGGGTTCAGCTCAAAGATGTATTTCACTTCCGGCGCGGCCTGGCCCGCAGCAGCGAACAGTTTCGCCATCTGGGTGCTCATTTCGTCCGCGTCGGTGGTGACGATAGCCGGAGTGTCGGTCAGACGGTGAGTCAGACGCACCTCTTTCACGCGGTCGCCCAGCAGGGTTTTCACGCGCTCAATGAATGGCGTCAGCGCTTTTTCTGCTTCTTTGGCGCTCTCGTCCACTTCGTCCGCCAGCTTGTCGATAGACTCGTCGGCTTTAGCAACGGACTGGAATGGCTTGCCATCGAACTCGGTCAGGTAGTTCATCATCCACTCATCGATGCGATCGGAAAGCAGCAGCACTTCGATGCCTTTCTTACGCAGCAGTTCCAGGTGCGGGCTGCTCTTCGCCGCGGCGTAGCTATCGGCGGTGATGTAGTAGATCTTCTCCTGCCCTTCTTTCATGCGGGACACGTAGTCGGCCAGCGACACGGTCTGCTCGGAAGAGTCGGTGTGAGTCGAGGCAAAGCGCAGCAGCTTCGCAATCGCTTCCTGGTTGCCGTTGTCTTCCGCCGGGCCCTCTTTCAGCACCAGGCCAAACTGTTTCCAGAAGGTCTGGTATTTCTCGGCATCGTCTTTCGCCAGCTTATCCAGCATCTGCAGCACACGTTTGGTCAGCGCGTTACGCAGGTTGCGGGTGACGGTGCTGTCCTGCAGAATTTCACGAGAGACATTCAGCGGCAGATCGTTGGAATCTATCAGACCACGCACGAAGCGCAGGTAGTTCGGCATAAACTGCTCGGCGTCGTCCATGATGAAGACGCGCTGCACGTACAGCTTCAGGCCGTGCTTATGGTCACGGTTCCACATATCCCACGGCGCCTGCGACGGGATGTACAGCAGGCTGGTGTACTCCTGCTTACCTTCCACACGGTTGTGGCTCCAGGTCAGCGGGTCGGTAAAGTCGTGGGCGATATGTTTGTAGAACTCTTTATATTCGTCGTCGTTCAGCTCGGCTTTGTTACGCGTCCACAGCGCCTGCGCCTTGTTGATCTTCTCCCAGGAAACCACGGTTTCGCCGTCTTTCTCTTCTTGTTTTTCGATCTCTACCGGCAGCGCGATATGGTCGGAGTATTTGCTGATAACCGAACGAACGCGCCAGTCGTCGAGGAACTCGCTTTCGTCTTCGCGCAGGTGCAGGGTAATTTCGGTACCACGGTCTTCTTTGGTGATGTCGGCAACGGTGTATTCACCTTCACCGGCAGATTCCCAGAACACGCCGTTTTCCGGCTTGTCGCCCGCCGCACGGGTACGTACGGTGACTTTGTCCGCGACGATAAACGCAGAGTAGAAGCCAACGCCGAACTGGCCGATAAGCTGGCTGTCTTTCGCCTGGTCAGAGCCCATAGACTCGAGGAACGCTTTGGTGCCGGATTTAGCGATAGTCCCCAGATGGTCAATCACTTCATCGCGGTTCATGCCCACGCCGTTATCGGCAATGGTCAACGTACGCTTATCTTTATCGAAGGAGACGCGCACGCGCAGTTCGCCGTCGCCCTCATACAGATCCGGATTGGACAGCGCGCGGAAGCGCAGCTTGTCGGCGGCATCTGACGCGTTAGAGATAAGCTCACGCAGGAAGATTTCTTTATTGGAATACAGGGAATGGATCATCAGATGCAGAAGCTGTTTCACTTCTGACTGGAAGCCACGGGTTTCTTGTCCTTTCATTGCAAAATACCTCAATGCTGATTACAAGGTAAAAAAAGCGATGAGAGGAAAATGGGGATGGGTGTAGCAGATTTCAAGCGAGAGCAGAAAATCCTGCTCTCGATTGATTAAAAACGAATCTTATGGCGACCGGCCAGCGAGTGCGACAGCGTAGTGCCGTCAACCATCTCCAGCTCACCGCCTACCGGCACGCCGTGGGCGATACGGCTGGCTTCGACGCCATACTGCGCGCAAAGCTCGGCGATATAGTTGGCCGTGGCTTCCCCTTCCACCGTGGGGTTGGTGGCGAGGATAATTTCGGTCAACTGCTCTGCTTCCAGACGCTGTTCAAGGCGGTCGAGACCGATATCGTCTGGGCCGATGCCGTCCAACGGCGACAGGTGGCCCATCAGCACGAAGTAGCGGCCGGAGAACTGCCCGGTCTGCTCAATGGCGTAGATATCCGCAGGACTCTCCACCACGCAGATTTGGCCGTTTTCCTGGCGACGCGGGTTCGAGCAGATGTTGCACACTTCCTGCTCGGTGAAGGTGCGGCAATCGGCACAGTGGCCGATCTCCGACATCGCGCGGGTTAACGCCTGCGCCAGACGCATCCCGCCGCTGCGGTCACGCTGCAGCAGGGTAAACGCCATGCGCTGCGCCGACTTCGGGCCAACGCCCGGCAGACAGCGCAGCGCTTCCATCAGCTGAGTTAACAGCGGACTGGTTTGCATCAGAACGGCATCTTGAAGCCTGGTGGCAGCTGCATACCAGAGGATACAGAAGCCATTTTCTCTTTCTGAGTTTCATCAATGCGACGTGCCGCATCGTTGAACGCCGCAGCGACCAGATCTTCCAGCATCTCTTTGTCATCTTCCAGCAGGCTTGGATCGATCTCCACGCGACGGCAGTTGTGCGCGCCGTTAATGGTCACTTTGACCAGACCTGCGCCAGATTCGCCGGTTACTTCCAGCTGGGCGATTTCTTCCTGCATTTTCTGCATTTTGTCTTGCATCTGCTGGGCCTGTTTCATCAGGTTACCCAGACCGCCTTTACCACCAAACATAGGCTTCTCTCTCAGTAGGTCACGTTAAAGAATAACGACCGTAAGCAACGCTTGCGGTCAAATGGGGCGGATACTCTCTTCATCCAGGTCCGCATCGAAGAATCGGCGCAGCGTCTGAATGTTATTATCCGCGATAATCGACTCGCGCGCCTGCGCGAGTTTCTCTTCATAGATGGCCTGTCGCCACTCCAGCGGCGTACGCACCGCCGGATTATCATCTTCCACGATGGTCAATTCAACAGTCGCACCGTATAAAGTGCTCAACGCCTCGGTCAGCTTTTGCTGCGCGCCGGGCGAATTCAGATGCCGCTGCGTGGGACGCAGATGCAGGCACACCGCGTTACCGTTCTGCTCTTTCCACGCGTTGAGCGCCACCTGTTCGACGAGCTTCGGCAGCGCCATCTGGCTCACCTCGGCCGCCCACGGGTCGCGCTCTAATGATTCCACCGCCAGCTTGGCCGCCAGTTCTGGCGTTTTCTCATGCTCCAGCGCTTTCTTCAGCGCTTTCGGCGTGGCGACTTCCTCTTTTTTCACTTCATCAGCAGGCGTGGTCGCTTTCCAGCGGTATGCCTCTTTCTTCGCCGCAGGCTGGGTCAATGCGGCCGGTGCCGGACGCGCCTGAACGCGTTCCGTTACCGAGGCCAGTCTTTCCAGCGCAGCACTGTTCACCGGCCGCGCGCGGGAAGCGGCTGCCGGTTCACTCTTTTTTGGGGAGTTTACTCCCTGATTTCCCTGCTGCTGTTGCAGCTGACGACGTGCGGCCAGCACCTGATTGGTTGAATCAGGAAGCGGAGCGGCAGGCGGCAGCGTCTGTGGTGCAGAGGTCTGCATCGGCGGCGGCTGTTGCGTCATTGGTGCAGCAGCCGGTGCAAAGGTCTGCGGCGGCCTTTCCGGCTCCGGCAGTGGCGCATTGGGATGGAACGCCAGTGCGCGCAGCAGCGTCATCTCAATGCCCATCCGACGGTCTGGTGCATACGGCAGCTCTTTACGACCAATCAACATCGTCTGGTAGTACAACTGCACGTCGGTCGGCGGCACGGTGCGCGCAAGATTGCGCATCCGCTGCTCCACGGCGGCCATATCGGCGCCAAGCGCCGCAGGCGACAGTTGAACCATCGCAATACGATGCAGCAGACTTTGCATCTCAATCAGCAAGGCTTCCCAGTCAACGCCGCGCAGTGCAGCATCGTTGACCAGCTCCATCACGCGTTCGCCGTTGGCCGCCACCAGTGCTTCAATCAATGACAGCGCCTGATCGTCGTCGAGGGTGCCGAGCATTTCACTGACCGATACGGCGGTCAGTTGGCCTTCGCCGCTGGCAATCGCCTGATCGGTCAGACTTAGCGCATCGCGCAGACTGCCGTCCGCTGCACGTGCCAGCAACTGCAGGGCGCGGGGCTCGTGAGCAATATGCTCCTCATCAAGGATATGCTCCAGTTGATGACGAATTTGCTCAACGTCCAGCGCCTTGAGGTGGAACTGCAGGCAGCGCGAAAGAATGGTGACCGGCAGCTTTTGCGGATCGGTGGTGGCCAGCAGGAATTTGACGTGCGCAGGCGGCTCTTCCAGCGTCTTTAACAGCGCGTTAAAGCTGTGACGCGAGAGCATGTGCACTTCGTCGATCAGATAGACCTTAAAGCGACCGCGCGCGGGCGCATACTGGACGTTATCCAGCAGGTCTCGGGTATCTTCGACTTTGGTTCGCGAGGCGGCATCGATCTCAATCAGATCGACAAAGCGCCCCTGTTCTATTTCGCGGCAGTTATCACACACGCCGCACGGCGTGGCGGTAATGCCGGTTTCGCAGTTAAGCCCCTTCGCCAGCAGACGGGCGATGGAGGTTTTCCCCACCCCACGGGTGCCGGAAAAAAGGTATGCGTGATGAATGCGCCCTAACGATAAGCCGTTCGCCAGTGCGGTCAGCACATGTTCCTGGCCGACGACGTCAGCAAAGGTTTGTGGGCGCCATTTTCGGGCTAAGACCTGATAACTCATTGGCAGGCTCTGAAACGCTGGAAGGTGGATTCACGAGGGGGTAATGCTATCACAGCCCCGCCGGGCAGGCGAGGCTATGTATCGGGAAATGCTTAGTGACCCGGGAAATTCACCAGGCTATAGCTGGTGATGCCCTGTTTTTCCAGGCGCTGTTCGCCGCCCAGATCGAACAGGTTGATGATGAAGGCCGCATCATGCACTTCGCCACCCAGACGACGGATCAGTTTTACCGTCGCTTCGATAGTCCCGCCGGTTGCCAGCAGATCGTCGACCACCAGCACTTTATCGCCGGCTTTGATCGCATCAACGTGAATTTCCAGCTGATCGGTGCCGTATTCCAGCTCGTAGCTTTCGGCGATCGTTTCACGCGGCAATTTACGCGGTTTACGTACCGGGACAAAACCTACGCCCATGGCCAGCGCGACCGGCGCGCCAAACAGGAAGCCGCGCGCTTCGGTACCCACGACTTTGGTAATACCGGCGTCTTTGTACTTCTCAACCAGCAATTCAATGCTGAGCGCGTAAGCTTTCGGGTCTTCCAGTAAGCTGGTGACATCGCGGAAAAGAATGCCAGGTTTTGGATAGTCCTGGATGCTCTGGATGCTGTTCTTCAGATATTCAAGCTGCTGTGCAGTTGCGGTCATAGGTTTGTGCCTGATTAAAACAGTGTTACTCAAGGCGAGCAAAACGGGTTAAAAACGGATACTGCTCAATTTTTAACCTGGCGCGCCTGTGCTCGAAAACGCCAGAATTTACTGGCTAGCCCGTAGAATTGCAACACCATAAATGCGGTTCAGCCGTTTTGTTGCTCTGCATCAACGACTGGAATACGCCAGAGGAAAACCAGTAACCCGCAGAGAATCGCCAGCAGCAGCAGCCGAACCCATAACATATCGACCAACCACAGCGAAACGCCAAAGGTCAGTAAAATCACGATAATTGCCCGCGGTTTAGCCCCCGGCGGCATGGCTTTATAGCGCTGCCAGTGACGTAAATAGCCGCCAAACCAGGAACGATACAGCAACCAATTATGAAAGCGCGGCGAAGAGCGCGCAAAGCACCAGGCGGCAAGCAGAATAAACGGTGTGGTCGGCAACAGGGGCAATACCACGCCAATGGTGCCAAGGGCTACCGCCAGCCAGCCAATAATGATTAAAATAGTACGCTGCATAATGCGAATCGTTATCAAATGAGTCTGCTACTCTAGCATAGCTGATAACCTTCAAGGGGAGAATCCGGTGAAAACGGCGCGGCTTTTACAAACGCTGGAACAACAGCTTACACGGCTTCAGACGCAGATTACGCCGCTGGCAGCCCATGCCACCCTGAGCGCGCGCTTTGACCGTCAGCTTTTCCAGACCCGCAGCACCAAAATGCAGGCCTACCTCGACGAAGCGTATGCCCATTTTGAAGAGCTAAAACATGCCGTGGAACAACAGCAATTGCCGCAGGTGGCCTGGCTAGCTGAACGCCTGGCAGCCCAGATTGAGGCCATCAGCCGCGAAAGTGAAGCCTGGTCGCTGCGCGTTTGGGATAGCCCCTCGCCCGGCCTGCGTCGCTGGCAGCGCAAACGGCTGGAAACCCAGGATTTTGAACGCCGTCTGTTGGAAATGAAGCAGCAGCGTCAGCAACAGTACCAACAGGCGACAACGCTTGAGGATCAGCAGCGTCTTGCCCGTGAAATCACCGCCTTTGATGGCCGCCTCACCCGCTGCCGCGAAGCGCTGGAAGACATTGAACGCATACTCGCGCGCATCACGCGCTAATAAGGAGAAGCTATGTCGCTGGAAAGCGCCCCTGATGATGTCAAACTGGCTGTGGATCTGATTGAACTGCTGGAGAGCAACGAAATTGCCCCGGAAATAGTGCTGAGCGCGCTGGAGATGGTGCGCAACGATTACATCAATAAGCTAAAAAAGGCGGAGGGCGGCGCGTAAAACGCAAAACGATGGACTGCATCACCGTCATCACCGTGATGCCGGACAACGAAATAATAGCCCATCAGCGCATGGCGATGCTGGAGCTGTTGTGTAAGTACATTCGCCAGCGCGATCTGACCTCTTTACAAGAACAGCTGGGTGTCTTACTGATAGAGAATTGGCTCACGCCCTCACAGTTGGAAGCGCTGGGTCGGCGCGATGAAGCGCAGAAGATTGCGCGAAACATGCTGAATGCCGGACTCTCCGCCGCGCTAGTTCAACAATTGACCGGATTAAACGCCAACGACCTTGCGGCGCAGGCTGAATAAATTAGGGCGGCTTCCGCCGCCCTTAATGCTTTAATCCGCGACCAAATCCTGGCCGTCGGTTTTAGCGTCGCGCTTCACTTCCGTCACCACATCCCCCTTCTCATTGTGCAGGTGCACTTCGAGCTGGTTGAAGGCGATATTGATGTCGTTTTCGCGACACAGGCGATCGATAGTCCGGTTTAGTTCATCCACGGTATAGCTACGGTCACGCAGTTCGCGCACGTACAGACGCAGTTCGTGATCCAGCGTGCTGGCGCCGAAGGTAGTAAAGAAGACTGACGGTTCCGGATCGTGCATCACTTTCGGGTGGCTCGTTGCCGCCTGCAGCAGCACTTTTTTCACCTTATCAAGATCCGAACCATAGGCTACACCAAGGCGGATCACCACGCGGGTAGTCGTATCGCTCAGCGACCAGTTGATCAGACGTTCGGTCACGAACGCTTTGTTCGGGATGATCACCTCTTTGCGGTCAAAGTCGGTGATGGTGGTTGCACGGATACGGATCTTGCTTACCGTGCCCGAGAAGGTACCAATGGTCACCGTGTCACCAATACGTACCGGGCGTTCAAACAGAATAATCAGGCCGGAGACGAAGTTACCGAAAATCTCCTGCAAACCAAAACCCAGACCAACCGACAGCGCGGCGGCAAGCCACTGCAGTTTATCCCACGACACCCCGAGCGAACCAAACACGGTCATCGCACCCACGGCGATAATCGCGTAGTTCAGAATCGTGGTAATCGCGTACGAAGCCCCCTGGCGCATATTGAGACGTGAAAGTACCAGCACTTCCAGCAGACCCGGTAAGTTGCGAATCAACGCCCAGGCCACCATCGAGGCGATAATGGCAAACAGCAGGCTGCCCATAGTGACATCTTTCACCACGCTGGCTCCCGCTTCGGTGCCGTTGTAATGCCAGAGCGTGATGCTGTCGAGATAGCTGAACACGGTGATTAAATCAGACCAGATAGCCCAGAACATCAGGCCAAACAGCGCGACCATCACCAGCATGGTAATACGCAGCGTCTGCTGGTTGATCTGCTCCAGCGCAATCGTCGGCTCTTCCTGCGGTTCGGCCCCTTCGGCCCCCTCTTTCACCAGATTCTGGCGACGGGCAACCGCACGACGATAGGCAATGCGGCGAGCCGCCACACTCAGACCGCGCAGCACCGTCTGGTACAGCAAATTCCAGAAAATAACCAGATAGACCGTTTCAATCCAGCGGCCTGAAAGACGCAGCGTGGTATAGAAGTAACCGGTCGCGGTCAACACCATCAGCCCTACCGGCACCAGCGACAGCACCGTCACCGTCAGCAGGCGCAGGCTGTGCGACTCTTTATCGCGCCAGCTTTCGCGACACATCGGCCACGTCAGCACCGCAATCACCAACAGGTTAAGCAGAATAACAAACTGCCCCAGCACGTCGTCCATCAAGTTGAGCGGGGAAAGTTCTGACACCACCGACCAGAAGTGCAGCGGCAGCAGCGCGATGCTGATGCGTACAATCTGGCGACGCCAGTGGCTGGTGAGCTGTTCCGGCATATTGAAGTGACGGACGGCGACGCCATTTTTCTCCAGCACTTTCCAGCACAGGCCGAAGACCAGCCAGTAAATCGCCATTTTCTTACTGAACGCCCACAGCAGCGCGCTGATATTGAGCTGCATGGTCAGCAAAATCAGGCCTATCGCCAGAATAATCAGCACCACCGGCAGCGCACGGATGAGATCGATGAGAATCGCCTTTGGCGTATGCAGTTGACTGTCGTTACGTAGATTGCCTACCTGATCGCCGAGCTTATCCTGGTAGCTACGCAGCCACTGTAGCCGCCAGCGAATCAGCCCGGCAATCAGCAGCAGCGGAAGCCCGGCGAGGAAAGCGATAAACACGGCAGGCCACGCTTTCTCCCAGTTCACGGTGATTTTCATCGATTTGAACTGGCTCTTCAGCGCTTCAGGGAACGATTTAATCCAGTCCCAGTCCATCGGGCGGTTGCTGTTCACCCAGAAGATTTGCTGGGTCAAAATCGATTTCAGGCTTTTGGAGACGCTCATCAACTGCTGCTGGTTAATCTGCAGGTTGATAGCCATCATCAACTGGTTACCCAGCTGTTTGTTGATCAGGTCCAGCATTTCGCGACGCGCGTCGACGATTTGCAGCAGCGCATCATGCACTTCGCTGTCGACTTCGTTGCTGTGCCCCTCTTCCAGTTTGGCGACAAAATCATCGCTCTGGAACAGGGTGTCGCGCTGTTGGTTAATCTCGAACTGCTCAAGACGCAGGTCGGCGATGCGAGTGGTCATATCTTCCAGCTCATCCGCCGACGGTAACGTCTGCTGCTGCTGATAAAGAATACGCGACAGCAGCAGGCTGCCCTTCAGCACCGCAATCTGTTCTTTGACGTTACGCTCGGACTGCAGCGCGCGGTCGAGCCAGGTTTTTACCTTAATATTCTGCTGTACCAGCTGGTTGCCGCTTTCGGTTGCGGTAATCAGTTTCTGGCTCAGTTGATGGTTTATCTCGAGCTCTTGCTTTACCAGCGGGTTGCCCTGGATACGGGCGGTCTCTTCCGGTGTGGCGTTCTCAGCGGCGGTTTTTTCCGACAGCATCAGACGCTTACTGTTTACCGCTTCCTGCAGCAGCTGAAGCTGATGCTCGAGACGGGTACTGTAGGCGGTCACGTAGTCGCGTTGCTTCTGCAGGGAGTCCTGCAATACCGTGTTGCCAGCCAGGCTCTTACGCTGAAGCTCAATCTCCGCGTCAAGCAGCGTTTTTTGCACCTGCAGCATCGTCTGCTGGGTAGGACGCAGGCCATCACCGACGGTGCTGCCATTCAAGCTGTTACGCACCTGCAGCAACTGCTGGGAGGCGGAGTTCATCGCATTCTGTACGCGCTCAGGCTGGGTTTGCAGGGAGACGAGCTGGCTGTTATAGGTTGCCAGGTCGTTTTGGGCATTCTGTAAATCATCCACCGCCTGGGACACGCGGGCTTCAAGCTGCCGCAGCGAAAGCGTGCTCAGCGTTTTACGCGTCTCATCATCATTATCGACATCGCTGATGTCATTCAGATTGTCAGTGGCCTGGCGCAGCTTAACAGGCGCCTGATCTATCTGCTTTTGCAGTTGGGTGCTTTCAGCCTTAACGCTGTCGATTTTATCGAGTAGCTGCAGCGTTTCGGTCAGATCCTGCTGAACCAGCTTTTCCTGAGGGGTCAGGTCCTTTTTGTTGTTCAACGCGTTAAGCTGATCCTGGACGTCAGTACGGTCAGGAATATCGGTGCCATTCAGCGCACGGGCTTGTACCGCGGCAATAGATAGCACAAAACAGACAGCAATAATGAGAAATGCAGAGATCGTGGCCCGAGGGCGGATGTTATGCAGCATAATCTTAACATGTGTGGTGGCTAAAGCCGGCGGCATGCCGGAGATAAATATCGGCGCAGAATAGCACTTCTGGCTACAGGCGAATAGCCGGGGCAGCCAGGATTATTCCTGGTAATCCTTATAACAAGGGAGGTCTTTTTCGCCGCGTAGCGTTGGACAAAATTGGTACATCTCAAGCAGGATAGCCACGTAGGATTCCGCCTCGGCCCGCAGGTCGAAGGAGTTCGGGGCAAACAGCCAGTTTTCCATCAGCCCGGAGATATAGCTGCGGGTTAAAATCGCCGCCCGGCGGCTTAACAAATTTGCCGGTAAAACCTTCGCACTGACACAGTCATTTAACGTCTGTTCAATCCGATCGTAACTTTCTAAACATAAATTACGCTGAGCCTGTTGCACTACGGCCATTTCACCGACAAACTCACATTTGTGAAAAATGATTTCCATCATCAGTCGTCGGCGCTCTTCGATAACTGTGGCAACTAGAATGTAAACGAGGATTTCTCTCAAAACTGAGAGTGGATCGCCGGGGAATTTTGCCCGATACTCAATTTCAAGATCGCCGATGCTGGACTCTGATAACGCCCAGATTTCATTAAAGAGATCCGACTTATCCTTAAAATGCCAGTAAATTGCCCCGCGCGTCACCCCTGCCGCTTTTGCAATCTCGGCGAGTGAGGTGGATGATACCCCCTGCTGTGAGAACAACCGTAGGGCGACATCCAGTATGTGCTGACGTGTAGCCAGTGCTTCTTCTTTGGTTTTTCGTGCCATAGGTCGGTGAATTTGCAGGGGTTAGATTTACATACATTTATGAATGTATGTACCATAGTATGACGATAATACAAACGCAGCAATGGGTTTGTGGACGCTTGTTCCATTGATCAATTTGAAATCGGACACTCGAGGTTTACATATGAACAAAAACAGAGGGTTAACGCCTCTGGCGGTCGTTCTGATGCTCTCAGGCAGCTTAGCGCTAACAGGATGTGACGACAAACCAGCTCAGCAAGGAGCGCAACACATGCCAGAGGTTGGCGTGGTGACGCTCAAATCTGAACCTCTTGTAATCACGACGGAACTGCCAGGCCGCACCAACGCCTATCGTGTCGCAGAAGTTCGCCCGCAGGTCAGCGGGATTATTCTGAAGCGCAACTTTATCGAAGGTGGCGACATCAAGGCGGGCGAGTCGCTCTATCAGATTGATCCGGCAACCTATCAGGCCTCTTATGAAAGCGCGAAAGGTGACTTAGCGAAAGCGGAAGCGGCTGCCAATATCGCCAAACTGACCGTGAATCGTTACTCCAAACTGCTGGGTACTCAGTACATCAGCCGTCAGGATTACGATACTGCCGTTGCGGATGCACAGCAGGCTAACGCAGCCGTTCTGGCAGCAAAAGCCGCCGTTGAAACCGCGCGAATCAACCTGGCCTACACCAAAGTGACTTCGCCTATCAGCGGACGCATTGGTAAATCTGCGGTCACCGAAGGGGCACTGGTCCAGAACGGTCAAGCGACCGCACTGGCTACCGTTCAGCAGCTTGACCCTATCTATGTTGATGTGACCCAGTCCAGCAATGATTTCCTGCGTCTGAAGCAGGAACTGGCAGACGGCAAACTGAAACAGGAAAACGGTAAAGCGAAAGTGGACCTGGTGACCAACGACGGTATCAAGTACCCGCAGAGCGGGACATTAGAATTCTCTGATGTCACCGTTGACCAGACCACCGGTTCTATCACGCTGCGCGCTATCTTCCCTAACCCTGACCATACGCTGCTGCCGGGCATGTTTGTTCGCGCACGTCTGGAAGAAGGGACTAACCCAACCGCGCTGCTGGTTCCTCAGCAGGGTGTGACCCGTACGCCGCGTGGCGATGCGAGCGCAATGGTTATTGGTGAAGGCGATAAAGTCGAAGTCCGTCAGATCGTTGCAAGCCAGGCGATTGGCGACAAGTGGCTGGTGACAGGTGGTTTGAAAGACGGCGATCGCGTGATTATCAGCGGTCTGCAAAAAGTGAAACCGGGCGTGCAGGTTAAAGCCCAGGAAGTCACTTCTGACGATAAACAGCAAGCTGCCGCTGGCACCGCTCAGTCAGAACAAACCAAGTCTTAACTTAAACAGGAGCCGTTAAGACATGCCTAATTTCTTTATCGATCGCCCCATATTTGCGTGGGTGATCGCCATCATTATCATGCTGGCTGGGGGGCTATCGATCCTCAAATTGCCGGTAGCGCAATATCCAACGATTGCGCCGCCAGCGATTTCGATCACGGCCATGTATCCCGGTGCTGACGCCGAAACGGTACAGAACACTGTCACTCAGGTTATCGAACAGAACATGAACGGTATCGATCACCTGATGTACATGTCCTCCAACGGCGACTCCACCGGTACCGCAACCATTACCCTGACCTTCGAATCCGGTACCGATCCGGACATCGCTCAGGTACAGGTACAGAACAAGCTCGCTCTGGCGACGCCGCTTCTGCCGCAGGAAGTTCAGCAGCAGGGTATCAGCGTTGAAAAAGCCTCCAGCAGCTTCCTGATGGTTGTTGGTGTTATCAACACCAACGGCACCATGAACCAGGACGATATTTCCGACTACGTTGCGGCCAACATGAAGGACGCCATCAGCCGTACTAGCGGCGTGGGCGACGTTCAGCTGTTCGGTTCTCAGTACGCAATGCGTATCTGGATGGACCCGAACAAACTGAATAACTTCCAGTTGACGCCGGTGGATGTTATCGCCGCGCTGAAAGCGCAGAACGCCCAGGTAGCAGCAGGTCAGTTAGGTGGTACGCCGCCAGTACCTGGCCAGCAGCTGAACGCCTCAATCGTGGCACAGACTCGTCTGACGAATACCGAAGAGTTTGGCAACATTCTGCTGAAGGTTAACCAGGATGGTTCGCAGGTTCGCCTGCGCGATGTGGCGAAAATTGAGCTCGGCGGCGAAAGCTATGACGTGGTAGCGAAGTTTAACGGTCAGCCGGCTTCCGGTCTGGGTATTAAACTGGCAACCGGCGCAAACGCCCTGGACACCGCGAATGCTATTCGTGCTGAACTGGCGAAAATGGAGCCGTTCTTCCCGTCAGGTCTGAAAATCGTTTACCCATACGACACCACGCCGTTCGTTAAGATCTCGATTCACGAAGTAGTGAAAACGCTGGTCGAAGCGATCATCCTGGTGTTCCTGGTGATGTATCTGTTCCTGCAGAACTTCCGTGCGACGCTGATCCCAACTATCGCGGTACCGGTGGTACTGCTCGGGACCTTTGCGGTACTTGCCGCGTTCGGCTTCTCGATAAACACCCTAACGATGTTCGGGATGGTGCTCGCCATCGGCCTTCTGGTGGATGACGCCATCGTGGTGGTCGAGAACGTTGAGCGTGTGATGGCCGAAGAGGGGCTGCCGCCGAAAGAAGCAACGCGTAAATCCATGGGCCAGATTCAGGGCGCACTGGTGGGTATCGCGATGGTGCTGTCAGCGGTATTTATCCCGATGGCCTTCTTCGGTGGTTCCACCGGGGCAATCTATCGCCAGTTCTCCATCACCATCGTTTCCGCGATGGCGCTGTCGGTACTGGTGGCGTTGATCCTGACGCCAGCGCTGTGTGCCACCATGCTGAAGCCAATTGCCAAAGGCAGCCACGGTTCTACCAAAGGCTTCTTCGGCTGGTTCAACAACATGTTCGAGAAGAGCACGCACCATTACACCGATAGCGTAGGCAACATTCTGCGCAGCACCGGTCGTTACCTGCTGCTGTATCTGATCATCGTTGTCGGCATGGCCTACCTGTTCGTGCGTCTGCCAAGCTCCTTCTTGCCGGACGAAGACCAGGGCGTATTCCTGAGCATGGCGCAGCTGCCTGCCGGTGCGACTCAGGAACGTACGCAGAAAGTGCTGGATGAGATGACCAACTACTATCTCACCAAAGAGAAGAACAACGTTGAATCCGTCTTTGCCGTAAACGGCTTCGGCTTCGCGGGTCGCGGCCAGAACACCGGTATCGCCTTCGTGTCGCTGAAAGACTGGAGTGAACGTCCGGGTGCCGAAAACAAAGTTGAAGCGATTACCGGTCGCGCGATGGGCTACTTCTCGACGATTAAAGATGCGATGGTGTTCGCCTTTAACCTGCCAGCTATCGTGGAACTGGGTACTGCTACCGGCTTCGACTTCCAGCTGATCGACCAGGCGGGTCTGGGCCATGAAAAACTGACTCAGGCGCGTAACCAGCTGTTTGGGATGATTGCCCAGCACCCTGACGTGCTGACCGGCGTGCGTCCTAATGGCCTGGAAGATACGCCGCAGTTCAAAGTTGATATCGACCAGGAAAAAGCGCAGGCACTGGGTGTTTCCATCAGCGACATCAACACCACGCTGGGTTCCGCCTGGGGTGGTAGCTACGTCAACGACTTCATCGACCGCGGTCGTGTGAAGAAGGTGTACCTGATGTCTGAAGCGAAATACCGTATGCTGCCGGAAGATATTGGCAAATGGTACGTTCGCGGCAGCGATGGCCAAATGGTACCGTTTTCCGCCTTCTCTACCTCACGTTGGGAATACGGTTCACCGCGTCTGGAACGTTACAACGGTCTGCCATCCATGGAAATCCTGGGTCAGGCGACTGAAGGTAAGAGTACCGGTGAAGCCATGAACCTGATGGAAGAGCTGGCGGGTAAACTGCCTGCGGGTATCGGCTACGACTGGACGGGGATGTCCTACCAGGAACGTCTGTCCGGTAACCAGGCCCCTGCCCTGTACGCCATCTCGCTGATTGTCGTCTTCCTGTGTCTGGCAGCGTTGTATGAGAGCTGGTCTATTCCGTTCTCGGTTATGCTGGTTGTTCCGCTGGGGGTGGTTGGTGCGCTGTTGGCGGCAACGCTTCGCGGGTTAACTAACGACGTTTACTTCCAGGTGGGCCTGTTGACCACCATTGGCCTGTCGGCGAAGAACGCGATATTGATCGTTGAATTCGCCAAAGACCTGATGGACAAAGAAGGCAAAGGGCTGATTGAAGCGACGCTGGAAGCCGTACGTATGCGTCTGCGTCCAATCCTGATGACCTCGCTGGCGTTTATCCTCGGTGTAATGCCACTGGTTATCAGCTCCGGCGCAGGCTCCGGTGCGCAGAACGCCGTTGGTACCGGCGTAATGGGTGGGATGGTGACAGCAACCGTTCTGGCCATCTTCTTCGTACCGGTGTTCTTCGTGGTTGTACGTCGTCGTTTCAGCCGTAAAAACGAAGACCTCGAGCACAGCCATAAGGTAGAGCATCACTAAAGCTATGCTATCGAAAGGGCCGCTATTGCGGCCCTTTTTTTATCCCTACGTCGGCAGTCCTGGTGTCTGTTTTTTAATCAACTATAAAAAATAGATATTGAGGTTAACCTATATATTAAAATATAGTCCCCTCTCCTATCTCGCTTTATTGAGATTTGTCTTTAATTCATTTTGAATAATCTGCAGTACTCCCGGCGATAGAAGTGAATTAAGAATAATCCTATAATATTTAATCGAACGACATCGCTGCACCAGCGGTCTAAGTCTATGAATGTTATCTTTATCATGCGAAAGTATGATAGAGCGGGGGCTTATGCCCACCCTGCCCGGCCATTGCTTATAAAAAAACTAACCATTTGAGACTTAATTGTAATTTTTCGTAATAGCTCGGTGAAATCTTTTGCGGAGTAGATTATAGTTACTGCAGATCGGGAACACGTGCATGTTTCAGGTTAACCAGTAGTACCCATCCCACACCGGTATTTGTTACTCGTTGTTTGAACTGCAATCAGGGGGATGCGTTATGGACGAATACTCACCAAAAAGACACGATATCGCACAGCTTAAGTTTCTTTGTGAAACCCTGTATCATGACTGTCTTGTCACGCTTGAAGAGAGCAACCATGGTTGGGTAAATGACCCTACCTCGGCGGTTAACCTGCAGCTTAATGAGCTGATTGAACATATTGCAACGTTTGCACTTAATTATAAAATTAAGTACGACGAAGATAATAAACTGATTGCGCAGATCGACGAATATCTGGATGATACTTTCATGTTGTTCGGTAACTACGGCATTAATAGCAGCGACCTACAAAAATGGCGTAAGTCAGGGAACAAACTTTTCCGCTGTTTCGTCAACGCTAGCCGAGCGAACCCTGTTAGCCTCTCTTGTTAAAATTATTACAATCAATGGGTGAATTATGTCTGATAAACCATTAACTAAAACTGATTATTTGATGCGCCTACGACGCTGTCAGTCAATTGATACGTTAGAGCGCGTCATTGAAAAAAATAAATATGAACTGTCCGATAATGAACTGGCGGTATTTTACTCAGCGGCCGATCATCGTCTTGCTGAATTGACCATGAATAAACTGTACGACAAAATTCCTTCAACCGTCTGGAAGTATATTCGTTAATTTTTATTCATTTACAGGCACGTACCCCACTCCGTGTATTTTGTCGAATCTCTGTGATTTGTATCACAATGATGAATAGGGAACGTTCCCAAATCTTTGGTCGCCTTTTATGGTGATGGCTTCCCGTACAGGAGGCCCTATGAGTGAAGAAAAACGTAAGATGATTGCGGGTGAATATTATCGCCCTGCTGATGACACGCTGAGAATGGACCGGCTACGCGCCCGGCACCTTATTCATCGGTATAACCATACCGGGCCGGACGAGAAATCCGAACGGGCAGCGTTGTTGACGGAACTATTAGGCAAAACCCACGATGCCTATATTGAACCGACATTCCGCTGCGACTACGGTTACAATATCCATCTCGGTACCAACTTCTACGCTAATTTCGACTGCGTGATGCTCGATGTCTGCCCAATTTATATCGGCGATAACTGTATGCTAGCCCCCGGCGTCCATATCTACACCGCCACCCATCCGCTTGATGCGGCCGAACGTAACAGCGGCATTGAATACGGCAAACCGGTGAAGATCGGTCATAACGTTTGGATTGGCGGGCGGGCAGTCATTAATCCCGGCGTGATCGTTGGTGATAACGCGGTCATTGCTTCCGGAGCTGTTGTGGTTAAAGATGTGCCGGCAAATGCCGTCGTCGGCGGTAATCCCGCTAAAGTCATCAAAATGCTGGCCTGATAACAGACGCGGACTGTTATGCTTTTTTGCAACCGATCTGTTACTTTCTGTATTGATTGACGCAACATACAATAGGCTATTCCGCCCTTCGTTGCCGAGCAAAAGATGTCAGAGATCCAGCGATTACTCACGCAAACCATTGATGAACTAAACGTGACTGAAAAGCGCGACAACCGGCCGCGCTTTAGCATCAGCTTTATCCGCAATCACCCTGGCCTATTCATCGCCATGTACCTTGCGTTCTTCGCGACGCTCGTAGTGATGATGCGCTCTGAAACCCTGGCCGATACCGTCTGGCTGCTATGGCTGCTGTTTGCACTGCTGAACGGCTTCTTCTTTTTTGATGTCTATCCGCGCTATCGCTACGAAGATATCGACGTCCTGGATTTCCGCGTCTGCTACAACGGCGAGTGGTACAACACCCGTTTTGTCCCCAAACAGCTTGTCGAGCGGATCCTGAACTCCTCCCGCGTAGATGGCCAGGCGAAGGCCCAGCTACAGAAAATGGTCTCAACCAAGGGCGAACTGTCGTTCTACGATGTCTTCACCCTTGCCCGCGCCGAAGCGGCACAATAAGTCGCTGTAGCGTCCGTATCGCCGTCGTAAACTGCGATGCGGACGTATTCCCGTAGCCCAGCACCAGCCCGGTACGCGCCTGTTGGCGGTTAAGATAAAAGCTGCTGAGCGCACTGGGCGCCATCTGATGCAACCGCGCCTGACGCACCAGCGCCACATCATCAATCCCGTCAATAGCTACCGTCATATGTAGCCCCCCTTCTCCTGCCATCAGTTGATGCGGAACGGTGAGTTCCTGTTCCAGCGCATCGTGCAACTGTGCCTGGCGTTTGCGATAAAGGCGACGCATCGCCGCCAGATGGCGCGCATAGTGCCCCTCTTCAATAAAACAGGCCAGTGCACGCTGCTCGGCACGGTGCCCACCGCGAAGCAGTGCACGTATGGCAGGCTGCGCCGCCTCAACCAGCATTGATGGCAAGACCATAAACCCAATGCGTAGCGACGGGAACAGCGTCTTACTGAAGGTACCCAGATAGACCACCGGGGCGTTATCGACCATTCCGCGCATCGCCGGAATCGGTTCGCCGCTGAAACGAAATTCGCTGTCATAGTCATCCTCAACGATCCACGTCCCATGCTGACGGGCATAGTCCAGCAGCGCAAGGCGCCGCGTCGCGCTCAGCACGCTACCAATGGGATACTGGTGAGATGGGGAGGTAAAGATTAGCGTCGGTGGCGGCAGATTGACGGCAATCTGCATACCTTCTTCATCCACCGGTACCGTTTCCAGCGCTAACCCCGCCGCCAAGAATGCGCTTTTGGCACCAAAATAACCCGGTTCTTCAACCCAGGCGGTTTGCCCCGGTTCGCTAAGCAACTGCGTGCACAGGTTTACACCCTCCAGCGCCCCTTCGGTGATGACAATTTGCCGGGCATCGCAGTCGATACCGCGCGATAACGCAAGATGGCGGGCTATCGCCACCCGCAACGGCCACTCACCTGCCGCATCGCCATAACCGAGCAGCGAACTCCCCTCTTCACGCAAGACGCGGTCAAGCAATCGTCGCCAGAGCGGCAAGGGAAAATAGTTAATGGCCGGTGTGCCGGGGGTGAACAACAATGGCGGCGTATCGCGCGGCATCACCTGCGGCAGTCGTTGTAACCGTGACGGAAGCTTAACGGGCTCTGGTATCGGCGCCTCGTGGCATTCCGGCTGCGGTAGCGCGGCCACCCGCGAACCCCGACGATCTCGCCGCAGGTATCCTTCCATTGCCAACTGCTCCAGCGCAGCATTGACCGTATTACGCGATACCTGCAGCCGCTCGGCAATCGCCCGCGAGCCAGGCAGCCAACTCTGCGCCTGAAGTTGCCCCTGCATAATGGCCTCTCTCAGCGCAGCATACAGGCTCCGCTGAAGCGTCTCTGTTCCACGCGCCTGTAGCGAGCTGGAAAGCAGGGCAAAAAAGGGATCGTCAGGAATATTCATCTCAGCTCCTCGTGGTACCATCAAAAGATAACCTGGTGGCACTTCTTATGGAACCAGTAAACCCCTACGCTCAGCGTATTGTTTATTTCCCCTAAGGAGAGGTTATGAGTCAGCTTAATCAATTTGGTCAGTTAATTGGCGATGCCCTGCCGGACTGGCAGCCACGTCCGCTTCCTGAGCGCGTGGTGCTGGAAGGGCAGTTTTGCCGCCTTGAACCACTGAGCCTTCTGCACGTCGATGCGCTGTTCGCCGCTCACCAGCAGGCAACTGACACCCGTAACTGGACGTGGTTACTGCGCGAGCCGGAAAGTTCGGTAGAGGAATATCGCCAGTGGGTAGCTAGCGTGGAAAACCTGCAGGACCCAATGCATTTTGCGGTCATCGACAAGAAAACCAATCTGCCGGTGGGTTCGCTGGCATTAATGCGCATCGACCCAAATCATGGGGTGATGGAAGTCGGCCACGTCCACTTCTCACCGCTGTTGAGCAGAACGCCCGCATCTACAGAAGCCCAATGGCTGCTAATGCGCTATGCGTTCGATACTCTGGGCTACCGTCGCTATGAGTGGAAATGCAATAGCTTCAACGAACCCTCACGCAAGGCCGCGCTGCGCTTAGGTTTCCAGTTTGAAGGCCATTTTCGCCAGGCGCTGGTGATTAAAGGCCATAACCGCGATACCGACTGGTTTTCAATTATCGACGGTGAGTGGCCTGCGCTGAATGCCGCCTTCCAGAAATGGCTTGCCGCCGACAATTTTACCGCCGACGGCAAGCAACGCCACTCCCTGGAGTCTCTGCGACAGGTATCCGCTTAACGACGCTTTTTACGCCCCTGAACGGCCTTAAAGCGAGGGTTTGACTTGCAGATAACGTACAGTCGCCCTTTGCGTTTCACAATCTGGCAATCCGGGTGGCGCTGTTTGGCGCTGCGCAATGAGTTAAGTACCTGCATCATGAACCTCTTTTCACGTCAAGAAAGCGACCAAAACGCTGGCTAAAGCGCGCCACGCTACCCTCGGTAGAGGCCGTTCTCTGTTTCCCGGTGTAGTACGGGTGCGATTTAGACGACACGTCAATGGTGACATACGGATATGTCACCCCTTCCAGCTCAATCTCCCGGTCGGTTTTAATGGTCGAACCCACTTTGAAATACTCGTTGGCACTGGTGTCATGAAACACCACGGTGCGGTAATGGGGATGGATATTGGCTTTCATCTGACCCTCGATATCATATGTTATAACATAACAATTACGATACGCCGCAAAACCGAGCTTTGCAACCCTACAAATAAAAGGGGGATAGCCGGAGCGCAGAGCACGCTCCGGACAAGAGGTTAGCGGCTAAGCTGATGCGCGATGGCGCGCAGTTGCTCAGCAATCGCCTGCATATCTTTGCCCTGCTCCACTTTTGCCCCGGTGGAGTGGCGAACGACAAGACGAGCCGGAAGGATGGATGAAGTGCGCGACGAGGCATTATCGTCACTCTCCAGAATACGGCGTACTGCTTCTTTACCTTGTAAATCAAGGTCGAGCGAGACGGTGGTCAATGCCGGATAGAAGAACGAGCTTTCATAGGTGTCATCGTAACCAATCACCGATTTTTCACCGGGTATCGCCACCTGATGCTGATGGAACGCACTCAATACCCCCAGTGCCATCTGATCGTTACCCACCAGCAACGCCGAAAAATCCGGTGTCTCACGCAACATTTGCAGCGCGCAGGCGTAACCGCTTTGCGCATCCCAGTTCCCGTGCAGCACGGTGACAGGCTTCAGGCCGTAGCTGTTGAGGGTATCCAGCCAGCTCCTCAGACGCAGATTAGCCGAAACGGAACTCACCGGCCCGGCCAGGATAGCCATCTCACGATGCCCGGACTCATACAAATATTTCACGCTGGCACGCGTACCATCTGCCGGGTTAAACGAAACGTTATACACGGAGCTGTAGGGGTCAACGTCGAGGAAAAGGCAGACGATATCATCATTATCATCCGCGATTTTCTGCGCTGTTTCGGTCTCCAGTGGTACGTTAATAATGACTTTACTGACCAGCTGCGACTTCAGCTCATTGATTGAATCCTGAATGCTATGATTGACGCTCTCATCAATCATCGAAATCAGTACCTGATACCCCTCCAGATTTGCATAGCGTTTCACCGCCGCTGCGACCTGAGAAGGCGCGTGTAGCGCCAGAGAAGTAGTGACCAATCCAAGCGTCTGGCTGGTCTTGCCAACCAGTTGCTGTGCCAGTCTGTTTGGGACATAGCGGAGGACCTCAATGGATTTCTCCACCTTGTGGCGTGTGGCTTCGGATACATTGGCAGATTTATTGAGTACCCTGGACACAGTCTGGTAGGAGACGCCCGCATGGCGAGCAACATCTTCCAAAGTTGCGCTTTTAGACTTCATCGTCCGGTTCCTTATGTTGTTATCGCTAGATTGTAACAGGGGTCACCCCAAAAAACGTCTACCGACCTGACTCATGGCATACGATAACACAAAAAAGATACACGCTCACACACAAGCACAATCATAACCCTCTTACACAACTAGTCAGAAATGGCTAATTTATTTGCAGTTAATCACACATCGAGAATCAAATGTTTGCCTGTTTTTACATTTAGGCATTTTATTACACACGTTATGTGAACGTAATACAAAACAAAATGAGGATAACAATGAAAACTACCCTACGCACGCTTTCTATTGCGTTGGCTACTGCGCTGACTTCACCTTCACTGCTGGCCGCAACGTCAGTACCGATTGATTTCCATGGCTACCTCCGTTCCGGTGTGGGGGTTTCTGGCGATGGCGGAATGCAGGAATGGCAAAAAAATAAATTGGGTCGTCTGGGGAACGAAGCCGACACCTACGGTGAGCTGGAACTGGGTTCTGAGGTGTATAAGAAAAACGATGTCAGCTTCTACCTCGATTCGATGGTCAGCATGGTCTCCGATGGTTCAAACGATAACGAAACCACGTTTAACGACGATGCACAGTTTGGTCTGCGCCAGTTGAACCTGCAGATCAAAGGGCTTGTACCAGGCGATCCAAACGCGGTGATTTGGGGCGGTAAACGCTACTACCAGCGTCACGATCTGCACATCATTGATACCAAATACTGGAATATTTCCGGCTCCGGCGCCGGGATCGAAAACTACACAGTCGGCCCAGGCGCAGTGTCATTGGCCTGGATCCGCGGCGACGCCAACGATGTCGACTATCGCGTAGATGGCGATAACGATGTCAACATCAACTATATCGACCTTCGCTATGCAGGCTGGAAGCCATGGAGCGGTGCCTGGACTGAGTTCGGTATCGACTACGCCATGCCAAACCCAACCAACAAGCAGAAGGATTACGGCGGCCTGTATGATGCCGACAACGGCGTGATGCTGACCGGCGAAATCAGCCAGGATATGTTCGGCGGATACAACAAACTGGTGCTGCAGTATGCGAATAAAGGCCTGGCGCAGAACATGGTCTCCCAAGGCGGCGGTTGGTACGACATGTGGAACAACGTCAACGATGCTACTGGCTACCGCGTTATCAACACCGGTCTGATTCCTATTACCGACAAGTTCTCCTTAAACCACGTGCTGACCTATGGTTCAGCGGATGACACCACCGAATTCACCGATAAATCACGTCTGGTGTCGCTGGTCGGTCGTGCACAGTATCAGTTTACCGAGTACGTGCGCTTAATTGGCGAAGTGGGTGGTTTCTACCAGAAAGATTCTTACACCAACGGCACCAGCTATAAGCAGAGCGGCGAGAAATACACCATCGCGTTAGGCCTGGCGGACGGCCCAGACTTTATGTCTCGGCCGGAGCTGCGCGTATTTGCCTCTTACCTGAATGATTCCGAACAGGGCAATGCCTTTAACGATGGTACCGCCAGCGATACCTGGAACTTCGGCGTACAGGTGGAAGCCTGGTGGTAATGTGTTTATCTGACTGAGTCATTATTTTTGCATTAATTCTATCTTCTGTTATTGGCAACAATTTTACTCTTTGCCACTCCATCATTGTTTCTATCATCTGGCCTTTGGGATAACGCTATTATTGGGTTATCCCTTTTTTTATATTTAAGGAAATAAAAAACCCCGATATCAAACCGGGGCTTTTAATACAACACACCGTACCGTTAATTATTCCCAGCGAAATGTTCATCCAATAACTGGCGTAACGTATCGGACTGTTTGCCAAATATCGCGTGCACCTGCTGCCCCAGAATAATCACCCCCAACGCACCTTCATTCTGTAATGCCTGAGAATCAACAACCGCCAGATCTTTGACCGTGACGCGCAGGCGAGTAATACAGGCATCGACATTCTCAATATTACTCTGACCGCCAAAGGCGCTAATCAGACGCTGAATTTGCTGCTGCTCACCCTCGCTTAACGGCACCGACGGCTTGGGCTGGGAGAAGTAGTGCAGGAAAGATTTAAGGCTAACCATCATCGACGCTCCTTGGTTATCTACAGAGGTAAAAAAGCCTGCTCGGTTGAGCAGGCTATGGATCACAGCGGATTAAGCTTTACGACGAACGATACGACAGTCCCAGGGCTGAAGCACCTGTGCACCGCTGGCATCGGCACCCGTCGCGGCAAGCTCATAGCCTTCCGGCAGTGAGATAGTCTGCGTCTGCGCGGTAAAGTTCTGCACAAAGACAAAGGCGCTTTCACCGTCAGTTCGCGCCGTTGCGACCACGCCCGGCGGGAAGTCGCTTGCCACCGCACGCGGTAGCGCCAGGTCATCCATCAGTGAAGTGAAGAAATCACGCTGGAAGGCCAGATCGTTGCGAGACGCAATATGCCACGCTTTCCCCTTTCCAACGCTATTCACCGTCACCGCCGGGCGACCTGCGTAGAAATCATCACGATAGGAGGCCAGCGCCTGCGCCGTCTCAGTGTGAATCAGCTCGCACAGATGTCGCACCTGGTATGGCCCCTGCAGCCCAGCCATATTGCCCGCCAGACCCTGAATCTGATTACGTTCACCGTCGTCAAGGCAATCTATCTCTTCCGCCCAGATACCCAGTAGCTTACGCAGTGGGCCAGGGAAACCGCCGAGGTGGCACAGATCGCTCTCATTCACGATCCCCGTCCAGTAGGTGGTCACCAGATGGCCGCCGTTCGCTACAAAAGCTTCGGCGCGCTCGGCAAAGCCTTCGCGCACCATATACAGCATCGGTGCAATAACCAGCTGATAGGCGCTCAGATCACCGTCGGCATCAATAACATCGACCGCGACCCCTTGCTCCCAGAACGGGCGATAGTGCTCATTCACCGTCTGCTCATACTCCATGCCCTTGTTGCGCGGCCCCTGCGCATCATCCATAGCCCAGCGGCTCTGCTGGTCAAAGATAATGGCGACCTTCGCATCAGTGCGACAGCCGACAACGCCCGGCAGCTGGCTCAGAATACTCCCCAGCTTGCTGACCTCGCGACCCACGCGGGTATCAAGATGCCCCACGTGGTCAATAATCGCGCCGTGGAATTTCTCCACCGAACCGCGGCTCTTGCGCCACTGGAAGTACTGCACCGAATCCGCACCGTGGGCCACCGCCTGCAGCGAAGAAAGGATGTGCATACCCGGTTTTTTCAGCTTGCTGGTCGGCTGCCAGTTGGTCACGCTCGGCGTCGACTCCATCAGCACGAACGGCTTGCCGCCCTTCAGGGTGCGCATCATGTCGTGATACATCGCGGTATAGCAGGCCAGCGTAGTCTCGTCTTTATCGCGATGCCACATCGGGTAGCTATCCCATGAGATAAAGTCCAGCGGTTCGGCGAGCTGCGAATAATCGTAGTCGTAGAAATACTCCATAAAGTTGGTGGTCACCGGCAGATCCGGGTTTACCGCCTTTAACGGCGCGATTTCATGACGACAGAATTCGGTCACCTGCGCGGTGTTAAAGCGCCGCCAGTCGAGATTCAGACCATGAATAGAGACTTCACCATGCGGTGACGGCGACTCAATCTGCTGCCAGTCGGTGTAGGTGTGGCTCCAGAAGGTGCTCCACCAGGCATGGTTCAGGTTATCCAGCGTTTTGTAGCGCGCTTTCAGCCAGTCACGGAACTTCACCTGGCAGCGTGGGCAATGGCATTCACCGCCGTATTCGTTAGAGATATGCCAGCCCAGCACCGCCGGGTGCTGTGAATAACGTTCCGCCAACAGCGTGTTGATTTTCAGCGTTTTTTCACGATAAACCGGCGAAGTCATACAGTGGTTATGTCGGCCGCCGTGCAGCGCAGGCACCCGATCGCGCCCTACGCGCAGCACTTCCGGGTACGCTTTTGACATCCACGCAGGCCGCGCGCCGCTTGGCGTCGCTAAAAAGACGTGGATCCCCGCGGCATACAGTTTATCGATAACGTCGTCCAGCCAGCCAAACTCAAATACGCCCTCTTGCGGTTCAAGTTTGGCCCAGCTAAATATCCCCACCGACATGACATTACAATTTGCCTGCTGCATCATCGTAATATCCTGGTCGATAATACCGGGATAATTCTCCCACTGCTCCGGGTTATAATCTGCGCCATGCAATAACGCATTAACCTTTGGGCTCAAAGGCGGAAATTTTTGCATAATAAAATCCTGAAAAAGAGTGTTGCGAATTAATTAAATACTTTTACCGACGGCAGGACTTTTCCTTTGCAGTCAAATAAGGCCTGATTCTCGCGGGCATTACCTTCTTTCCATTCGTCATGGATATATTTCATGCCCGCTTTCGTGGCCCAGGTATTTCCCGGAACAGCAATCCAGGTAGGTTCCCAATAAAATATCCCTTTGCCACGATGGTCAGGGACATCAATAACGGCCTGCATTAAGTCATGAATATAGTTATATTGCCCCTGAACCGTCCCCGGATAGCCGCCGTCTTTCTCTTCTTTCGCCTGGAAGCTGTTTTCCGCGTTATCGCAGTTTTCCAGCGTGTAGCCGTAAGCGGCTTCGACCACAATGACATCTTTGTTGTAGCGTTTGCTGATGTCATCCATGTTGGCCTTCAGCGCGCTAATAGGGCCATTCCAGTAGGTGTACATCGACAGGCCAATCACATCATACGGCACGTTGCGTTTGCTGATTTCATCAAACCACCAGCGGAAGGTATCGTTTTTGGTGCCTTCAGCCAGATGAAGCATAATTTTAACCTGCTCACCGCCCTTCAGATTCTCTTTCAGCCCGGAAATCGCCGCATTCAGCAGGCCGGCTAAACGGTCAAACTCGCCGCCGCCCTGCCCCCAGCTTTTGCCTTCCGGCCAGAGAATCCCGCCGTTAATTTCGTTGCCAATCTGTACCATATCCGGCAGTACGCCCTCCTGCTTGAATCGAGCGATGGTGTCACGGGTATAGTCGTGAATCTCAGTTTTCAGCTGCGGGTAATCCATCTTCTCCCAGGCTTTTGGTTTGTACTGTTTGCCTGGGTCAGTCCAGAAATCGCTGTAGTGGAAGTCCAGCAGCAGCTTCATGCCCTGCGCTTTTGCCCGCTTCGCCAGCGCCAGCGTGCTGGCAAGATCGTTATCACCGCCGCCGTACGCCTTACCGTCGGCATCTTTCGGGTCAACCCACAGGCGCAGACGAACATAGTTCACGCCGTTGGCTTTAAGAATAGCCAGCGCGTCCTGCTGCTGGTTTTGTTCGTTGTAGAAACGGGCGCCGTGCTTCTCAGCATCCAGCAGCGTCGAGATATCGGCCCCTTTAATAAAATCCGCTGGCATGGCGTTAAACGGCTTCGTTTGCAGCGTCTCAGCCGCCAGCAAAGAGGCGGAAAAACTACAGGAGAGACAAACAGCAAGCAGAGCGGGTGCAAATCTTTTCATGTGGTTATCCTTTGGTGCTGCCGGAGGTCAGGCCGGACACGAAGTATTTCTGTAATGCCAGATAGAGAATCGCCACCGGTACGGCAATCAGCACGGCTCCTGCCGCGTAGGTGGTGTAGCTGGCGCCCATTTTTTGCGCCACCAGGTTGTATAACCCGATAGGCAGCGTGTATTTATCCGGCGTACGCAGGATGGTGCTGGAGAGGATGAAATCCCCCAGCGGGCCGGTGAAGGAGAACAGCGCCACCACCGCCACAATCGGCTTCGACAGCGGCATGATGATTTCAATGAAGATGCGGAAGTTACTGGCCCCGTCCATGCGGGCGGACTCATCGAGATCTTTAGGGATCGCGTCGAGATAGCCCTTCATCAGATAGGTATTCATCGGGATCATCCCCGCCACGTAGATCAGCACCAGCGCGAAGTGGCTATTGATCAACCCCAGCAGTTGGGAGAGCACGAAAATAGCAATCAGCGCGGAAAACTGCGGGATCATCTGCAGCAGTAAAAACAGCATCAGCCCGTTCTGACGCCCTTTAAAACGGAAGCGTGAAAACGCATAGGCGGTAAAGCTGACGCTAATCAGCGTTAGCACCATGGTCAGGAAACTGATTTTCATCGAGTTCCAGTACCAGGTCATGTAGTTCACCTGGCCGTTAAACAGGTCGGCGTAGTGTTGGAACGACAGGTTTTCCGGAATAATCGACGTACTCAGCAGGCTGTTCCCGGCGTTGAGCGACGCGCCAATAGTCCAGATCAGCGGGTAAATAATGATGGTGGAAACCAGCACGATAACCAGCCAGGAGAGCGACAGCCGCACCCATTTTTCACGTTTAATACTTTGTGATTTAGCCATGTGATTCCCTTACGCCATATCGTCGTTTTTGAAAGATTTCGTGGCGCGGAACTGCCACAGCGCCAGACCGACGACAAAAATCGACAGCAGTATGGTAATGGTCGCCGCAATGGCGTACTGGGAAGAGGACATGGTCAGCTTATAGATCCACGATACCAGAATATCCGTACCGCCCGCGTTCGACCCGGCCACCGCCGGCCCACCGTTGTTAAACAGGTAGATGATGTTGAAGTTGTTAAAGTTGAAGGTGTATTGCGTGATGATGATTGGCGCAATCGAGTAGAGCACCAGCGGCAGCGTAATCGTGCGCAGCTTGGTCGTCGTGCTGGCACCGTCCATCGTTGCCGCCTCGTAGAGATCGTCAGGTATCGCCTGCAATACCCCGGTGGTCATCGCAAACACAAACGGGAAACCAAGCCAGGTCTGCATCATAATCAGCGCGGTTTTGGTCCAGAATGGGTCGGTCATCCACGCTTTTGGGCTGATCCCAAAGAACGACAGAATGGCATTGTTAATGACGCCAAACGAGTCGTTGAACATTCCGGCAAATACCAGAATGGTGACAAAGCCCGGCACCGCCCACGGCAGAATGAAGATCGTGCGGATAAGCGGTTTAAAGCGCAGATCTTTCTGGTTCACCAGAATCGCCAGCAGCACGCCCACGGTGCATTGCAGCGTGGTGGCCAGCAGCGTCCAGACTACCGTCCACTGCAGCACGTCGAAGAAGGTCGAGCGCCAGATGGAGAGCGTGAAAATATTGACGAAGTTCTTCAGCCCCACCCAGTCCACCAGCTTTGCCGGCGGCGTGTGGTAAAGGTTGTAGTTGGTAAAGGCGATAGAGAACCCAAACAGAATCGGGAAAATCACCACGAACACCAGCAGGATGAATCCTGGGGTGATCATTAAATAGGGAAAGCCATCGCTCAGCAGCATCTGATACTGTTTACGCACGCTGTTCAGCTGCTGGCCCTCATCACGCTTCTTCCCGTTCGTCCACGCATCGCGCAGGGAGAGATAATAAATAGTGACGCCAAAGCCGATAATCAGCACGCTGATGATCCCTTCGGCTAACAGGAAGATGGAGTTATCGCGCGGAACCTCCTCTCCCAGCGTGTACAGCCCCCACAGTCCTTCGCTCAGGAAGTCGTAAAACACGCCTATAAAGCTGCTAAGCAGCACCAGGAAGATAAGTCCCTTCAGCCACTGGCGGTGATAAAACTGGCCAAAGCCAGGCACAATGGCCAACAGCAGGCCGCACCACGCATGGCGTCCGGCCCCCTGTGCTCTGTTTACATTTTCGCTGGGATTGATAATCACACACGGCTCCTTCTGAAAACGGGAGGTCCCCCTCCCGTCCGTGACGTCAGTGCTTACTGGTTACTCGCCTGCATGGCTTCGATCTGCATTTTGATCTGTTTTTCGGCGTTATCGAGCGCGGCCTTCGGCTCTTGCTTGCCGGTCAGGCTCAGCTCAAGCGCAGCGTTGGCAGGACCCCACACTTCACCCATCTCTGGGATCCCCGGCATCGCCGTGGCGCGGGCAGCCTGCACCGCAACGGCGCTGGCTTTCTCATCATTCTTGATAATCGGATCGTCAATCATCGCCTTCTGCGGCGGGATTTCACGCGTCGCGATATAGCGCGTTTTCACGTACTGCGGCTGGTTGATAAATTCGATGAACTTCTGCGCCATCGCTTTATCTTTACTCCAGGTCGACACCACGTAGCCCTTCACGCCAAGGAAGGAGCTCATCGGTTTGCCGTCCGGCAGGTTTGGCAACGGCGCCACGCCGTAGTTGATGCCCGCCGCTTCATACGGCTGGAAGGCCCACGGCCCGTTGATCACCGCCGCCGCTTTCTTCTCGGTGAACAGCGAGTCGATAGCATTCAGGCCGTTGTCACCGATAATCCCCGACGGGAAAATCTTGTCGGCATAGAATTTCTTCAGGTAAGTGACCGCTTCTACCGCACCCGGCTTGTTCAGGCCAACGTCCTGGGCGTTGTAGCCACCTTTGCTGTTATCGCCAAAGATGTAGCCACCCATCGGGCCAATCGCCCCCCAGCTGTAATAAATCTGGTCGAACTTGGCGAGCAGGCCGTATTTATTCTGCGCACGTTGGCTTTTCGAGTAGTCGTACCATTCCGGGAGGCTGGCTAACGGCTTATCGATTAAATCTTTGTTGTAAATCAGCACCAGCGTTTCGACCGCCTTCGGCACGCCATACAGAGCGTTGTCCATACGAAAAGCGTTAATTGACGCAGGGGTAAACTCATCAATCTGCTTCTGGTCGAGCTTAATCGGCGCCAGCAGTCCCTGAACCACCGCCCCACCGAGCTGATCGTTTGGAATGACCAGTACGTCCGGGCCAATCCCCGCCGGGCCATCAAGACGAAGCTTTTCCAGCTGCTGCGCGTAAGGCATCTCCTGCACGTTGACCTTAACGTCGTACTGTTTTTCGAAATCGGCGATGGCATCCTTAATTCCGGCAGATTTCTTTATGTCTTCCCAGACGTTAAGCTGCGTAGCCGCATGAGCCTGCAGGCTAATCAACTGCCCCGCGGCCAGAGTGGTAAGGATAAGTGCGGCAATGGTGTTCTTTTTCATTATCAACCTCATGTGAAGGTGTAACAATTTATCGTTTTTAACTACAGGGTACAGCATGATTTGACGCTTATAATGCTTGCTTTGCAAAGGGTCACTCAGTTTTTTACGTTTTGTTATACGCTACGCTTTGAGTGATGATAAAACCACTGACAACTGCGAGTTGTGTGATCGTCATTGCAGAAATGAAACATCGATATAGGGCGCATAAATAGCGGAAGTTATAGTCGCATCATGATTTTCACGCTGTTGAGCATCGTTTAGCCAGATTGTCATACGTAATACACAAATGACATTCAACGGCCCTCATCCCAACGGCAGGCAAAGGTTAATAACTTCGGGGAACGTCGATGTCTAATATCCGACTGAGGAATGTCACGAAACGCTTTGGCAGCACCGTCACGCTGCATAATGTCAATCTCGATATTGAAGACGGCGAATTTGCCGTGTTTGTTGGCCCGTCCGGCTGCGGTAAGTCGACGCTGCTACGTATGATTGCCGGGCTGGAAGAGGTCAGCGACGGTGAAGTACTGATCGGCGACGAAGTCATGAACGATGTTGCGCCATCCCATCGCGGCGTGGCAATGGTGTTCCAGTCTTACGCGCTCTACCCCCATATGACCGTCGCGGAGAACATGGGCTACGGCCTGAAGGTCAACAAAGTGCCGAAAGAGGAGATTCGCCGGCAGGTAGAGATGGTGGCCAAAACGCTGCAGCTTTCACACCTGCTGGACCGTAAGCCAAAGCAGCTTTCCGGCGGCCAGCGTCAGCGCGTGGCTATTGGCCGTGCCATTGTGCGTAACCCGCGCGTCTTTATGTTCGATGAACCGCTGTCAAACCTCGATGCCGAACTGCGCGTGGATATGCGCCTGCACATTGCGCGCCTGCACCAGGAGCTGAAAACCACCATGGTGTATGTTACCCACGATCAGGTCGAAGCGATGACGCTGGCCGATAAAATCGTGGTGATGAACTACGGTAAGGTGGAGCAAATGGGCTCACCGATGGATCTCTACTACAACCCGATCAACAAATTCGTCGCCGGTTTTATCGGCTCACCGAAGATGAACTTCCTGCCCGCCACCGTCGCCGAGTGGCAGCCAGGTTCCTTGACCGTGAACCTGGCCCAGCAGCATACGCTGACCCTGGCGATAGAGACCGCCCCGCTCACGCCGGGTGCCACCGTGACCCTGGGTATTCGCCCGGAACACCTCTCTACCGATACCAGCCGCGGTACGGTACTGGCCTTTAACTGTGAAGTGGTCGAACGTCTTGGCAACAACACCTATCTCTTCGGTCAGTGTTACGGTCACGACAACGTGAAAATCCTGCTGCCGGGGGATGTCCACTTCCGCCCGTGGCAGCAAATTGACCTCGCTTTCGACAATCAGCACTGCATGATCTTCGACGAAGACGGTCTGCGCATCAGCGCCGATATTGCCGCCCCTAATCAGCATTAATCCCCCGCCTTCCGCGCACGGCCTGCCGCCGTGCGCTTTAGCTAATTTTCGCAAAAGCTCAGACCCCTACTCCGTCATAAATTAGAAAATAACGTTATTGGTCGAGCCCTTCGCCATCAGGCAGGCTGTCGTTATCAATCCGACGGAGATATCCCATGCAGCGCTGTTGTTGTCATCCCGCATTTGCACCACCCCAACATTACGGCATTTATCTGCAAAATGGAGAGTTCAATGAGTCTGACCACCCTGCCCATTCTCAGCCTGGCGCGCTACCACCAGCCGTCTGAACGCGCTGAGTTTCTGCTGGCGCTTCGCCACGCCGCCCGCGACGTTGGCTTTTTCTACCTGACCGAGCATGGTATCAACGATGCCCTTCAGCAGTCGCTGCAGTCAGAATCACGCCGCTTCTTTGCCCTGTCCGACGAACAAAAACAGCAGGTGGCGATGATCCACTCCCCGCACTTTCGCGGCTATAACCGCAGCGCTGCCGAGCTAACGCGCGGACAGCCTGACTGGCGGGAACAGTTTGATATCGGGGCCGAACGCCAGGCCGTTTCACTGCGAGAGCACGACCCGCGCTGGCTTCAGCTGCAGGGCCCTAACCTGTGGCCTGAGGCACTGCCGTCCCTGCGCCCGGTACTGCTGCAGTGGCAGCGCTCGATGACCGAGATGGCAATGACGCTGCTGCGCGCCTTTGCTGAGGCGCTCCAGCTGCCGCCCGAGGCGTTTGACACCCTATACGGCCAAAAGCCCAACGAACATATCAAGCTGATCCGCTATCCCGGCCAGCAGGAGACGCAAAACAGTACCCAGGGCGTGGGGGCGCATAAAGACTCCGGTTTCTTGAGCTTCCTGTTGCAGGACGACCAGCAAGGGCTGCAGGTGGAGGTCAGCGACGGCCAGTGGATTGACGCCAAACCGCTGCCCGGCAGCTTTGTGGTCAATATTGGCGAGCTGCTTGAGCTGGCAACCAACGGCTACCTGCGTGCCACCGTTCACCGCGTTGTCTCACCGCCGGCCAACAAGCAGCGCCTCTCCATCGCCTTCTTCTTAGGCGCGCAGCTGGACGCCGTGGTGCCGGTTTACTCTCTGCCGGAACCGCTAGCGCGAGAAGCCAACGGCCCGCAAAGCGACCCGCAGAATCCGCTGCTGCGCGACGTGGGCTGGAACTACCTGAAAGGCCGACTGCGCTCTCACCCGGACGTGGCGGAACGCTATTACCGTGATGTGCTGCGCGCGCGCAGTGAACAGCTGATTGCCTGATAACCATTAAAACAAGGAACACACCATGAAACATGCCGCATTCAAACTGGCAGGGGTTGCACTATCTCTTTCTCTGGCCTGGAGCGCATCTGCCGCGCCGCTGCGTATCGCCGCCGACCCGGTACCACACGCGGAAATTCTCAACTTTATTAAAAAGCAGGACCCGAAACTGGATCTGAAAATTGTCGAACTGACCAGCGGTGTTAACGCCAACGAACTGCTGGCCAACGGCGACGTCGATGCCAACTACTTCCAGCACGTGCCGTATCTGAAAGATCAGGAAAAGGCGCTGGGCAAAACCTTTGCCGTTGCTGCCACGGTGCACATCGAGCCGCTGGGGATCTATTCGCACAAACATAAAGATCTGCAATCGCTGCCGGAAGGGGCGACCGTCGCGGTACCGAATAACACCACCAACCTGAGCCGTGCGCTGTTCCTGTTGCAAAGCAAAGGGTTGATTAAGCTGGCAGCGAAGTTTACTGACCCGGCGACAACGCTCGCCACACCGAAAGATATCGCCGAAAACCCGCATAAACTGAAGATCCTCGAAGTGGAATCGCCGCAGATCCCACGCTCGCTGGACGACGTTGACCTGGCGGTGATCAACGGCAACTACGCGCTGGAGGCAGGGCTGAATCCGGCCAAAGATTCGCTGGGGCTGGAGAGCGCCACGCATAACCCGTACGCCAATATTCTGGTGACGACCCCGCAGCTGGCCAACGATCCGCGCATCAAACAACTCGCCAAAGACCTGACTTCGCCGCAGGTGGCGGACTTTATTCGCCAGCACTACAACGGCTCGGTGATCCCGGTTAGCGCGCCGCAGTCATGATCGTCATAGAAGGGCTGAGCAAGCAGTATGCCGGAAGCGGCCACCCGGCACTCAACGACGTTTCGTTTACCGTTCCCAAGGGGGCTATTTACGGCATTCTTGGGCGGAGCGGCGCGGGTAAAAGCACCCTGATTCGCTGTCTGAACTTACTGGAGCGGCCCAGCGCGGGCCGTATCCTGTTCAACGGGGAAAATATCGTGCAGTACGACAAGGCGCAGCTTCGCGCCCATCGTCTGCGCACCGGCATGATTTTTCAGCACTTCAACCTGCTACACGCCCGCAGCGTTGCCGACAACGTTGCCGTGCCGCTGGAAATAGCCGGCGTCCCGAAAGCGCAGCGCCAGCAGCGCGTGGCGGAACTGCTCGCACTGGTCGGGCTTGGCGATAAAGCCAACGCCTTCCCTTCCCAGCTTTCCGGCGGGCAAAAGCAGCGCGTAGGCATTGCCCGCGCGCTGGCCGCAGATCCCGACGTGCTGCTGTGCGATGAGGCCACCAGCGCACTGGACGCCGAAACCACCGCCAGCGTACTGGCGCTGCTGGAGACGATAAACCGTCAGCTAGGGCTGACCATTGTGCTGATCACCCATCAACTTGAAGTGGTCAAGAACCTTTGCGATCACGCGGCGCTTCTGGAAGGTGGGGAGTTACAGGAAAGCGGCAAAATCGCCGACCTGCTGGCCTCCCCCTGGTCACGCCTGCGGGAGATTTTACTGGGGGACGGTGATGAAGAGCGCCGCTTCCTCGCCCGCCACGGCATTGAAGGGAGACACCTATGCATAGTCGCATGAGCTGGGAAGATTTATGGCCGCTGCTGGTCGACGGCACGCTGGATACGCTGTACATGGTGGGGTTCGCCACCCTGTTTACCGTCTTAATCGGCCTGCCGCTGGGCGTGCTGCTGTTTCTCTCCCGCCGCCAGGGGATTGTCCCCATGCCACGCCTCAATGCAGTGCTGGGAGCGATTATCAACACCGGGCGTTCGCTGCCGTTTATCGTGCTGCTGATTGCCCTTATCCCCTTCACCCGTCTGCTGGTTGGCACCACGCTCGGCAGCACGGCGGCCATTGTGCCGATTACCATCGGGGCGTTTCCTTTCTTTGCTCGCCTGACTGAAAGCGCGCTGGATGAGGTGGACTACGGGCGCATTGAAGCGGTGCTGTCGATGGGCGGCAATGCCTGGCACGTGGTAAGCAAAGCGCTGCTGCCCGAAGCGCTTCCGGCGCTGCTGGCAGGTACCACGCTGACTATCGTCATGCTGATTGGCTTTTCATCTATGGCGGGGGTCATCGGCGGCGGCGGGCTGGGTGATTTAGCCATTCGCTACGGCTATCAACGGTTTAACGACCAGATAATGATCGGCACGGTGCTCATTCTGGTCCTGATGGTGCAGGGTGTGCAGATGGGAGGTGACAGGTTAGTCCGCGCGTTAGCACACCGCCGATAATTCAAGATAATTCTGATGGAGCGGGAGATTTCACGTAATAAGCATAAGAAATGTCGAGTATACTTGTACTACTTTGCCCCAGAAAAGGACTGGCAGTGACAACTCGACACCTGATCGGTCTGATAACCGGTGTGCTGATTATGGCGATTCTCCTGCCTATCCTGCTGAGCATCTGGCTTGCCCAGCGGGAAGCGCATCGGCAGTTTATCACCGAGCAGGAAACCTACGCATCGCGGGTCCTCATACGTACCGAGCAGGTTATGGATCAAGCCAAAGGGGCGCTACGGCAGATGGATACCCTGAAGGATACGGGCTGCAGCCCAGCGCATCTCCAGGAAATGCGCCGCCTCTCCTACTCGTGGCGCTATATTCAGGAAGTGCTCTATCTTGATGGGCTGACAACCAGGTGTTCCTCGCTCGAGAACGCCGGGAAGCCGTTCACCTTCCCGGAGCCCGACCGTATTATCCCATCCGGCTATCGTGCCTGGTACACCGAGCGTAACGATCTCGGTATTCACCGCTATATGGCCGCTTTCGCCTCCGATCACCATATGGTGATTATCGACCCCGTCTCGTTTATCGACGTTATCCCGTTCAGCAACTCGAAAACTCAGGTGGCGCTTATCAGCACCCATAACAGCCGGGTGCTCGCCAGCAGCGCACCGCTGGACCAACATGCCTGGCAGCAAATTCAGCTGCAGCATCTGGAGACGCTGACCAAAGACAACGTCGTTTATACGGTACGACAGTATCCCGACCTGCAGGTGTCGATCATGACCTGGTCTTCAACCCTGCCGCTGTCAGAGCGCCTGCGCCACCAGTTGCTGCTGTGGGTTCCGGCAGGCATGCTGTTGAGCCTGCTGGCAAGCTGGCTGATTTTCCAGGTGCTGCGCCGTTTGCAGTCACCGCGTCAGCGTATGCTCGATGCGCTGAACAATGCCGGGATTACGGTCGACTACCAGCCGATTGTGTCGCTAGCCGATGGCAAAGTGGTGGGATGTGAAGCGCTGGCGCGCTGGAAGCAACCGGACGGCAGCTATCTGTCACCGGAGATTTTTATTCCGCTTGCCGAACAGACCGGGCTGATTACACACCTGACCGAAAACGTGGTGAAATCGGTGTTCCGCGATCTCGGCAAATGGCTCAGCCTGCACCCGGATCAACACGTCTCCATCAACCTCTCCGTCGCCGACTTTCACTCCGTGATGCTCCAGACGTTGCTGCACCAGCAGATGCGAATCTGGCACGTACAGCCGCAGCAAATTGCCCTCGAATTAACTGAACGCGGCTTTGCTGACCCGAAAACCACGCTGCCGGCGATGTCCGCCTACCGCAAGGCCGGGCACGCCATCTATATCGATGACTTCGGCACCGGCTACTCCAGCCTCCGCTACTTGCAGGACCTTGAGGTCGATACCTTAAAGCTTGATAAATCCTTCGTTGATGCACTGGAATACGCCCAGGTGACGCCATACATCATTGAGATGGCGAAAACCCTGCAGTTGAACGTGGTAGCGGAAGGGATTGAGAGCCCCTGCCAGGAGAAGTGGCTGCGCGAGCACGGCGTGCAGTTTGGACAGGGCTGGCTTTACAGCAAGGCCCTGCCGAAAGAGGCGTTTATTATCTGGGCGGAAAACAACCTGCGGGCGCACGCTACTTCAGATAGGACTTAATCACCTGCATCACCACCTCGAGGTCGGCTTCGCGCTGGCCCTCTTCGGGCTCTTTGACCACGTGATCGGTAAGATGGCCCTGAATCACCTGCAGCATCATGCCGTTGACAGCCCCGCGAATCGCCGCCAGCTGCTGTAGCACCTCCGCGCACTCGTGCTCGCGATTGAGCATTTTCTCAAGCGCAACGCTCTGCCCCTGAATTTTCTTCAGACGCGTCAATAACATCTTCTTGTGACGAACGGTATGTGACATGGCCGGGATCCTGTTCTTAACTCCTGCGCAAGCATACCACGCGCGGCTATCACTGCGCATTTTTATACTAGGGGGTAGTATTACAATACTGGGTGGGAGTATAGTGATTTCACTTTTTTGCAAGGATCCTTCGCGATGACCGACTTCACGACACTCTTACAACAGGGCAATGCCTGGTTCTTTATCCCTGGAGCCATTCTGCTTGGGGCGCTGCACGGCCTTGAACCAGGCCATTCCAAAACCATGATGGCGGCATTTATCGTGGCGATCCGCGGCACGCTAAAGCAGGCGATATTGCTGGGGCTGGCGGCGACGCTGTCGCACACCGTAGTGGTGTGGGTCATTGCCATGGCCGGGATGTGGTTTGGCCGCGGCTGGGATGCACAAACCGCCGAGCCGTGGTTTCAATTGCTTTCCGGGATAATCATTATTGTTATCGCGCTGTGGATGCTATGGCGCACCTGGCGTGAGTCGCGCGGGGCGCATGATCATCATCATCACGACCATGATCACCACCATCACGATCATGCACATCATCATGACCACGATCTGGTTGATGCCGACTGGCAGGATGCCCACCAGCGCGCCCATGCCGAAGAGATCAACCGCCGCTTCAAAGGCCAGGAAGTCACCACCGGGCAAATTGTGGTGTTTGGTCTGACCGGTGGGCTCATCCCCTGCCCGGCCTCGATTACCATTCTGCTTATCTGCCTGCAGCTTAAACACGTGGCGCTGGGTGCGACGCTGGTACTGAGTTTTAGCATCGGGCTAGCGCTCACGCTGGTCGCCTCCGGGGCCATTGCCGCCATTGGTCTGAAGCAGGTAAGTAAACGCTGGAGTGGGTTTGGGGAACTATCGCGAAAAGCGCCGTGGTTCTCCGGCGCGCTGATTATTCTGGTGGGGCTTTACATGATGGGGCACGGCATCAGTGCACTGATCTGATGCCGTGTGCAGGGCTTAGCTTAACTGCCAGCTAAACTGGTAGCGAACCCGGCGGGCAGGCAGTAAAAACTCTGGCCCCATGCTCGGGCTCCAGGAGTCTCGCCGCCTACCTCCATATGGAAGGCATCGAGGTTCAGTCAGCAGCCCGGCTCCTCACGCAGCAGATGGTGATGTGTCGCCTCATGCAACTGCCGTTGGCTATAGCGACTGAGGCCGAAGTGGAACTCACCGCGCCAGCAGTGCGCGCCATATTCCAGCTGACGGGTTTCGCAGCGCAGCCCATTTTCCGTCGGACAGATATACAGCGTATGCAGCGCCAGGTCGGTAGTCAGCAAACCTAGCGCACGCGTCGCCTTTCCGGCCAGCTGCTGCGCGCCGCGATTGGGAACATAGTGCAGTTCCTGCATCGCCACCTGCGCCTTTTCCCGCGTGCGCGGCGACACGTGCGCAGCCTGGTTTATCATCCGCGACACGGTCTGGTAGGAGACGCCGGCAACGCGGGCCACATCATGCAGCGTGATTGTTTTCATACTTTTCCACTTAACTGTCATACCAGGTGCAGTGTAACCGGAAACGAGCATCACGCTGTGAGCGCTTCGTAAAATCAGGAAGGTTGCTCCACTTCAGCCGTCCGACGCTGCGCTACACGGGGAAGTTGGAACCACGGCAGGAAAATCTGAATCAACGGGCCAATCGCCAGCGCATACAGCACGGTGCCCACGCCGAAGGTGCCGCCCAGCAGCATCCCGATAACCAGCACCGACAGTTCGATAGTGGTACGAATTCGGCGGATTGGCCAACCGGTGCGGGCGTGAATGCCGGTCATCAGGCCATCGCGCGGCCCGGCGCCAAAACCAGCACCGATATACATCCCGGTCGCCATCCCGTTCAGCACCACCGCCAGCAGCAGCAGCACGGCGCGAAGCCAGAGTGATTCCAGCGGTGGCATCAGCGAGAGCGTGGCATCGGCCGCCAGCCCCAGCACGATAACGTTGCTGATGGTGCCTAGCCCCGGACGCTGGCGCAGTGGGATCCATAGCAGCAGAACGGCTGCGCCAGTGAGGATCATCACCATCCCAATATCAAGGGAGGTTAACCCGGATACGCCAAGGTGGAACACGTTCCACGGATCGGCCCCGAGGTTGGCACGAACATAAACGGCGGTCGATACCCCGTAGAGTATTAACCCAATGTAGAGCTGGATCAGTCGGCGTAGCATAGAGACCTCGGCCTGTAGAATGAGGCTTCCATCATCGGTAAAAATGGCATTATGATTAATGACCAGTTTTTAAAAAGTGGACTGCTCCCATGATTCGACGCTCCGCCACCCAATCATTAGTTCGCCTGCTCGGCCACTGGCAGGACGGCCCCTCTCCGACGCCGCTGTGGCGGCAGCTCACCGATGCGCTGCGGCTGCTAATTCTTGATGGCCGCCTGCCGCTCGGCACACGCCTGCCGGGAGAGCGGGAGTTTGCCAGCGCGTTAGGGGTCAGCCGCACCACCATTGCCAGCGCGCTGGCCCAGCTGCGCGACGAAGGCTATGTCCAGAGCAAGCAGGGTAGCGGATCGACGGTCACGCTCAGCGTCGAAGGCTACCAGCGTGCGCCGCGCATGCCGGCCTCGCCGACGCTGGATATGTCCACCGCTGCGCTGGCGGCCGGCGCGGAAATCCACCAGGCCTACAGTCACGCACTGGCGGTGCTGCCCGGCTATCTCAGCAATACCGGCTACGATCAGCAGGGGCTGCCCGCCCTGCGCGAAGCCATCGCTCAGCGCTATAGTGCGCGCGGGCTGCCAACGCAGGCCGACGAGATTATGCTGGTAAACGGTGCGGTCAGCGGGCTGGCACTCATTCTGCGCAACCTCACCGGGCCGGGCGATCGGGTGGTAGTTGAAACGCCGACCTATCCACTGGCGATTTCCGCGATTGAGGGTGCGTCCTGCCGCCCGGTCGCGCTACCATTGCCCGATAAAGGCTGGGACACCGACGGACTGGCGGCAGTTATCGCCCAGACCGCACCACGCCTGGCGTATCTGATGCCCGATTTTCAAAATCCCACCGGGCAGTGCATGGACAGCGCCACTCGGCAGATAGTGGCGGACCTGGCCGCGCGAACCTGCACGACGCTGGTCGTCGACGAAACGATGGTGGATTTGTGGTACAACGCCCCGCCGCCGCCACCGCTGGCGGCGTTTAACCGCGATGCGCCGATCATCACCGTGGGTTCAACCGGGAAAAGCTTCTGGGGTGGGCTTCGTCTGGGTTGGATCCGCGCTTCATCGCGCACCATCGCGGCGCTGGTCCAGACCCGCGATACCCTTGATTTAGGTTCACCGCTGCTGGAACAACTGGCAACCTGCTGGCTACTGGAAAATGAGCATCAGCTACTGCCCGAACGACGTCGGCTGCTGACGGCGCGGCGGGATATGTGCGCGGCGTTAATGCATGAATACTTCCCGCAGTGGAAATTTGTGCTGCCGGAGGGAGGACTGTCGTTCTGGGTTGAGTTGCCGGAGATGATGGCAACGCGGTTTGCTGCACGAGCGGAAGCTTGCGCGATTCATCTTGGGGTGGGAACACGATTTGGTCTGGCGGGCAGCGGAGAGCGCAATTTACGCATTCCGTTCACGTTGGACGATGAAACCCTGCATCGCGCCTTTTCGACGTTACAGCCGATTTGGGCAACGTTAGCAGGCCAGCATGGCGCAAACAAAGTGCGGAAAATAATTTAACCGCGCGCAAGGGGAGAACGCCCCAATATCATAACCGGCCTGAAACATTATATTCTTTAACGTTATAAAGTGCGGCTAAAGAATATATTAGTGCTGAGGAGGGATCGGAAAGCCTTTCAGGGAAATAACGAAAGATTCTCCCTCTTTTTTAATCTTAGCCCCGGTATCGCACCAGTCTGAGGCAATGCGGAAGAACTCATCGCTGCCAACATTCCAGTTGAGAAGAACATGCTTCACGTAGCCTGAACGTAACAGGTCGCAGGCTTCGCTATAGTTACACGCTATCGACGTTTGCTGTTTCATTTTCTCTTCTTTAGGATTTTACGTAATGCTTTGATTTCTTTAGGTGTGAATGGAGCAACATCCTCTTCCGTATGCTGGCTGTCGATGTCATCTTCACACACGCCCGCCTCTTCTTCTGCTACAAACCCCAGCAGCAGCAGTTTTTCTGCCGCAGCGCCTAAAGTCAGGCCATGGACTTCGGCAAAGTGGCGAAGTCTCTCTTTTACCGCTTCATCAATTTTTACGTTAAGCACTGCGACTGTCATATAAACCCCTTCCCGTAAAGACGCGCCGTCCGTATGCGGCTTTTGTGTTAACAAAATCAGCAAATCGACGCGGCCAAAAATGGTTTCTGTATTATTTCTGTAATAACTAATACATGAAACCAACAGCACATTCCAGAAATATATTTATAACACAAAGGGTAATATAAATACCCAATGTTAATTTAAAGGCAATTTATGACACATAAATGACAATATTATTACAGATAGATGAATGTTATTTGAATACAAAAGGTTGTTAGCGATAAATAACCACAATCAATATAGGGATTAGATTGGTCTTAGCGAGGGGGAATTTTACGGCGGTAGAAATGGGTGGGGGCCCTGCCAGCTACATCCCGGCACACGCGTCATCTGCCCTGGCTGCTTCCTTCCGGACCTGACCTGGTGAACAGAGTAGCGTTGCGGGAGAACCAACAGGGCCCCCATTGAGAGCGTTGTTATCCAACGCGCCGGCGCATTATCACTGCTGAGGCGGGCAATTGCAAGCTATCCGCTACTGCCTGCTGGATTCTTGCGCAATCCGCCCTTCACAGGGGGCATCAGGCTGATTATGCTGACGGTTCTGCTTTCAGGAACTCACTATGGACGAATTCGGCTCTTTCCCACAGCGCGTATGGCAAATCGTGGCTTCCATCCCGGAAGGTTACGTTACCACCTACGGCGATATTGCCCGACTGGCCGGCTCCCCACGCGCCGCGCGTCAGGTCGGCGGCGTACTGAAACGGCTGCCGGAGGGCTCCACGCTGCCGTGGCATCGGGTGGTGAATCGTCACGGCTTGATATCCCTGACTGGCCCGGATCTACAGCGCCAACGTCAGGCACTGCTTTCCGAAGGGGTGCAGGTGTCAGGAAGCGGGCAGATTGATATGCAGAAGTATCGCTGGAACTACTAGCATTTGTAGCTTGTAGGCCGGATAAGGCAACGCCGCCATCTGGCAATATGCGCCGTGATTGCCTGATGGCGCTTCGCTTATCAGGCCTACAAAAGTAATGCTGAATTCACGGCAAAAAAATGCCCTCTCGTGGAGGGCATTCGCGTTTATGGAACCTGTACCGGCGAGGCATCCTGAACCGGCACCGGCGTTTGCTGTACCGGCACCAACGTCAGGTCGGATTTGGTACCGCCATGGTTGATAACCTCTTGCACAGTATCGGTAATAAAGACCAGCTTATCGTTGATGGTCACCGCCGCGCTCAACAGAATACGTGCATTTGGCTGGATATCTGCCGGGTTATACGGCAGCACAAAGCTAAACGGCGCCTGTTTCCCTTCGGTACGCGTCACTTTCTGCGACAGTACTTTCGATGGTGCATCGGCCAGCGAGGCATCGGACAGGGTGACGGTCAGCACGGCATCCGGTGGCAGCGCCACTTTCTGGCGGATCCACACGTTACCGGAAACGTTCGGCCCCTGAATGGCCTGCGTAGCCGCCGCTGCTTCTGTCGCAGGTGTCTGATTCTGACTTTGCTGGTGCGTCTTCGCACAGCCAGCCAGGGCCAGTGCAATCGCCAAACCGCTTAAGATCGGCACGAGTTTCATTAGCATTCTCCTTATTGCTCACCCATCAAGAGGCTGTTTTCTCATTTGAGTGACAATGCATTAACAAACGTAACCGCTTTAGTGTGGCATATAATTCACATGATTACCTGCAAACGCCCCATTATTCAGACAATTGAACCCATCGGACCACTCGCGAAACTGCGTTATAATGAGAGTATTCACCTGCTGTTGTGACCGTAAAATTATAGAGGGTATCAATGAGCCAAGCGCTTTCGAATCTGCTGACATTATTAAATCTGGAAAGAATTGAAGAAGGACTGTTCCGTGGCCAGAGTGAAGATCTGGGGCTGCGTCAGGTCTTTGGCGGCCAGGTTGTCGGCCAGGCGCTGTATGCGGCAAAAGAGACCGTCCCTGCCGACCGTCTGGTGCACTCCTTCCACAGCTACTTCCTGCGCCCGGGCGACAGCCAGAAACCTATCGTCTATGACGTTGAGGTACTGCGCGATGGCAACAGCTTCAGCGCGCGTCGCGTGGCGGCTATCCAGAACGGCAAACCGATTTTCTATATGACCGCCTCCTTCCAGGGCCCGGAATCCGGCTACGAGCATCAGAAAACGATGCCTGCCGCGCCGTCACCGGACGGCCTGCCGTCGGAAACCGACATCGCCCGCTCGCTGGCACACCTGCTACCGCCACAGGCCAAAGAGAAATTTCTCTGCGATAAGCCACTGGAGATCCGCCCGGTCGAGTTCCACAATCCGCTGAAAGGGCACGTGGCAGAGCCGCGTCGTCAGGTGTGGATGCGCGCCAACGGCACCGTACCGGATTCCCTGCATATTCATCAGTATCTGCTCGGCTACGCCTCTGACTTCAACTTCCTGCCGGTTGCCCTGCAGCCGCACGGTGTGGGCTTCCTGGAACCGGGTATGCAGGTTGCAACCATCGACCACTCGATGTGGTTCCACCGTCCGTTCGATATGAACGAATGGCTGCTGTATAGCGTTGAAAGCACCTCTGCCTCCAGCGCCCGCGGTTTTGTGCGCGGCGAGTTCTACACTCAGGACGGCGTACTGGTGGCTTCGACGGTACAGGAAGGGGTTATGCGTAACCGCAACTAAGCGATATCAACCACGCCCGCGATAAAACGCGGGCGAGCAATACGGTGCAGAGAGTAGAGTGCGCGATGCAACGGGGTAATTAATGGATGATACGGCTCAGCAGGGAGCTAATTCCAGGCAGACGTTTCTTCTTGTTGAACGGCTTCACGCCGGTCGCACGGCAGTTATTGCAGTAGCAATCGAACGCATCGCGGGCGGCAATGGTCAACTCTTTCGCGTCTCCGGCGATAAACGTTGCCCTGCGGTCGGTGTTCAAAAACTCACCGCGAAACATTTCAATAATGGGGTCGTATTTAACGCGGGCTTTGTGACCATCGATAAATAATGTGCTGGTATGCATTTGAAACGTTCCTTGAATTGTTGTGCCATCCTGGCGCGGGTAAAGCTGGCTTTGCCCGCAAATCTTTGCCGATGATATCGACGGGGTGGGAGAATACTCTGCGGCGAAAAAGATAAACAGTTGTTTTAAGTAAAATGCTTTTACTGAGACGTATGTAATTACTTACGGTTCGTAAGGTTTTGCAGACACCATACCAGCCCATAGAGTGACGGCGATCACAAAAACCATTGGCGCTGCCGCACAAATAAACAACCCGCACGTAGGCGGGTTAAATAACGGTCAGAATAATTTTTTTCAACTTCTGATGCCTTCCCGGGGTCAGCATGAACGCCTCGCCCGGGCTACCTGGATTAGGCGTTGTAGGCATTCTCGCCGTGGCTGTTCACGTCCAGACCTTCACGTTCCTGGTCTTCCGGTACGCGCAGACCGACGGTCAAATCTGCCACTTTATAGCCGATGAAGGCCACGACACCGGACCAGACGATGGTGATGGCGATGCTTTCAAGCTGCACCAGCACCTGATGGCTCATGGTCACGCCTTCTGCATAGCCCACACCGCCCAGCGCCGTAGAAGCGAAGATGCCGGTCAGGATACAGCCGATAATGCCGCACACGCCGTGAACACCGAACACGTCGCATGGGTCATCCACGCGCAGCCAGCGTTTCAGGGAAGTCACGCCCCACAGACCCGCCAGACCAACCACGATACCCAGAATCAGCGCACCGCCGACACCGATATAGCCACACGCTGGGGTAATACCGACCAGACCAGCAATCGCACCGGAACACGCCCCCAGCAGAGAAGGCTTACCGCGCAGCGCCCACTCGCCAAATACCCAGCCAAGGATCGCCGCAGCGGTTGCCACCACGGTATTCACAAAGGCCAGACCGGCAATTTCGTTGGCCGCACTGGCAGAACCGGCGTTGAAGCCAAACCAGCCAAAGTAGAGGATCGCGGTGCCGATAAATACCATCGGCAGGTTGTGCGGTTTGAACGCTTCTTTGCCAAAGCCCACACGTTTGCCAATCAGGTAAGCACCCACCAGGCCTGCAACAGCGGCGTTAATATGCACCACCGTACCGCCCGCAAAGTCGAGCGCGCCGTGGCTCGCCAGCAGACCGCCACCCCATACCATGTGCGCAATCGGCACGTAGGAGAGGGTCAGCCAAATCACCACGAAAATCAGCACTGCGGAGAAGCGAATACGTTCCGCCAGCGCACCAACGATAAGGCCCACGGTGATACAGGCGAAGGATCCCTGGAACGCAACGTGGATGTACTGATAGAACGAGCCCATCAGGTCAGTAATCTTAATATTTTTCAGCATCACCCAGTCGAAGCTGCCGAAGAAGCTGCCGCCGGTGCCAAAGGCCAGCGAGTAGCCGTAAACGACCCACAGTACGCAGACTACCGCAAAGGTCACCGCAACCTGGGTCAACATGGAGAGCACGTTTTTACCGCGGATCAGTCCGCCGTAAAACAGCGCAATCCCCGGGATGGTCATAAACAGCACCAGCGCGGTACACAGCATCATAAAGGCGTTATCGGCTTTATCGACCACCGCCGGTGCCGCCATCGCCAGACCCGGCAGCAGCGCCAGTGCGCTCAACCCCGTTTTTACCATTGTTTTTTTCATCATCTCGATCCCTATCACTGTGCTGGCTGGGAATTACAGCGCCGCTTCGTCGGCTTCGCCGGTACGAATACGGATTACGCGCTGCAGTTCGGCGACAAAAATCTTACCGTCGCCAATTTTTCCGGTGTAAGCGGCTTTGCTAATCACATCGACAACCTCATCGAGCTGATCGTCGGCGATAGCCACATCAATTTTTACTTTCGGCAGGAAGTTAACGCTGTATTCCGCGCCGCGATAAAGCTCTGCATGACCCTTCTGACGACCGAAGCCTTTCACTTCCGTCACCGTTAAGCCCTGAATGCCAATGGAAGACAGCGCTTCGCGAACGTCTTCAAGTTTGAATGGTTTAATTACCACGGTAACCAGCTTCATAGATCCCCTCCAGTCAGAATTCGGTAATGGCTACGAACACGTAAGAGGTAAAGCAAGGGGCATGCCAAAAATGAAAAACGCCCTGCTCTGCGGTGAAAATCAGGGTTTATGGCGGCAAGATGATGGGCGTTAAATGAAAAACGCACCATGCGGGTGCATGATGCGTGTTACAACAGCAATCTGTTAGAAAAATGCCTGACGGTGGTGCATTACGCGGTCAGCGCATCATCCTGGGCGCTGGCCGCCAGCTCTTCACCGGCCAGCTGTAGCTGATACATCTGCCAGTAACGCCCTTTGGCTTCAAGCAGTTGCTGGTGAGTCCCCTGCTCGACGGCCTGTCCACGGTGAAGCACCATAATGGTATCCGCTTCCACGATGGTCGACAGACGGTGGGCGATGACCACCAGCGTCGTGTGCTGGCGTACAGCGGCCAGCGCGTGCTGTATGGCGCGTTCGGTGCCGGAGTCAATGTTGGCGGTGGCTTCATCCAGGATCAGCACCTGCGGGGTCTCAACCAGCACACGGGCCAGCGCCAGTAACTGCTTCTGCCCGACCGACAGGTTGTTACCCTGCTCGCCCAGATGGGTATAGATACCTTCACTCATCCCTCGCGCCAGTTCGGCCAGCTGCACCGTTTCCAGCACCTGCCAAACCTGTTCTTCACTGATATCACGCCCCAGCGTGACGTTGGCAAAGAAGGAGTCAGCCAGCACTACCGGATCTTGTTGCACCACGGCGATGCCCTGTCGCAGCACCTGATGGCTCAGGCTTTGTAACGGACGGCCGCCGAGGCGGATTTCCCCGGAGTTTGGCGGGTAATAGCCCATCAGCAGGCTGGCAAGCGTACTCTTGCCGCTGCCGGTATGCCCCACCAGCGCCACAAAACTGCGTGCTGGAATAGACAGCGAAATGTTTTGCAGCACCAGCTTGTCATCGCGATAGGCAAATGAAACATCGTCGATATCAATATCGCCGCGCTCCAGCGGAGCAATGTCCGTTCCATACTGCTGGCGCGGGCGGTCCATCAGTTCAAACACGCGCTCACCGGCCACCACCGCCTGCTGTAACATCGACTGCTGAGTGGTGAGTTCAATCAACGGCTCGTTCAGACGCCCCAGATAGCTGATAAACGCATACAGCACGCCGACCTCAATGGAACCCTGCGCGCTAAAGCCGAACAGCATCAGCAGGCCGCACAGCACCAGCGAAGAGAACAGGCTCAGCAGCGGGCGCAGCAGGAAGCCGTCCAGACGCAGCGTTTGCATACGCGCCAGATAGTGTGAACGGCTCACATCGCCGATCCGCTCGCCAAAGCGCACCTGCTGGCGGAACTGCTGAATCACGCTCATGCCGTTGATGACTTCGTTGAAGCCATCGTTAATATCCGCCAGATAGGCGCGAACGCGGCGCACAATCGGCGTGCTGTAGCGTTGATAAATCACCATCACGATCATCACCGCCGGGAAGATAGCGATCGCCACCAGCGCCATACGCCAGTCGAGGCTGAACATCGCCACCAGCATTGCGCCAATCAACGCCGCACTGCGCAGTACCGTCGCCACCACCGTCACGTACAGATCGCGGATCACTTCCGTGTCGTTGGTGACGCGGGAGATAAGCTGGCCTACCGGCTGGGTGTCAAATTCGCTCAGCGGCTGACGCAGCGCAGCGTCCATCACGTCACTACGCAACTGTTGCACCACGCCGACCGCCGCCCGGTTAAACAGCAGCGACTGGCTGTAGTGCAGCGAAGCAGCCAGCAGTTGAAGCCCGATATAGGCAGCCGCCAGCCCGGCAACCGTCCCCAGCGGCAGACTGTTTTTCGCTACCATATTGTCAATAAAGTAGCTTATCAACAGCGGCCCGCTCACCTCGGCGGCGGCAGCCACCCACAGCATCACCACCGCAATCGACAGCGGTTTACGCCACGGCGAACCGTAGGCCAGCAGGCGCTTCAGGGTTGGCCACAGTTGCCCAAAACTACGCATCGGCCACCTCCGATTTCTCTTCTTCCGGCACGTCGTTCAGCGCGGCCTCAAGCTGTTGATAACGGTGCATATCGCGGTACCAGCCCTGCTCCGCTGCCAGTTGGTCATGCTGACCGCGCTGGGCAATATGCCCGTGCTGCATCACGATAATTTCGCTGGCGTCAGACAACGCTGAGAGACGGTGCGCACTGATAATCACCGTGCGGCCTTCGCCCCACTGGCGCAGGTTGTGCAGGATCTGATGCTCCGTACGGCCATCAACCGCCGACAGCGCGTCGTCGAGGATCAGAATTTCCGCCTCCAGCAGCAGCGCGCGCGCAATAGAGATACGCTGCTTCTGTCCGCCGGAGAGCATCACACCGCGCTCGCCGACTTCGGTATCGTAACCCTGCGGCAGGCGTAGAATATCTTCATGCACACAGGCCAGCCGCGCCGCGTGCTCAATTTCTTCCTGCGTCGCGCTCGGATGGCCCAGCGCAATATTGCTGGCGACGGTGTCGGAAAAGAGGAACGGCGTCTGGCTGACCACTGCCAGGCGGCTGCGCCAGGCATCCAGCTGCAATTGACGCAGAGGAATATCGTGGAAGCGGATCTCACCTTCATCAACGTCAAAATGGCGCTGGATAAGCGACAGGATGGTGGATTTCCCTGACCCCGTCGGCCCGCAAATGCCGAGCATACGGCCCGGTTTCAGGGTCACATTGACGTCACAGAGCGTTGGTTTGTCGGTTTGCGGGTAGCTAAAGCGACCAATCGCCAGTTCCAGCGTACCACGCCCTTCGGGTACCGGCTGCGTGCCATCGTCCACCACCGGCGCTTCCGCCAGCAGAGTACGAATGCGGCTGTAGGCGGCGCTGCCACGTTCGACAATGTTGAACATCCAGGCCAGCGCTAACATGGGCCAGATCATCAGCCCAAGATACATCATAAAGCTGGTGAGCTGGCCGAGTGTCAGTTCGCCCTGCATCACCATCCAGCTGCCGCCGGCAATCGCCAGCAGGTTAGCCATCCCAATGGCAATGTAAATCGTTGGGTCAAAACGGGCATCAATGCGCGCCACGCGCATGTTCTTCACCCCGGTGTCCGCCGCATCGGCGGCAAACTGGGCGGACTGACGGTCCTCAAGGCCAAAGGCTTTGATCATGCGGATGCTGGTCAGGCTCTCCTGGGTGCGGTCGTTGAGGCTGGAGAACGCTGCCTGCGCCACTTTGAAGCGCTCGTGCAGCAGGTTGCCGTAACGATGGATAACCAGCGCCATGATGGGCATCGGCAGCAGCGCCAACAGAGTTAACTGCCAGCTAAGCTGCGTAGACATCACAATCAGCACCGCGCAGCCCATCACCAATGAGTCCACCAGCGTCAGCACCCCCTCCCCGGCGGCAAATACCACGCGGTCTACATCGTTGGTGGCGCGGGCCATCAGGTCGCCGGTGCGGTGACGCAGGTAGAATTCCGGATGCTGACGGCTTAGCTGACGGTAGAAATCTTCACGCAGTTCGACCGCCAACTGATAGGAGGCACCGAACAGCAGTACGCGCCAGACGTAGCGCAGCAGGTAGACCACCACGGCAATCAGTACCATGGTGCCGAGCCACATCATCACCTTCCCGGCAGTGAAGTGGTGTTGTGTCACGCCATCCACCACGATCCCGACCACTTTCGGCGGGATGAGCTGGAGTATGGCGATGATAATCAGCAAGGCGACAGCGCCGAGATAGCGCCGCAATTCCCGGCGGAAGTACCAACTTAGTTGAGCAAATAATCGCACGCGGTAAAATCCTGAACGTCGATTCTCTTCGTCCTGCGCTGCCGCCCTGGCAGCTCGACGGGCGAAGAGAAAATCCCAGAAAAAGTATTATTCGATGGGGAGAGCAGTGGTGTATTTAATCTGTTCCATCGCAAAGCTTGAGGTGACATCCGACAGTCCGGGGACGCGGTTCACCAGGCTTTTATAAAAGTCATCGTAGCGTTTCATGTCCGCCACCTGGACGCGCATCAGGTAGTCATACTCCCCGGCCATGCGCCAGAAGCCCAACACTTCGGGCATTTGCGTCACTTCGCTCACAAAAAGGCTGTACCAATCGCTGCTGTGGTGCTGGGTCTTTATCAGCACAAACGCCGTTAACCCAAGCCCAAGCTTTTCCGCATCCAGTAAGGCGACGCGGCCAAGCAGTATACCGTCATCTTCCAGACGTTTTAGTCGTTTCCAGCACGGTGTGGTGGTCAGATTAACGGCATCTGCTAACGCCTGCAAAGAGAGCGTGCAGTCATTTTGTAGTAGGGCCAACAGCTTTCGGTCAATTTTATCTAACATTTCGGTCACCGGGAGAATATTTTTCTCTCTTAATTCTATTTTAAAGGCTAGATGGCAACAAATTTTTCTGCACTTTTCGCTAAGCTAGGCACAAAATGACAAACGGAAAATAATGATGAACAGCACCTGGGTCAAACACGCCATCAGCGAAATTAACGCCGACTACCAACGCAGCGCCGACACGCATTTAATCCGCCTGGCGCTGCCTGCCTTTCCCGGCATCCAGCTCTACCTGAAAGATGAAAGCACGCACCCGACCGGCAGCCTCAAGCACCGTCTGGCGCGCTCGCTGTTCCTTTACGGTCTGTGCAATGGCTGGATCAAAGAGGGCACCACCATTATTGAATCGTCGTCCGGGTCAACGGCGGTTTCCGAAGCCTACTTCGCTCGCCTGCTCGGCCTGCCGTTTATTGCGGTGATGCCTTCCTGCACGGCAAAACGTAAGGTTGAGCAGATTGAGTTTTACGGCGGCCGCTGCCACTTTGTCGAAAGCGCGTGTGAAATCTACGCAGCTTCTGAAACGCTGGCCCGCGAGCTGAACGGCCACTATATGGATCAGTTCACCTACGCCGAACGCGCCACCGACTGGCGCGGCAACAACAACATTGCCGACAGCATTTTCCGCCAGATGTCGCACGAACCCAACCCGGTACCAGCGTGGGTGGTGATGAGCGCGGGTACCGGCGGCACCTCAGCTACCATTGGCCGCTACATTCGCTGTCAGGGCTATGAAACGCAGCTGATGGTGGTGGACCCGGAGAACTCCGTGTTTATGGACTACTGGCAGCACCGCGATGTAAATCTTCGCGGCAACGTCGGCAGCAAAATTGAAGGTATTGGCCGCCCGCGCGTCGAGCCGTCGTTTATTCCTGACGTGGTGGATAGCATGCTGCGGGTGCCGGATGCCGCAAGCGTCGCCACCGCCCAGTGGCTGGAAACGCAGCTTGGCCGTAAGGTCGGCGCATCTACCGGGACGAATATGTGGGGTGCGCTGCAACTGGCCGCGAAAATGCGTGATGAAGGGAAAACCGGGTCTATCGTGACCCTGCTGTGCGACAGCGGCGAGCGCTACCTCGATACCTATTACAACCCTCAATGGGTGGCGAATAATATTGGCGACACCGCACCGTGGCATCAGGCAATCAACACGCTGCTCGGGAAATAAAAAAAGCCAGGCATCAACTGAGCCTGGCTTGCTGGAAGGTCTCTCTATTCGGGGGAATAAGGAAGATTAGGTGTGTCCAGCCAATGAGCTAAATAGTGAGAAACCGCCTGGTTTTTGCAGTTCCCGATAATTGGTAGATGGGGTAACGCCGCTTTCAGCTGCCCCATCGCATTCCCCATGATCACGCCGCGCCCTACGAGCCCCAGCATTTCACGGTCGTTCATCGCATCGCCAAAGGCCATGCACTCATCCATGCCCACGCCCAAGTGACGACTCAGCACCGACAGCGCCGCGCCTTTATTACTGCCAAGCGGTAGGACTTCCAGACAGTCAACGGCGGAGAAGCAGATATCAGCACGCTTATCGAACGCTTCGACTAGCTGAATTCGCAGACGACAGAGATCGTCGTGATCGCCGCAGAAGCAGACCTTCGTCACCTGATGCGCCGGCATCATGCGCAGGTCACGAAGCTGATAGCGGAAACCGCTATAAACGTGCGCCTTGAGCATTTCCGGAATTTCACGACCGGTAAACCAGCCGCTATCGTTAAAGACATGCATGCTGGCCTGCGTATCCCAGTGGGTATGCAGCACCTCTTCCGCCACCTCCGGCGCGAGATCGCTACGATGCAGCACTTCACCCTGCTGGGTATGAATACGCGTACCGTTGCCGGTTATCAGGAAGGCATTCAGCGACAGTTTCTCCACCAGCGGACGCATTTCCAGCACGTGACGACCGGTGGCAAAGGTCAGCGTGATATTTCGTTCGCGCAGGCGCTTCAGTACCGCCACGGTTCTCTCGCCTAAACGATGGTCCGGCATCAAAAGGGTGCCATCCATATCAAATGCTGCCAGTCTTGCCATCTTTTATCCCGCCTGTGATCGCTCTCTCTTGCCACGTAGTATCGGCTGGGATATACGGAAGTAATACTGAATAGTTGATATTTATTGTTCCGGGTTTATATGCGCCAGTTAAATCGTTTAAATCAGTTCCAGCGCCTGTGGCAACCGTCGCAGGGAGAAGATCAGCAGGCCACCATCGCCGAACTGGCCGCCCGCTGTTTTTGCAGCGAGCGCCACGTGCGTACCCTGCTGCGTCAGGCACAAGAGGCGGGCTGGCTTAGCTGGCAGGCACAGTCAGGGCGCGGCAAGCGCGGGCTGTTACGATTCCACACTGCGCCGGAAACGCTGCGTAATGAGATGATGGAAACGGCATTGAACCGCGGTGAACAGCATAACGCGCTGGAGCTGGCGCAGATTGCCCCGGTTGAGCTGCGGGCGCTGCTGCACCCGTTTCTCGGCGGCCAGTGGCAAAACAATACGCCAACGCTGCGTATCCCTTACTACCGTCCGCTGGAGCCACTGCATCCCGGCTTCCTGGCTGGTCGCGCCGAGCAGCACCTTGCCGGACAGATATACTCCGGCCTGACTCGCTTTAACCATGAAGCCTCACAGCCGCAGGGAGACCTGGCGCACCACTGGTCGGTTTCAGACGATGGGTTGTGCTGGCAGTTTTATATTCGTTCGACCCTGCACTGGCACAACGGCGATACCGTTGAGACCGAGCAGCTTCGCCGACGATTGCTGATGCTGCTGGAGTTGCCCGAACTGGCGAAGCTTTTTTCCAGCGTGAAAGCCATTACCCAAACGCACCCGCAGTGTCTGACCTTTACGCTCCATCACCCGGACTATTGGCTACCGCACCGGCTGGCAAGCTACTGTAGCGTGCTGGCACATCCGGACGAACCGTCGCTGGGTACCGGCCCGTTTATGCTGAAAATTTTTGAACCGGAACTGGTGCGTATTGAGAGCCATCATCGCTTTCACCAGGGCCACCCGCTGCTGCAGGCTATTGAATACTGGATCACCCCACAGCTTTTCGAGCAGGGATTGGGGACCAGCTGTCAGCACCCGGTGCAGATTGCCATTGGCAAACCAGAGGAGCTTGGCGAGCTCAGACTGGTCAGTCACAGCATCAGCCTTGGATTCTGCTATCTGGCGCTGCGTCAGAGCCAACACCTGAGCAGCGCGCAGGCTCAGCGGATCATCGGGCTGATTCATCGTTCCGGCCTACTGCAAAGCCTGCCGCTCGGGGAAAACCTGATTACCCCGAGCGAAGAGATGCTGCCCGGCTGGGATATCCCGCTACCAAAAGACGCGCCCGACGTTGCCCTGCCGTCCCATCTGACGCTTCTCTACCATCTGCCGGTGGAACTGCACACCATGGCCGAAGAGCTCAAAACCGCGCTGGCGCAGCTTGGCTGTGACCTGACGGTGATTTTCTATGATGCAAAAAGCTGGACCGGTTGTCCGGACCTGCCGCAGGCGGACCTGTTTATGGGCGACCGCCTGATTGGCGAAATGCCGGAATACGCGCTGGAGCAGTGGCTTCGCTGCGATGCGCTATGGCCCGCGCTGTTTACCGAGTCACAGTCCCGTCGCGTTCACCTGGCGCTGGATGAAGCGCAATCGCTGTCGGATGATACTCAGCGCATCGCCGCCCTGAAGGCTATTTTTACCCGCCTGATGAGTGAAGCGATGTTGACGCCGCTGTTCAACTACCAGTATCAGGTCAGCGCACCGCCGGGGGTCAACGGCATTCGCCTGAACGCGCGCGGCTGGTTTGACTTTTCCGCCGCCTGGTTACCGCCGACCACGCGGTGAAGAAGCTGGTCGCCACGCGCCGCAGGCGTTACCATAGCGGCTTTTAGAGTTACTGACAGGAAAAGCCATGAAACGTGCCGTTGTCGTCTTTAGCGGTGGACAAGATTCCACAACATGCCTGGTGCAGGCGCTGCATCAATATGATGAAGTTCACTGCGTCACGTTTGATTATGGCCAGCGCCATCGCGCTGAAATTGACGTTGCCCGTGAACTGGCCTTAACGCTGGGCGCTCGCGCGCATAAGGTGCTAGACGTCACCCTGCTCAATGAACTGGCGGTCAGCAGCCTGACCCGTGACAGCATTCCCGTACCGGACTACGAACCAGATGCTGACGGTATTCCGAATACCTTCGTGCCAGGGCGCAATATTCTGTTCCTGACGCTGGCGGCTATTTATGCCTATCAGGTAAAAGCCGAAGCTGTTATTACCGGCGTATGTGAAACCGACTTCTCTGGTTATCCGGACTGCCGCGATGAGTTTGTGAAGGCGCTGAACCATGCGGTTAGCCTGGGCATGGCAAAAGACATTCGCTTTGAAACGCCGCTGATGTGGCTCGACAAAGCCCAGACCTGGGCGCTGGCGGACTACTGGGGCAAGCTGGAACTGGTGCGTAACGAAACGCTCACCTGCTACAACGGCATTAAAGGCAATGGCTGCGGCCACTGTGCGGCCTGTAATCTGCGGGCAAACGGGCTGAATCATTATCTGGCGGATAAGCCAGGGGTGATGGCGATGATGAAGCAGAAGACCGGGCTGAAATAAGTCTGGAGACAATCTCGGGGTCGCTTGCGCTCGCCCGGGCTACCGTCATGTCATGTAGCCCGGGCAAGGCGTTTACGCCGCCCCCGGGACAAGCACATTACTCAACCATCGCTTCCAGATGCTCCCGCAACTCCCCTTCCAGCGCCAGCGCCTTCTGCGTTTTCAAATCGATACAGACGAAGGTAATCAGCGCGTCGGCAACCACCTGCCCTTCGGGCTCCAGCGTTACTACCTGACTTAACACACCGCTTTTACCGTTCAATTGCTGCACCTTGCTGGACACCGTTAACAGATCGCCCAGCACCGCCGGGCGGCGATAATTAATATTGATGTTCACCACCACAAAAGCGATGTGGTTCGCGCTCATCCACTGGAACCCCGCGCTGCTCTCCAGCCCATCCCAGCGGGCCTCCTCGAGAAACTCCAGATAGCGAGCGTTGTTAACGTGCTGGTAGACGTCCAGGTGATAACCGCGAACTTTGATTTGTGTCTGCATAGCGCCATAGCCTTATTATTTTGTTTTTAAATAGAGTCAGAGGTCACACCACTGGTATGACCTCTTTAGTCTGGCAAATTTTCAGACGAGTGCAAACACCTGATGCAAATTAAAGCGTGAGGTGCGCCAGATTACGCTCAACGAGCGAGCTACCCATTCCCGGCACTTGCTTGAGATCGTCCACCGTTTTGAACGGGCCGTACTCTTCACGGTAGCTGACAATAGCCTGCGCCTTTTTCAACCCTACGCCGTTCATCGCCTGCGCTAACGCCTCTGCCGACGCGGTATTAATGCTGACCCTGGTGCCTTCATCCTCCACCGCTTTAGTGGCAGGCACGGCTTTCACCTGCTCTGTGGTATCCGCACTGGCTTTTGTCTGCGACGCCTGCGTTTTCGCCACAGCAGGCGCTGCCGCCTGAACGCTAAAACTCATCCCCGCACACGCCAGTACCGCCGCCATAACAGACATTTTGATTCCACGTTTCATCTTGATTTCTCCTTGTTGATTGATAGCGAAAGCACCATAACGGTTAGCGCGAGACGGTTCAAAAGGCAGATTTCAAATGTGGAAAAGGCCGCGAAAGCGGCCTTTGATATGTACATCGCATTACAAAATTATGCGAAGCGAATTCCGATTATTACTGCTGGTCGATGATGTCGCCGAGCTTAATCTTCGCGGATTTACGCAGGTTGTTCATCATCGCTTCGAAGGCGATTTGCGCATTGTTCTGGGTAATGCCCTGAACCATCGCTTTCTTCTGCGCTTCCGGCATTTCGCCCGCTTTCACTTCGTCCAGCGCCAGCAGAACCACGTTGCCCTGCATATCGTTGCCGATACCGTAGCTTGGTTTATCTTTCTGCGGCAGCGGCAGTGCGAAGGCGGCCTGGCTCAACGGATCCTGACCGGCACGGCTCAGGGTCTTGCTGGCGCTAAAGGTCAGGCCTGCGGCTTTCATTGCGTCATCGCCTTTACCGTCCTTCAACGCCACCAGCAGTTTTTCAGCATCCAGTTTAGCCTGCTGTTCTGCTTTGTTGTGCTTAACGATATCGGTCACTTGCGCTTTCACTTCCACCAGCGGTTTCACCGCTTCGGCTTTGTGCTCGCTCACGCGAATGACGAAGGCACGGTCACCGTCAACGGTGATAATGTCAGAGTTGCTGCCCGGCATGCCGTTCTCACCAACCAGACCACCGTTGAAGATAGCGTCAGATACCGGCTTGAAGTTCAGCTCGGCCGGCAGGCTATTACGGTCAAACCAACCGGTCTCAACCGCTTTCACGCCAGCCGCCTGCTCTGCACCTGCCAGAGATTCGTTGTCGTTGCTTGCCGCATCGCTCACTTTCTGCTGCAGTGCATAGTAAGCGTCGAGAGATTTTTCCTGCTTCACTTTGTCCGCAATCTCTTTGCGCACGTCAGCCAGCGGTTTCACCTGCGCTGCCTGAACGTCGTCAAGACGCGCAACCAGGAAGCCCACGGAGGACTTGATCACGCCAGACAGCTGGCCTTTTTCTTTCAGGCCGGCATTTTTCAGCTCGTCAGGCGTAGTAGAGGCTTCCAGCCAACCCATATCACCGCCGTTACGTGCGGAGATGATGTCAGCCGATTTCTCTTTTGCCAGTGCAGCGAAGTCCGCGCCTTTGTTCAAGGCGTCCAGTACCGCTTTCGCATCAGCTTCAGTTTTGGTCTGAATCACGCTGTAGCGGTCGCGCTGTGGCTGAGTGAACTGATCCTGATGCTGGTCGTAGTAGGACTGAATTTCGTCGTCAGTGACAGGCTCGCTCATGGAGGTCGCGTCCAGCTTGATATAGCTCACGCGGAACTGCTCCGGCGCCACAAACTGGCTCTTGTTCTGCTCGTAGTAGCTAGAGACTTCCTGATCGGAAACCTGCTGCTTTGCCGCCAGCGCATTCACGTCGATCGTCGCTTCACGAACCAGACGCTGCTGCGCAACCAGTTCAGCCAGTTGGTCGGTTTCACCTGGCAGCATAAAGTCGGTACCAGCAACGGCGTTAATCAGCTGTTGGGTCGTCAGTTGGTTACGCAGGGCCTGCGCGTATTGATCTGCCGTCATGCCCATCTGATTCACCAGCGCGTTGTAGCGGGTGTTATCAAATTTGCCGTCGGTCTGGAAAGCTGGGGTGGCGAAAATCGCTTTACGCACCTGCTCATCGCTGATGCTAAGACCTAAGGTCTTCGCGTACTGATCCAGCAGCGATTCGTCGATAAGGCGGTTCAGCACCTGCTGACGCATCGTTTTGATGTAGTTTTCGTTGGCCGCCAGCTCTGAGTACTGGTCGCCAAGCTGCTGCTGCATGCGGTTACGCTCGCTAGCAACGGCATTTTCAAACTGGCCGCGGCCAATTTCCTGGCCATTTACTTTCGCGGCAAAATTATTGTTACCGCCGATCAGGTAACCACTCACGCCGGTCAAAATGAACGACACGATAATGAGCCCGAAAATGACTTTGATCACGACGCTGTTGGCTGCCGTGCGTAAATTGTCCATCATGGTGTAACAACACTCCGCTGTAGGTGACAAATACCTCGTGCAGCATAGCACGTGTGGCCGCTATTTTGACAAGAAACCGGGGCGCTTGTCAGCATGACACCGAATATAAACGCTTAAAAGTACACAATAAGCCATAAAAAAAAGGCACATCAGATGATGCGCCCTTGTACTGTGCCACATTCCCTACGCGGGAAAGCGATCAGTTTACCGCGTCTTTCAGTGCTTTACCTGCACGGAACGCTGGTACTTTAGCAGCGGCGATAGTGATCTCTTTACCGGTCTGAGGGTTACGGCCAGTACGGGCAGCACGCTCTTTAACAGCAAAGGTACCAAAACCTACCAGTGCAACATCATCCCCGGCCTGCAGAGATTCAGTAACAGAAGCAATTAAAGCATCTAACGCACGTCCAGCTGCAGCTTTGGAGATATCCGCGCCAGCAGCAATTTTGTCAATCAGTTGAGATTTATTCACTGTTCTCTTCCTCTCTTTATTATTTATATCGCACCTGAATCCTTCACGATGCAATCGCGGAGCAGTTATATCAGGACTCCCATGCCCTTACAACACCCGTCGTCATCGACACACCTGCCAGCCGTCTAAATTAGCGAGACAAAAAAAGGCTGGCAAGTCAGTTTACGCTTGCCAGCCCTGTTTTTATTAACGCTCTTTGCGCGAGGTCACTATTTTGCGCTTACAACCTGCATGCCAGATGGCTCATTTTGCAGCGCCAGCGTCAGAACTTCCTCAATGCGCTTAACCGGATGAATCTCCAGATCGGCCAGAACGTTGTCCGGAATCTCTTCCAGATCGCGTTTGTTCTCATCAGGAATCAGAACAGTCTTAATACCACCGCGGTGCGCCGCGAGCAGTTTTTCCTTCAGACCACCGATTGGCAGAACCAGGCCACGCAGGGTAATTTCCCCTGTCATCGCCACGTCTGCGCGCACCGGGTTACCGGTCAGACAGGAAACCAACGCAGTGCACATCGCGATACCCGCACTTGGACCGTCTTTCGGCGTTGCCCCTTCCGGTACGTGAACGTGAATGTCGCGTTTTTCGTAGAAATCTGGGTTGATACCCAGTTTTTCTGCACGCGCACGCACCACGGTCAGCGCAGCCTGAATGGACTCCTGCATCACTTCACCCAGAGAGCCGGTGTAGGTCAGCTTGCCTTTACCCGGTACGCAGGCGGTTTCAATGGTCAGCAGATCGCCGCCCACTTCCGTCCACGCCAGGCCGGTGACCTGACCAACGCGGTTTTCTTCATCCGCGCGACCATAGTCGAAGCGCTGAATACCGAGATAATCGTGCAGGTTGTCGCCGTTAATATCGATGTGCTTCAGCTCTTTATCCAGCAGCAGCTGTTTAACCGCTTTACGGCACAGTTTCGAAATTTCACGTTCCAGGCTACGGACGCCCGCTTCACGGGTGTAGTAACGAATGATGCCAACAATCGCGCTGTCATCAACCGTCAGCTCGCCTTTTTTCAGCGCATTACGTTCAATCTGCTTCGGAAGCAGGTGACGTTTAGCAATGTTCAGCTTCTCATCTTCGGTATAACCGGACAGACGGATCACTTCCATACGATCCAGCAGCGGCGCTGGAATGTTCATGGAGTTCGAGGTCGCTACGAACATCACGTCGCTGAGATCGTAATCCACTTCCAGGTAGTGATCGCTGAACGCTACGTTCTGTTCTGGATCAAGTACTTCCAGCAGAGCAGAGGCCGGGTCACCGCGCATGTCCGAAGACATTTTGTCGATTTCATCAAGCAGGAACAGCGGGTTTTTAACGCCCACTTTGGCCATTTTCTGGATCAGTTTACCCGGCATAGAGCCGATGTAGGTACGACGGTGACCGCGGATTTCCGCTTCGTCACGCACGCCGCCCAGCGCCATACGAACGTATTTACGTCCTGTCGCTTGAGCAATGGACTGCCCCAGAGAGGTTTTACCCACGCCAGGAGGCCCTACCAGGCACAGGATTGGCCCTTTCAGCTTGTTCACACGGCTTTGAACCGCGAGATACTCAAGAATGCGGTCTTTGACGCGCTCAAGGCCGTAATGGTCGGTATCGAGAATTTCCTGCGCCTGGCGAAGGTCTTTTTTGACCTTGCTGCGCGTATTCCACGGCACCTGCACCATCCAGTCGATATAACCGCGAACCACGGTCGCTTCAGCTGACATCGGAGACATCATTTTCAGCTTCTGCAGTTCGGCTTCGGTTTTCTCTTTCGCCTCTTTCGGCATTTTCGCCGCGTCGATCTTACGCTTCAACGCTTCGTTTTCGTCAGGAACTTCGTCCATCTCGCCGAGTTCTTTCTGAATGGCTTTCATTTGCTCGTTCAGATAGTACTCGCGCTGAGATTTTTCCATCTGCTTTTTCACGCGGTTGCGAATGCGCTTCTCAACCTGCAGCAGATCGATTTCTGACTCCATCATCGCCATCAGATATTCCAGACGCTCGTTGATGTCGGACATCTCGAGCACGGACTGTTTATCTGCCAGCTTCAGCGGCATGTGGGCCGCGATGGTATCCGCCAGACGTGCAGGGTCGTCGATACTGTTCAGCGACGTCAGCACTTCTGGTGGAATTTTCTTGTTCAGCTTGATATAGCCTTCAAACTGACCGATTGCGGTGCGTACCAGTACTTCCTGCTCGCGCTCTTCAATGGCCGGCGATTCCAGGTACTCTGCTTTCGCGGAGAAGTGTTCGCCGTTATCAGAGAGCGTAGAGATACGCGCACGCTGCAGCCCTTCGACCAGTACTTTGACCGTACCATCAGGCAGCTTCAGCATTTGTAAAATAGAGGCCACGGTCCCGACGGTGAAAAGATCGTTTACACCCGGCTCATCCGTTGAAGCATCTTTCTGCGCGACCAGCATGATTTTTTTATCATGATCCATGGCCGCTTCCAGACAACGGATAGATTTTTCCCGCCCTACAAATAAGGGGATGACCATGTGCGGATAAACCACCACATCGCGCAACGGCAATACGGGGATTTCAATGCGTTCAGAACGCTCAGGATTCATAGAGCTCTCTCTTAGTTTAGTGTCCGCCAGGTAAACTGGTCATGCGACTGTGCTTCACACAACCATTAACATGTAACCAGTATATGGGGATGTATTCCACACATTCAACGCCATGAATACGGAAAAATAAAAGGGGAGATAAAATCCCCCCTTTTTGATTAACTGATTGTATGATCTGGTGAATTATTCGCCAGATGCCTGCTGCGCTTCCGGCTTGCCGTAAATCAGCAGCGGTTCGCTTTGACCGGCAATCACCGACTCGTCGATAACCACTTTCTCGACGTCTTCCATAGAAGGCAGATCGTACATGGTTTCAAGCAGAGCGGCTTCTACGATGGAACGCAGACCACGAGCACCGGTTTTACGCGCCATCGCTTTCTTGGCGATAGCGTCCAGCGCTTCGTCACGGAATTCCAGATCCACACCTTCGAGGTTAAACAGCGCCTGATACTGCTTAGTCAGGGCGTTTTTCGGCTCTTTGAGGATCTGAATCAGCGCTTCTTCGCTCAGTTCAGTCAGCGTTGCAACCACCGGCAGACGGCCGATGAACTCAGGGATCAGACCAAATTTGATCAGATCTTCTGGCTCAACCTGAGTCAGCAGTTCGCCTTCGCTGGCTTTATCCGTTTTGGATTTCACCGTTGCGCCAAAGCCAATACCCGAACCGGTTTCAACGCGGTTGCCGATCACTTTATCCAGACCGGCAAACGCGCCGCCGCAGATAAAGAGGATCTTCGAGGTATCAACCTGCAGGAACTCTTGCTGCGGATGCTTACGGCCACCCTGTGGCGGAACGGCCGCCACGGTACCTTCAATCAGCTTCAGCAGTGCCTGCTGTACACCTTCGCCGGACACGTCACGGGTAATCGACGGGTTGTCAGACTTACGAGAAATCTTGTCGATTTCATCGATATAAACAATACCGCGCTGTGCTTTCTGTACGTCGTAGTCGCACTTCTGCAGCAGCTTTTGAATAATGTTTTCAACGTCTTCACCCACGTAACCTGCTTCGGTCAGGGTGGTTGCATCGGCCATAGTGAACGGAACGTCCAGCAGGCGTGCCAGCGTTTCGGCCAGCAGGGTTTTACCGGAACCGGTTGGGCCAATCAGCAGAATGTTACTTTTGCCGAGCTCAACGCCGTTGTTAGTATCACCGTTACGCAGACGTTTGTAGTGGTTGTAGACCGCAACGGCCAGCACCTTTTTCGCCTGTTCCTGCCCGATAACGTAGTCATCTAAGTGGTGGCGAATTTCGTGTGGCGTCGGCAGAGCACTGCGTTCACGATGCGGCGCCACTTCTTTAATCTCTTCGCGAATGATGTCGTTACATAAGTCGACGCATTCGTCGCAGATATACACGGATGGGCCGGCGATGAGCTTACGCACTTCGTGCTGGCTTTTGCCGCAAAAAGAGCAGTACAACAGTTTGCCCGAGCCATCTTTGCGTTTATCTGTCATGAGTCAAAACCTCTTTTTAAGTTCTTTGTGCCGCATATGACGACGCAAATGCCATTCTTAAGCGCAAGCTGCTACGCAAGCGTTGTGCCGCCCTTAGTATTATATACCGTGCAGCGGCACGTGCCGTCATGACATTAGTTACGTTGGCTCAAAATTGAGTCAACCAGGCCATACTCGACGGCTTCAGAAGCAGACAGGAAGCGGTCACGTTCAGTGTCGCTCTCAATCTGCTCCAGAGATTTGCCAGTATGGTGCGCCATAAGCTCATTCATGCGTCCTTTCACCTTCAGGATCTCACGGGCGTGGATTTCGATATCCGTCGCCTGGCCCTGATAACCGCCCAGCGGCTGGTGAATCATTACGCGGGAGTTTGGTAAGCAGAAGCGCTTACCTTTTGCGCCTGCCGTCAGCAGGAACGCGCCCATCGATGCCGCTTGCCCCATACAGATGGTGCTGACATCCGGCTTGATGAACTGCATGGTGTCATAAATAGACATCCCTGCTGTAATCACGCCGCCTGGGGAGTTGATGTACAGATAAATGTCTTTTTCCGGGTTTTCCGCTTCCAGAAACAGCATTTGCGCCACAATCAGGTTAGCCATGTGGTCTTCGACCTGACCGGTCAGAAAGATTACGCGCTCTTTAAGCAGACGGGAGTAGATATCAAAAGAACGTTCGCCACGTGAGGTCTGTTCAATGACCATCGGCACCAGGGCCATGTGGGGTGCAAAATTATCTCGTTCGCCACTGTATGACATTTCCGTCTCCTGGATAATAAATAAAATAGCCACAGCTTGCTAATTATAGAGATGCGGCGAGTGATTCGTTCCCTCAGTAATGGGTACGATCTTACCCTATTTCAAGCATAACAATATTTTGTTGATACGCTAACACCGAAAAGCCGTTTTATCACGCAAGCTTTGGTTATTACTGCAATAAAAAAACCCGTCACCAAAAGGCAACGGGTTTTTCTCAAAACCGTAAACCGGGAAGCGAGATTACGCCTGCTGGTTCATCAGTTCGTTGAAGGAAGTTGCTTTTTCAGTCACTTTCGCTTTTTCCAGAACCGCTTCAACAGCCTGTTCTTCCAGAGCGACACTGCGCATGTTTTCCATCAGCTCTTTGTTTTTGCTGTAGAATTCAATAACTTCTTTCGGATCTTCGTAGGCGGAAGCCATTTCTTCGATCAGGGTAGCAACGCGTGCTTCGTCAGCTTTCAGCTCGTGGGTACGAATCACTTCGCCCAGCAGCAGGCCAACCACTACGCGGCGTTTCGCCTGCTCTTCGAACAGTTCGCGAGGCAGTTCCATCGCTTGCTGCTGGTTGCCACCGAAACGCTGTGCAGCCTGACGACGCAGAACGTCGATTTCGCTGTCGATCAGGGCAGCAGGAACGTCGATTTCGTTCGCTTTTACCAGACCTTCGATTGCCTGAGATTTAACGCGGTTACGCACTGCGCCTTTCAGTTCGCGTTCCATGTTTTTACGCACTTCAGCGCGCAGGCCTTCAACGGAACCATCTTCAACGCCGAAACGTTTGATGAATTCTGCAGTCAGTTCTGGCAGTTCACGCTCTTCAACTTTCTTCAGGGTAATCGCGAATTTAGCCGCTTTACCTTTCAGGTTTTCTGCGTGGTATTCTTCTGGGAAGGTGACGTCGATAACGAATTCTTCGCCTGCTTTGTGACCTTTGATACCGTCTTCAAAGCCTGGGATCATACGACCCTGGCCCATTGCCAGTACGAAATCAGTCGCTTTGCCGCCTTCGAATTCTTCGCCGTCTACGGAGCCGGAGAAGTCAACGGTAACACGGTCTTCAGCGTCAACAACGCCGTCTTTGTCTTTCCAGGTTGCCTGCTGCTTACGCAGAGTGTCCAGCATGCCGTCAACGTCAGCTTCGGTCACTTCAACCACTGGTTTTTCAACTTCGATAGCGTCCAGACCCTGCAGTTCAACTTCTGGGTACACTTCGAATTCTACTGCGTAGGTGAAGTCTTCACCCAGCTTGTATTCACCTGGAACATAGTTAGGCGCACCAGCTGGATTGATCTTCTCTTTGATGATCGCGTCAACGAAGTTGCGGCTCATCAGGTCACCCAGAACGTCCTGACGCACGGAAGCGCCATAACGCTGAGCAACAACATTCATCGGTACTTTACCTTTACGGAAACCGTCAATGCGTACTTTTTTCGCTACGTTGACCAGCTCGCTTTTTACAGCGGTCTCGATGCTGTCAGCAGCGATAGTAATCGTTACACGGCGGCCAAGGCCCTGAGTGGTTTCAACTGAAACTTGCATCTTGTTACCTCAAAAAAATCACAGTGCTCGGTCAACTCTACTCCGCAAGCTCGAAAAGCTGGCGTTGCGGACCTGGGATGCTCTCGTAATCAATCACATTCCCTGTCGTCAGAATCATCCCGAAGACATTCCGAAAAATAAGACGCAGCATTATAGCGGCATCACTTTTATGAGTCGAGAACGGTTATCACGCGTTGCTGCGGCATTTTTCACAATTCCCGGCTAATTTTTGTCTGAACGCTGTCGAAATAGCTCAAAATTCAGACAAAACAAAACGGCCCGCAGGCCGTTTTCTCATAATCTGTACGCAACATACTGGAAAAGTTCCGTGTTGCAAATGCCTTTTCTACGCGATAGTACCCGCTCCGCGGCATGGCGGTGAGGTAATGACGGTATCTTGCAAACCTTCCCACTCTTTTCGCGTATAAGTATGCAATGCCAGCGCGTGGACGGTGGAGGCAAACTCCTCTGTTAGCGTTCCGTAGATCATCCGATGACGATTCAGAAAACGTTCCCCGGTAAACTTATCGCTTACCAGCACAACTTTAAAGTGGCTCTCAGAGCCGGCCGGTACGTTGTGGCGGTAGCTTTCGTCTACAACTTCCAGGAAAACAGGTTCAAACGCTGCCCTCAGTTTTTCTTCGATTTGTTCACGCATCATCATGATATTACTCCTCCGACAACGTTAAGGTGCCGCCTATCCCTTTAAATGTTAGCCGCTTTTACTGATTCCATTACAGGAAGGCAACAAAAAATTAGCTTTCGCACCCTTTTATTTGTCAAGTAGATGAAGTTAACGCCTTTTACAATCGCTTCTCATCCGAAATCCCGTCGTAGATTGTCCGGGTGCGGAGAAAAAGACCAACACGATGAAATTACATGCATTGCCTACTTCCCCTGACCGATGGCGATGTTATGATGGCGGGAATTTTCAGTAAACAATGCGTTTGAGACCCCTAATATGTTAAAAAAAATCCTCTTCCCACTGGTAGCACTGTTTATGCTGGCTGGATGCGCAACGCCTCCGACCACGGTTGAAGTGTCGCCAAAAATCACCCTGCCTCAACAGGATCCAAGCCTTATGGGCGTGACCGTTAGCATCACCGGCGCTGACCAGCGTCAGGATCAGGCGCTGGCAAAAGTCACCCGTAACAACCAGTTGGTTACCCTGACCGCTTCCCGCGACCTGCGTTTCCTGATGCAGGAAGTGCTGGAAAAACAGATGACCGCGCGCGGCTACATGATTGGCCCGAACGGTGCGGTTAACCTGCAGATTATCGTTAATCAGCTGTACGCCGACGTTTCCCAGGGTAACGTGCGTTACAACATCTCTACCAAAGCCGACATCGCGATTATCGCGACCGCTGCTAACGGTAATAAGATGACTAAAAACTACCGTTCTAACTACTCCGTTGAAGGCGCATTCCAGGCTTCCAACAAGAACATTTCCGATACCGTTGATAGCGTGCTGGGCGATACCATCGCCGATATGGCACAGGACACCTCTATCCACGATTTCATCAAGCAGAACGCTCGCTAATCCCGTCACAGACCCGGCTTAGGCCGGGTCTGAACGTAGAACACTATGTCTGGTCACTATCTCCGCATTTTTCAGCAACCGAAATCAGCCATTCTGCTGATTCTTGGCTTTGCTTCCGGCTTACCGCTCGCCCTGACCTCAGGGACGATGCAGGCGTGGATGACGGTCGAAAATATCGATCTGAAAACCATCGGCTTTTTCTCGCTTGTCGGCCAGGCATACGTCTTTAAGTTTCTCTGGTCACCGGTCATGGACCGTTACACGCCGCCGTTTTTAGGGCGTCGTCGCGGCTGGCTGTTGACGACCCAATGTTTACTGCTTATCGCCATTGCCGCGATGGGCTTCCTTGAGCCCTCCACGCAGTTGCGCTGGATGGCGGCGCTGGCGGTCATCATCGCCTTCTGTTCCGCCTCGCAGGATATCGTTTTCGATGCCTGGAAAACCGATGTGCTTCCAGCGGAAGAGCGCGGTGCAGGCGCGGCGATTAGCGTGCTGGGCTATCGCCTTGGGATGCTGGTTTCCGGCGGTCTCGCGCTATGGCTGGCCGATAAATGGCTGGGCTGGCAGGGTATGTACTGGCTGATGGCGGCACTGCTGGTGCCGTGCATTATCGCCACGCTGCTGGCCCCCGAACCGAGCGACGTTATCCCGGTTCCGAAAAGCCTTGAGCAAGCGGTGGTACAACCGCTCAAAGATTTCTTCGGCCGTAACAACGCGTGGCTAATTCTGCTGCTCATCGTGATGTATAAGCTCGGCGACGCCTTCGCCATGAGCCTGACCACCACCTTTCTGATCCGTGGCGTAGGGTTTGATGCCGGCCAGGTCGGGATGGTGAATAAAACCCTCGGCCTGTTTGCCACTATTATCGGGGCGCTGTACGGCGGAGTATTAATGCAGCGCCTGACGTTGTTCCGCGCGTTGCTGATTTTTGGCATTTTGCAGGGCGTATCGAACGCCGGCTACTGGGCGCTTTCGGTCACAGATAAGCATATTTATTCGATGGCGGCCGCGGTCTTCTTTGAAAATCTGTGCGGCGGCATGGGTACGGCAGCATTCGTCGCATTGCTGATGACGTTGTGTAATAAATCGTTTTCTGCCACCCAGTTTGCGCTACTGTCGGCGCTGTCCGCCGTCGGCCGTGTCTACGTTGGGCCAATTGCCGGCTGGTTTGTCGAAGCGCACGGCTGGCCGACGTTCTATCTCTTCTCGGTGATCGCCGCCGTTCCGGGCATTCTGCTGCTGCTTATCTGCCGTCAGACCCTGGAATATACTCAGAGAACCGAGCAATTTATGCCGCGTGATAGCTATACGGGCGCCTACAAATTCGCTCTCCGTCTGTTGATGCTGGGTGCCGCACTGCTTGGGATCTGGCTGGTGATACTGCTGGTAAATGCTCTGAATCTCACCGCCATTGAGTGGTCCGGAATCGTACTCGAGATAGGGGTTGTGATTGCTTTTATCGGCATCATTTACGGCTGTCTGCTGGACTACCTTGCCCTGCGTAAAACGCAGTTCCGATAAAATAAGCGAAAAATGTGAAGACTACGTTGTAATCACGAAGCGTAATAATAACTTTTGCATCGTATGTAAAAAAAATATTTGTGCTTTTGTGCGCTTTAGAATTCTGGAAATTATTGGAACGTCTAAAATATGCTTTATTTCTTTAACCGATTCAGCACCAGACCAATTAATTTTTCGTTTTTGAATTGTCCATTATTTGATGATTAATTGTTAATTATTTGTATATTTTTAGCAATGGTTATACCAATTGCCATCTTAACCCCTTCCCCATACCCCCTTTCGTTATAACGCCCGTCAAATGGGCTTTCTGCTCGGAAAATAGACATATTTAGCAACATCTGTGACAGGTGCGGCAGAACCCGGTAACACATAACTGACAGAGCACCAATGATGTTTACAGTAATGTAACCTTCCCGTAAAATGACCCCACACTTTAAACGCCACCAACACCCCGTGGAATTGAGGTCGTTACATGAGACTCAGGAAATACAATAAAAACTTGGGATGGTTGTCATTAATCGCTAGCACTGTATTACTCAGTGGTTGTGATTCTGCGCTACTTGACCCCAAAGGACAGATTGGACTGGAGCAGCGTTCGCTGATTCTGACGGCTTTCGGCCTGATGATGATCGTCGTGATTCCCGCCGTCTTAATGGCCGTTGGTTTCGCCTGGAAGTATCGTGCGAGCAATAAAGATGCGAAGTATAGCCCTAACTGGTCACACTCCAATAAAGTGGAAGCTGTGGTCTGGACCGTGCCTATTCTTATCATCATCTTCCTCGCCGTACTGACCTGGAAAACCACTCACGCTTTAGAACCGAGCAAACCGCTGGCTCATGATGAGAAACCAATCACTATCGAAGTGGTTTCCATGGACTGGAAATGGTTCTTCATCTATCCGGAGCAGGGCATTGCTACCGTTAACGAAATCGCCTTCCCGGCGAACGTTCCGGTGCAGTTCAAAGTGACCTCTAACTCCGTGATGAACTCCTTCTTTATCCCGCGTCTGGGTAGCCAGATTTACGCGATGGCCGGTATGCAGACCAACCTGCATCTGATCGCTAACGAAGCAGGTATCTACGACGGTATCTCTGCGAGTTATAGCGGCCAGGGCTTCTCTGGAATGAAGTTCAAAGCCATTGCTACGCCGGATCGTGCCGCATTCGATCAGTGGGTCGCGAAAGCGAAACAATCTCCGAACACCATGGATGACATGGCCACCTTCGAGAAATTGGCTGCACCGAGCGAATATAACAAGGTGGAGTACTTCTCCAGCGTGAAACCAGATTTGTTTAAAGCAGTGACCAGCAAATTCATGGATCACGGCAAGAGCATGGACATGACCAAACCTGAAGGCGAACACGCATCGCACGAAGGAATGGAAGGCATGGACATGAGCCACGCGGAATCCGCTCACTAAGGGGCCGAGGAAGAATACGATGTTCGGAAAACTGACACTGGATGCAGTGCCCTACCACGAACCCATTATCGTGGTTACGGTGGCTGCCATTATCGTCGGGGGACTCGCTCTCCTGGCGGCCATCACTTACTTTGGTAAGTGGTCCTATCTATGGAACGAGTGGCTGACCTCCGTCGACCACAAACGTCTTGGCATCATGTATGTCATCGTTGCTATCGTCATGCTGCTGCGTGGCTTTGCCGATGCCGTGATGATGCGTAGCCAGCAGGTTCTGGCCTCGGCCGGGGAAGCTGGGTTCCTACCGCCGCATCACTACGACCAGATCTTTACCGCCCACGGCGTTATCATGATCTTCTTCGTGGCGATGCCGTTCGTTATCGGTCTGATGAACCTGGTGGTTCCACTGCAGATCGGTGCGCGCGACGTAGCGTTCCCGTTCCTGAACAACCTGAGCTTCTGGTTCACCGTTGTTGGTGTGGTTCTGGTTAACCTGTCCCTGGGCGTTGGTGAGTTTGCTCAGACTGGTTGGCTGGCCTATCCGCCGCTCTCGGGAATTGAGTACAGTCCGGGCGTAGGTGTCGATTACTGGATTTGGGCGCTGCAGCTCTCCGGTATTGGTACCACACTGACCGGTATTAACTTCTTCGTGACCATCATCAAGATGCGTGCACCAGGAATGACGATGTTCAAGATGCCGGTATTTACCTGGGCATCTCTGTGCGCCAACATCCTGATTATCGCCTCGTTCCCAATTCTGACGGTTACCATCGCGCTGCTGACCCTGGATCGCTATCTGGGCACCCATTTCTTTACCAACGATATGGGCGGCAACATGATGATGTACATCAACCTGATTTGGGCCTGGGGTCACCCGGAAGTGTACATCCTGGTACTGCCTGTCTTCGGTGTGTTCTCTGAAGTTGCAGCGACCTTCTCACGTAAACGCCTGTTCGGTTACACCTCACTGGTGTGGGCGACCGTGTGTATTACCATCCTGTCGTTCATCGTTTGGCTGCACCACTTCTTCACCATGGGTGCGGGCGCGAACGTCAACGCCTTCTTCGGTATTACCACGATGATCATCGCCATCCCTACCGGGGTGAAGATCTTCAACTGGCTGTTCACCATGTATCAGGGCCGTATCGTCTTCAACTCAGCGATGATGTGGACCATCGGCTTTATCGTGACCTTCTCGGTCGGCGGTATGACCGGCGTTCTGCTGGCGGTGCCGGGTGCGGACTTCGTGCTGCACAACAGCCTGTTCCTGATTGCGCACTTCCATAACGTTATCATCGGCGGTGTGGTCTTTGGTTGCTTCGCTGGCCTGACCTACTGGTGGCCGAAAGCTTTCGGCTTCACGCTGAACGAAACCTGGGGCATCCGTGCTTTCTGGTTCTGGATCATCGGCTTCTTCGTCGCATTCATGCCGCTGTACGTGCTGGGCTTTATGGGTATGACCCGTCGCCTGAGCCAGCAGATTGACCCGCAGTTCCACCCAATGCTGGTTGTTGCCGCATGCGGCGCTGCGCTGATTGCCTGCGGTATCCTGTGCCAGCTGATTCAGTTCTACGTCTCTATTCGCGACCGCGAGCAGAACCGTGACCTGACCGGTGACCCATGGGGCGGCCGTACGCTGGAGTGGGCAACCTCTTCCCCTCCTCCGTTCTACAACTTTGCCATTGTGCCGCAGATTCACGAACGCGATGCATTCTGGGAAATGAAAGAGAAAGGTGAAGCGTACAAGCAGCCGGCTCACTATGAAGAAATTCATATGCCGAAAAACAGCGGTGCGGGCATCGTGATTGCCGCCTTCGCAACCATCTTTGGTTTCGCCATGATCTGGCATATCTGGTGGTTGGCGATTGCTAGCTTCGCAGGCATCGTGATCACCTGGATTATCAAAAGCTTTGACGAGGACGTGGATTACTACGTGCCGGTTGCAGAAGTCGAAAAACTGGAAAATCAGCATTTCGATGAGATTTCTAAGGCAGGGCTGAAAAATGGCAACTGATACTCTGGCGCATAACGCCCACGCGCACGAACACGGGCACCACGATACAGGGCCGATGAAGATCTTCGGCTTCTGGATCTACCTGATGAGCGACTGCATCATCTTCGCCACCCTGTTCGCTACCTATGCCGTTCTGGTGAACGGCACGGCTGGCGGCCCGGCGGGTAAAGATATCTTCGAGCTGCCGTTCGTTCTGGTTGAAACCGCACTGCTGCTGTTCAGCTCCATCACCTACGGCATGGCGGCTATCGCCATGTACAAAAACAACAAGAGCCAGGTTGTTTCCTGGCTTGCCCTGACCTTCCTCTTTGGCGCAGGGTTCATCGCGATGGAAATCTATGAATTCCATCACCTGATTGTTGAAGGTATGGGCCCGGATCGCAGCGGCTTCCTGTCAGCGTTCTTCGCACTGGTAGGGACTCACGGTCTGCACGTTACCTCCGGTCTTATCTGGATGGCGGTGCTGATGGTGCAGATTTCCCGCCGCGGCCTGACCAGCACTAACCGTACTCGTATCCTGTGCCTGAGCCTGTTCTGGCACTTCCTGGATGTAGTGTGGATCTGTGTGTTCTCCGTTGTTTACCTGATGGGGGCAATGTAATGAGTCATTCTAACGATCACAGCGGCGCATCCCACGGCAGCGTGAAGTCGTACATGACAGGTTTCATCCTGTCCATCATCCTGACGGTGATCCCGTTCTGGATGGTGATGACCGGTAGCGCGTCGCATGCGGCGATTCTGGGTACCATTCTGGTAACCGCTGTTGTGCAGATTGTGGTGCACCTGGTGTACTTCCTGCACATGAACAGCAAGTCTGACGAAGGCTGGAACCTGACCGCGTTTGTCTTTACCGTGATAATCATTGCCATCGTGGTGGTAGGCTCCATCTGGATTATGTGGAACCTGAACTACAACATGATGGTTCACTAAGAGCGGCGAGTATGTTTAAGCGATACCTGCAAGTAACGAAGCCTGGCATCATTTTTGGCAACCTGATCTCCGTGATCGGCGGTTTCCTGCTGGCCTCCAAAGGTCACATCGACTATCCGCTGTTCGCCTGGACTTTGATCGGCGTGTCTCTGGTGGTCGCCTCGGGTTGTGTTTTCAACAACTACATCGATCGTGACATCGACCGTAAGATGGAGCGAACGAAGAACCGAGTGCTGGTTAAGGGACTGATTGCGCCAAAAACGTCACTGGTCTACGCCACCTTGCTGGGTCTCGCTGGCTTCATGCTGCTGTGGTTCGGCGCCAATCCCCTCGCCTGCTGGCTGGGGGTAATGGGGTTCGTGGTTTATGTCGGCGTTTACAGCCTGTACATGAAGCGCCACTCCGTTTACGGCACGCTGATTGGTTCACTCTCCGGCGCTGCACCGCCGGTGATTGGCTACTGCGCAGTGACCGGTGATTTCGACAGCGGCGCACTGATTCTGCTGGCGATTTTCAGCCTGTGGCAGATGCCTCACTCTTACGCTATCGCGATTTTCCGCTTCAAGGATTATCAGGCAGCGAACATTCCGGTTCTGCCGGTGGTGAAAGGCATCGCAGTGGCGAAAAACCACATCACGCTGTACATCGTGGCATTTGCTCTGGCCACGCTGATGCTCTCCCTGGGCGGTTACGCTGGGTATAAATACCTGGTCGTTGCCGCTGCGGTGAGCGTCTGGTGGCTTGGCATGGCGCTGCGCGGTTACAAAGTGGAAGATGATAAGGTCTGGGCGCGCAAGCTGTTCGGCTTCTCCATCATCGCCATTACCGCGCTCTCCGTGATGATGTCCGTCGACTTTATGGTGCCGAATTCTCAGAACCTGCTGACGTACGTTTGGTAAAGAGACACCGTTTGACAAAAACCTCGCTTCGGCGGGGTTTTTTATTGCCTGAAGAAAATTGCCCAATATTGATGTTTTCCTAAATAGCGGCGAGGCCAGCGTTTAGGCAGCTCATTCAAGGGGAAGAGGTATAGAATCGCGGCGGGTGCTTGAGACTGTTTGTCTTGAGCATAATGTGAAAGGCAGATAGACAAAAGCCCCAGATAACATTCAGCGTCCGGCAAGACGCTTAACATTAATCTGAGGCCCCTAATGCACAACAACTTTAGGTTAGCCTCTTACCGACCTTCGGGTCAAGGAGAAGTAGCCTATGAAACGGAACAAGGTAGTGATTGTTGCCCTGATAGTCCTCTGTATTACCGTCGTGATGTCGGTACTGGTCACACGCAAAGATCTTTGCGCGGTCCGTATCCGCAGCGGGCATACGGAGGTCGCCGTCTTCACAGCCTACGAATCTGTTAAGTAAGAGACCCGGCGGGGAGTCATCCCCGCCACTCTTGATGTTGCCAGGTATTCTCAACGCACCCAATTTTTCATCTTCCTGGCCCTTCAGCATTACCTGGGCGCTGTGCCGCAGGTCCAGAGATGAACCCGGAGAGGCTGAGCCAATCATTGATGCGACAGATGCTTTTCGTTCACTGAAAGTGATCGACGGCATTTGCCAGATATCGCAGAAAGCCGCCTGACCGGGCTTTGACTCCGGCGGCCTTCGGGCTGCAGGGTTATTGTTTCTGTCTCTATTCCGCACAAATGATTCAATAATGTAATATTTGTTAATTATGCGTCTGTTTACCCTGCCCTCTCCCCGCACTACACTACTCCCAGCTTTTATATAGAGGTGGGAATGAACGATTACAAAATGACGCCGGGTGAGTTACGCGCCACCTGGGGTTTAGGGACCGTATTTTCTTTGCGTATGCTCGGCATGTTTATGGTCCTTCCGGTTCTGACCACATACGGCATGGCATTACAGGGCGCAAGCGAAGCGCTGATTGGCCTGGCGATTGGTATTTACGGACTGGCGCAGGCCGTTTTCCAGATTCCCTTTGGACTTATCTCCGATCGCATTGGCCGCAAACCGTTGATTGTCGGCGGGCTGGCGATTTTTGTGCTCGGCAGCGTGATTGCGGCGATGTCGGATTCTATCTGGGGTATTATCCTCGGCCGCGCGCTACAGGGCTCGGGCGCGATTGCCGCTGCAGTTATGGCGCTGCTTTCTGACCTGACCCGTGAACAAAACCGTACCAAGGCGATGGCGTTTATCGGCGTCAGCTTTGGCGTCACCTTTGCCATTGCAATGGTGCTGGGCCCGATTATCACCCACAAGCTCGGCCTGCACGCGCTGTTCTGGATGATTGCCGGGCTGGCGACGCTGGGCATCCTGCTTACCCTTTGGGTGGTACCGGAAAGCAAAAACCACGTGCTCAACCGCGAATCAGGGATGGTCAAAGGCTGCTTTAGCAAAGTGCTGATGGAGCCAAAACTACTGAAGCTGAACTTCGGCATCATGTGTCTGCACATTCTGCTGATGTCGACCTTCATGGCGCTGCCAGGTCAACTGGAGTCTGCCGGCTTCCCAGCCGCCGAACACTGGAAAATCTACCTGGTGACCATGGTCGTCTCGTTTGTCGCGGTCGTGCCTTTTATTATCTATGCCGAAGTGAAGCGCCGCATGAAGCGCGTATTCGTGCTGTGCATCGCCCTGCTGCTGATTGCCGAAATCGTGCTGTGGGGGTCCGGTACCTACTTCTGGGAACTGGTCGCTGGCGTACAGATTTTCTTCCTCGCGTTTAACCTGATGGAAGCGCTGCTGCCTTCGCTTATCAGCAAAGAGGCCCCGGCGGGCTACAAAGGCACGGCGATGGGGATTTACTCCACCAGCCAGTTCCTTGGCGTCGCCATCGGCGGTTCGTTGGGCGGCTGGATTGACGGCTTATTCGACTCACAAACGGTGTTCCTCGCCGGTGCGCTACTGGCAACGGTCTGGCTACTGGTCTCTATGACGATGCAGGAGCCGCCGTATGTTAGCAGCCTGCGCGTGCAGATCCCGGATGATGTCGATGCCGACGACGCGCTGCGCGAGCGCCTGCTGGCGACTGAGGGCGTTAAAGAGGTATTGGTGGTGGCGCAGGAGCACTCCGCCTATATCAAGATTGACAGCAAAGTGACGAACCGCTTTGAGGTTGAGCAGGCGATAGCCGTCAGGTAAGACGAGACTGCCCACACCGGAGTGTGGGCAGCACTTTCACGATCAGTCGCGGAAGTTTTTAAACTGGAACGGCTGACCGAGGTCACCGCCGCGCACCAGCGCCATCGCGGCCTGCAGATCGTCGCGGGATTTCCCGGTAACACGAATCTCTTCGCCCTGAATCTGCGCCTGCACCTTCAGCTTGTTGTCTTTGATAAGCTTAACGATTTTCTTCTGAATCGCGCTTTCAATACCCTGCTTCAACTTCGCTTCCACAAACCAGGTTTTCCCGCTGTGGACGAACTCTTCCGGTACATCAAGAGATGTACCTTCGATGCCGCGCTTGAGCAGCTTGGCGCGCAGGATATCCAGCAGCTGGTTTACCTGGAAATCAGACTCGCTCAGCACCTTAATGGTCTTATTCGCTTCGTTCAGCTCGATTTTCGCTTCTACGCCGCGAAAATCGAAGCGAGACTCAACCTCACGGGCTGCGTTATCCACGCCGTTACGCGCTTCCTGAAGATCGACTTCAGAGACAATATCGAAAGATGGCATCTTTTCCCCTCCCTTAGTTTCTTTTGCGTTGCATAATACCTGCAACACGGCATAACTCAACTTGTTATCCCCGGAAGCTTAGTTGATAACGCTATACTCATTCGAGTGCTCGCGTGAAGTATGACATACCAGCAGCATCTGGTGTGGTAAGGAGGATGTTTGAAAATTACCGTTTTGGGATGTGGTGCGCTAGGCCAACTCTGGATGACGGCGCTCCATAAAAAAGGATTTGAAGTACAAGGATGGTTACGTGTACCTCAGCCCTACTGTAGCGTCAATGTGATGGAGTTGGACGGTAGCGTATTCAACCACTCATTTATCGCCAACGACCCCGACTTCCTGGCGCAGAGCGATCTGCTGCTGGTGACTCTCAAAGCCTGGCAGGTCTCAGATGCGGTCAGAAGCCTGGCGGCGACGCTTCCGACAACAACGCCCATCTTGTTGATTCATAATGGTATGGGAACGCTGCAGGAGCTTAACGGCCTGCATCAGCCAATTCTGCTGGGGGCTACCACGCAGGCCGCCCGCCGCGACGGCAATATCATCATTCATGTCGCCAACGGCACCACCCACATCGGCCCGGCCAAACGCTACGATGACGACTACAGCCAGCTTGCGGAAACCCTCCAGGAGGTGCTGCCGGACGTTGCCTGGCACGACAATATTCACTCCGCTATGTGGCGTAAGCTCGCCGTAAACTGCGTGATTAACCCAATGACGGCGCTGATGAACTGCCCTAACGGTGAGCTTCGCCACCATCAGGAGCAGGTGGCGCGTATTTGCGATGAAGTGGCGATGACCATGACGCGGGAAGGATTTCATACCTCTCCGGAAAGTCTGTTATTTTATGTTAACCAGGTGATTGATCTGACGGCGGAGAACATTTCCTCCATGCTGCAGGACATCCGCGCACTTCGGCATACGGAAATCGACTATATCACCGGTTTCCTGCTCAAGCGCGCGCGGGCGCACGGCATTCCGGTGCCGGAAAATACCCGGTTGTATGAGCAGGTTAAACGTAAGGAGAGTGAATATGAGCGCGTCGGCACTGATTTGCCTCGCTCCTGGTAGTGAAGAGATGGAAGCGGTCACCACTATCGATCTGTTAGTGCGTGGCGGGATCAGCGTTACCACCGCCAGCGTCGCCAGCGATGGCAACCTGACGATTACCTGCTCCCGTGGCGTAAAGCTGCTGGCCGATGCCCCGCTAGTTGAAGTGGCGGACGGTGATTTCGATATCATCATTCTGCCGGGCGGTATGAAAGGTGCGGAGTGCTTCCGCGATAGCCCGCTGCTGGTAGAAACGGTGAGACAGTTTCACAACTCCGGGCGCATTGTCGCCACTATCTGTGCGGCCGCGGCCACCGTGCTGGTTCCCCATAAGCTCTTCCCTATCGGCAATATGACAGGTTTCCCGGCCCTGAAAGACCAAATACCTGAAGGTCAGTGGCAGGATAAGCGTGTGGTCTGGGACCCGCGCGTCAACCTGCTGACCAGCCAGGGACCTGGCACGTCGATTGATTTCGGGTTGAAGATTATCGACCTGCTTGTTGGACGCGAGAAGGCGTACGAGATTGCGTCACAGCTGGTGATGGCGGCGGGGATTTATAATTTTTACGAAGAGTGAACTGTAGGCCCGATAGGCGTAGCGCCATCGGACACAAAGCCGGATGGCGACGTAAACGCCTTATCCGGCCTACAGGTGGCTTGAAATAAAAAAACCGGCCAGGCCGGTTTTTTTATTTATGGGCGATAAACCTTAACGTTGGTAAAGCCCTGCTCGCGCAGATAAAGCGCCTGCAGGCGGCTCATCACACCGCGCTCACACCACAGCAGGTAGGTCTTGCTCTGGTCGAGGTCGCCGAACTGGGTGCTCAGCTTGTAGAATGGCAGAGAGGCAATTTCCACGCCTTCCAGCTTCAGCGGTTTATCATCCTGCTCGTCAATAGAGCGGATATCCAGAATCACGTCGTTCTCGCTAAAGCCGCTGACAGTTTCAACTTCCACCACCTCTTGCTGCGTCTGCTGCGCGATTTCGCGGATGTCGACGTTGTTCGCTTCGGCAACCACTTTATCCAGAATCGCAAAATCGAAGTTCGCTTCTTCCGCTTCGATTTTCGCCTTCACCGCTTTGATGGTTGGGCTCTTCGAAATCACACCGCAGTATTCCGGCATGGTACGGGCAAAGTCTTCAGTACCGATTTCACGCGCCAGATCGATGATGTGCTCTTTGTCGTGAGAAATCAGCGGACGCAGGATCAGGGTATCAGAGACGTTATCGATAAGACGCAGGTTGGTCAGCGTCTGGCTGGAAACCTGGCCCAGCGCTTCGCCGGTCACCAGCGCCTGTACGCCGTAGCGCTCAGCCACTTGCGATGCTGCACGGACCATCATGCGTTTCAGCACGACGCCCATCTGGCCGTCTTCCACTTTCTCAAGAATTTCGCCAACCACCGGCTCGAAGTTGATCGCCACGAAACGCACGCGGTGTGAGCTACCGAAACGGTTCCACAGATAATGCGCAACCTGACGAACGCCGATTTCATGCGCAGCACCGCCGAGGTTGAAGAAGCAGTAGTGCACGCGACAGCCGCGACGCATCAGCATATAGCTGGACACGCCGGAGTCGAAGCCGCCGGAGATCAGCGACAGCACATCTTCCTGCGTACCAATCGGGAAGCCGCCAATGCCTTCGTAGCGCCCTTTCACCAGCAGCAGACGATCATTCTCGATTTCGAGGTTAACGGTCACGTCTGGATTAGTCAGCTTCACGCGCGCCGTCTCGATGTGCTGGTTCAGGCCGCCGCCAACGTAACGCTCCACTTCAATTGAGGTGAATTCGTGCTTACCGCGACGCTTAACGCGCACGCAGAAAGATTTGCCTTCCAGTGCTTCACGCCACAGCGGCAGCGTCTGCTCAAAAATATTGTGCAGCGAGGTAAACGGAACGTCTTCGACTTCCAGAATATGGTGAATACCCGGAATACGGGTCAGCGCGTCGCGAAGCACCAGACGTTTGTCTTCATCTTTGGAACGCACTTCGATGTGGTCCCAATGGCGAACGACGGCAAGCGTTTCATCGTAGTTTTTAAGAACGTTACGAATATTCCCGGTTAAAATTTTAATAAAGCGCAAACGCACAGTTTGGCTTTTGATGGTGATTTCCGGGAACAATTTAATGATAAACTTCATGGCGGCAATGGTTCGTTGGCAAGCCCGACGGGGCTTTGAGAAAAAAGATGTATCGCAGCATACCAAGGGTCGCTACGTCCAGGACGCGGAGTATACCATCATCCCGCTTACCATTGCGTGTTATTTGCTTCACACCCAGACTCCGTTACCATAGACGCAGTCGCGACATAACAAGAGCCAAACATTCACTATGCCAAAGAAAAACGAAGCCCCGGCCAGTTTCGAGACCGCTTTAACCGAGCTGGAGCAAATTGTTAACCGTCTGGAAAGCGGCTCCCTTCCTCTGGAAGAGGCGCTGAACGAATTCGAACGCGGCGTGCAGCTGGCACGTCAGGGGCAGACGAAGCTGCAGCAAGCGGAACAACGCGTGCAGATCCTGCTGGCCGATAACGAAGATTCCCCACTAGAGCCTTTCACGCCGGACGCTGAATAAATGGATTTTTCGCAACAGCTGAATGCCTGCGTTGAGCAGGCAAACGACGCGCTGCGCCGTTTCATTGCGCCACTGCCGTTTCAGAACACTCCACTGGTTGATGCCATGCAGTATGGCGCATTATTAGGCGGTAAACGCCTGCGCCCTTTCCTGGTGTACGCCACCGGCCAGATGTTCGGCGTTAGCCTTGCGACGCTGGACGCGCCCGCTGCGGCAGTCGAATGCATTCACGCCTATTCGTTGATGCATGACGATCTCCCGGCGATGGATGACGACGACCTGCGCCGTGGCCAGCCGACCTGCCATATTAAATTTGGTGAGGCGAGCGCGATTCTGGCTGGAGATGCGCTACAAACGCTGGCGTTTTCTATACTGAGTGATGCGCCGATGCACGAGGTCTCTGACCGCGATCGTCTGGCAATGCTCTCCGAGCTGGCAACCGCCAGCGGCGTGGCGGGCATGTGCGGGGGTCAAGCGCTGGATCTGGAAGCCGAAGGGCAACAGGTTAATCTGGAAATGCTGGAGCGCATCCACCGTCATAAGACCGGTGCGCTGATCCGTGCCGCCGTGCGCCTGGGCGCACTCAGCGCGGGTGAACAGGGCCGCAGGGCGCTGCCGTTGCTGGATAAGTATGCTGAAAGCATCGGTCTGGCGTTCCAGGTTCAGGATGACATTCTGGATGTGGTGGGCGATACTGCGACCCTCGGAAAGCGCCAGGGTGCCGACCAGCAGCTCGGCAAGAGCACCTATCCTGCACTACTGGGCCTTGAGCAAGCCCGGACTAAAGCCAGTGACCTTATTGCCGATGCCCGTCAGTCTCTTACCGAGCTGGCCGCACAATCACTGGATACCACAGCACTGGAAGCGCTAGCGAACTACATCATCCTGCGCGACAAATAAACTATAAATGAGTCTCAGATGAGTTTTGATATTGCCAAATACCCGACCCTGGCGCTGGTCGATTCCACTCAGGAATTGCGCCTGCTGCCAAAAGAGAGCCTGCCGAAGCTGTGTGACGAGCTACGTCGTTACCTGCTCGACAGCGTGAGCCGTTCCAGCGGACACTTCGCCTCCGGGCTTGGCACGGTGGAGCTCACCGTGGCGCTGCACTACGTCTACAACACGCCGTTCGACCAGCTTATCTGGGACGTCGGCCACCAGGCCTATCCGCACAAAATTCTGACCGGCCGTCGCGACAAGATTGACACCATTCGCCAGAAAGGTGGCCTGCACCCGTTCCCGTGGCGCGGCGAAAGCGAGTACGACGTGCTGAGCGTCGGTCACTCCTCCACCTCGATTTCCGCCGGTATTGGTATTGCAGTTGCGGCGGGCAAAGAGAACAAACAGCGTCGCACCGTCTGCGTGATTGGCGATGGCGCGATTACCGCCGGGATGGCGTTTGAAGCGATGAACCACGCGGGCGATATCAAGCCCGATATGCTGGTGGTGCTGAACGATAACGAGATGTCCATCTCTGAAAACGTCGGCGCGCTGAACAACCATCTGGCACAGCTGCTTTCCGGCAAGCTCTACTCTTCCCTGCGTGAAGGCGGTAAGAAAGTCTTCTCTGGCGTACCACCGATTAAAGAGTTGCTCAAGCGTACCGAAGAACATATCAAAGGTATGGTGGTGCCGGGCACGCTGTTTGAAGAGCTGGGCTTCAACTACATCGGGCCGGTTGACGGTCACGACGTGCTGGGGCTGGTGAATACGCTCAAGAACATGCGCGACCTCAAAGGCCCACAGTTCCTGCACATCATGACCAAAAAAGGCCGTGGCTATGAGCCGGCCGAGAAAGATCCTATTACCTTCCACGCGGTGCCGAAGTTCGATCACACCAGCGGTAAGCTGCCAAAAAGCAGCGGCGGCCTGCCGTCGTATTCGAAAATTTTTGGTGACTGGCTGTGCGAAACCGCGGCGAAAGACAGCAAGCTGATGGCGGTCACCCCGGCGATGCGCGAAGGCTCCGGCATGGTGGAGTTCTCGAAAAAATACCCTGACCAGTATTTCGACGTCGCCATTGCCGAACAGCACGCGGTGACCTTCGCGGCAGGCCTGGCGATTGGCGGCTATAAACCGATCGTGGCTATCTACTCCACCTTCCTGCAGCGCGCCTACGATCAGGTGATTCACGATGTGGCTATCCAGAAGCTGCCTGTACTGTTCGCGATTGACCGCGCGGGCATTGTTGGCGCCGATGGGCAGACGCACCAGGGGGCATTCGATATCTCCTATCTGCGCTGCATTCCGGATTTCGTCATCATGACGCCAAGCGATGAAAACGAATGTCGTCAGATGCTCTATACCGGCTACCACTACAGCAACGGCCCAAGCGCGGTGCGCTATCCGCGCGGCTGCGGTACCGGCGCTGAGCTTCAGCCGCTGGAAAAACTGCCGCTCGGCAAAGGGGTGGTGAAACGCGAAGGCGAGAAGCTGGCGATCCTCAACTTCGGCACCCTGCTAGCCGAAGCAGAAATCGTCGCCGAGAAACTCAACGCCACGCTGGTGGATATGCGCTTTGTGAAACCGCTGGATGAAAGCCTGATCCTCGAGATGGCCGCACGCCACGACTCGCTGGTGACGCTGGAAGAGAACGCCATCATCGGCGGTGCGGGCAGCGGCGTGAACGACGTGCTGATGGCGCATCGTAAACCGGTGCCGGTGCTCAGTATTGGCCTGCCTGACTTCTTCATCCCGCAGGGCACGCAGGAAGAGGCGCGCGCCGACCTCGGTCTGGATGCCGCCGGTATCGAAGCGAAGATCGCGGGCTGGCTAGCATAATCCTTCCCATCGCTCCTGCTATGCTTAAAGGTAAACCGCTTACCCGCTAGCAGGAGCTGATTCATGCAATACGATACGTTAGGACACACCGACCTTCGGGTCTCTCGTCTTTGCCTTGGCTGTATGACCTTCGGCGAACCGGATCGGGGTAAACACGCCTGGACACTTCCGGAAGACAGCAGTCGCCCCATCATCCAGCGCGCCATCGAAGGCGGCATCAACTTTTTCGACACCGCAAACAGTTACTCTGACGGCAGCAGCGAAGAGATCGTCGGCCGCGCGCTGCGAGACTTCGCTCGCCGTGATGACGTCGTAGTGGCGACTAAGGTTTACCATCAGGTGGGCGACCTGGAAGAGGGGCTGTCCCGCGCGCAAATTCTGCGCTCCATCGATGACAGCCTGAAACGCCTTGGGATGGACTACGTCGATCTGCTGCAAATTCACCGCTGGGACTATCGTACGCCGATTGAAGAGACGCTGGCAGCGCTGGATGAGGTGGTGAAATCCGGTAAGGCGCGCTTTATTGGCGCGTCGTCAATGCACGCTCGTCAGTTTGCTCACGCGCTGGCGCTGCAAAAAACCAACGGCTGGACGCCGTTCGTCACCATGCAAGATCACTACAATCTCATCTACCGGGAAGAAGAGCGCGATATGCTGCCGCTCTGCGCACAGGAAGGGGTAGCGGTAATTCCGTGGAGCCCGCTGGCGCGTGGTCGCCTGACGCGCCCGTGGGGCGAGACGACGGCAAGGCTGGTTTCCGACGAGTTCGGGCAAACGCTGTACAGCTCGACCGAAGAGAACGATGAGCAGATTGCCGGGGAGCTGGAGCGAGTCGCGCAGGAGGTTGAAGCCAGCCGGGCGCAGACGGCATTAGCATGGCTGCTGAGTAAACCCGGCGTTGCGGCACCGATTATTGGGGCGTCCCGCGAGGATCAGTTGGATGAGTTGCTGAACGCGGTGGATATTACGCTGACGCCGGAGCAGATTGCGTCGATGGAAGCGCCGTATCAGCCGCATCCGGTGGTTGGGTTTAAGTAACGAGCGGGTTGTCCCCCTCACCCTAACCCTCTCCCCGGACTGTACACCCCAAAGGGGCGAGGGAACCGTTCGCTGCGGTTTTCACCCTCTCCACCAAAAGGCGGCGAGGCGGTTTTCTCCCTCTCCCTTTTAGGGAGAGGGTAAACGCACTACAGAATGTAATGCCCCACCACAAACAATATCCCCGCTGAAATCACCCCAGCAATAATATCGTCGACCATAATCCCCATTCCACCGTGGACGTTTCGGTCGAACCAGCGAATGGGCCAGGGTTTCCACATATCAAAAATACGGAACACCACAAACCCCGCCAATACCCACCGCCAACTGATGACCGGAATCGCCATCAGCGTGATCCACATACCAATAAACTCATCCCAGACGATGCTGCCGTGGTCGTGCGTGCCCATATCACGCGCCGTGCGGCGGCAGATATAAACACCGATACAGATACCGAACATCACCACCAGTGAATAGAGCTGCAGCGGCAGAAACGTCAGCACATACCAGAAGGGAATGGCGGCAATCGAGCCAGCCGTACCCGGCATTATCGGGCTCAGGCCGCTGCCAAACCCCGTTGCCAACAGGTGCCAGGGATTGCGTAAATTAAGACGACTTTTTGCTTCGTCACGCTTAGCCAAAATGATCGTACCCCTTCCAGTCGAGCTGCACCGCTTTCCCATCCTGGGTGAAATGCAGTCCTTCAACATCGGCGCTGATTTGTCCGATGCAGGTAAACGATGTACCCAGTTGACCCAGCGCCACTTCTAGCGCGCCACGGTTCAGTTCTGGAACGGTAAAGCAGAGTTCATAGTCTTCACCGCCGGAGAGCGCCCAGCGACACGCCTGTTCCGGCTGCACGTGACGACGCAGTGCGTCGGAGTACGGCAGCAAATCAAGATCAACGCGTGCCCCAACGCCGCTGGCGTTAAGGATATGCCCCAGATCGGAAATCAGACCGTCGGAGAGATCGATAGCCGAGCTTGCCAGGTCACGCAGCGCCTGCCCTTGCAGGATACGCGGCGTCGGGCGCAAATGACGCTGACGCAGATAGGTCGCATCTTCAGGGTTATCAATCGTCAGTTGGTTCAGAATCAACGCCAGACCCGCCGCGCTGTCACCTGGCGTACCGGTCACGTAGATCCAATCCCCCGGTTTTGCCCCCGAGCGTTTCAGCGCGCGCCCTACCGGCACGTAGCCATGAATACCCAGCGTCATCGACAGCGGCCCTTTGGTGGTGTCGCCGCCGATCAACTGCATATCGTAATAGCTTAACAGTTCAAACAGTTTGTCACTGAACGCCGCCAGCCAGGCTTCATCCACCGCAGGCAGCGTCAACGCAAGCGTCAGCCAGGCCGGATCTGCACCCATTGCGGCTAAATCGCTAAGGTTTACCGCCAATGCTTTGTGGGCCAGGTCAGCCGGGTCGATATCAGGAAGGAAATGGTTGCCCACCACCAGCGTGTCGGTGCTGATAGCCAGGGTCTGTTTTTCGGGAATATTGAGTAACGCGCAGTCGTCGCCGATTCCGGTTTCTACATCAAGACGGGCGTTTCTTACTCGGTCAAAATAACGGGCAATCAGGGAGAATTCGCCGCATGCCATACGTTATGCCTCAGCAGAAGGATAAAACAAGGCCGGGATTTGCCAGAAAGAGATTCGGCAAAACCCGGCCTGAAGATTACTTTTTGTGGGGACGAATGACAGGAGCGGCTTTATCCAGCACGCCGTTGACAAACTTGTGGCTGTCTTCAGCGCCAAAGGTTTTTGCCAGTTCGATAGCTTCGTTGATAGCCACTTTGTATGGCACATCATCACGCTTCGACAGCTCGAACAGCGCGATGCGCAGTACGGCTTTCTCTACCTGACCCAGCTCTTCGAGCATACGAGACAGGTATGGCTTCATCAATCCGTCGAGGTACGCGCTGTTAGTCGCCACCCCGGACAGCAGTTCACGGAAGTACACGACGTCGACATCTTTAACGTCTTGTTCCGCCAGGAACTGGTATTCAACATCGGAGATGTCGTTCTGGGACAACTGCCAGGAGTAGAGCGCCTGGACGGCACACTCACGGGCGCGGCGACGAGCAGCAGGTTTCACGGATTTCCCCTTACAAAAATCAGGCCTTGATGGCTTTCAATACATTAATCATTTCAAGCGCGGTCAGTGCAGCTTCTGCACCTTTGTTACCGGCTTTTGTGCCAGCGCGTTCGATGGCTTGTTCAATACTTTCGGTGGTCAGAACACCAAAGGCTACCGGGATTTCGCTGTCCTGAGCGACGTGCGCCAGGCCATTGCTTGCCCCGCCAGCAACATATTCGAAGTGCGCAGTACCGCCACGGATAACTGTACCCAGCGCGATCACCGCATCGTATTTACCGGTTTTAGCCAGTGCGCCAGCCGCCAGAGGCAGTTCATAAGCACCTGGAACCCAAACAACGGTGATGTTTTCATCTTTAACCTGACCAATGCGCTTGAGGGCGTCGATAGCACCTTCCAGCAGGCTGTCATTGATAAAGTTGTTGAAACGCGCGATGGTGATGGCGACGCGAGCGTCCGGGGTAGCAACGTTAGCTTCAATAATGTTCATACTCTTCCTTTGGGTTCATTTGCCCCGCAGGGGGGCGGATTTTATCATAATATTCTGGGCGCTGCTTCCTCTAATTAGGAAAGCCTCACGCAGTGGTTAAATGCAGGCACACATCCGGGCCCACCTGGCGTATCTCGTTGAATTTGAAATGGGGGGCGTCGGCCAGTTTCTCAAGGCCTGGCAGCATACATAATCCGCGCGCATCACTTCCTAACAGTTTAGGCGCGATATAGACGATAAGCTCGTCAACCAGCCCCGCCTGAATCAACGCGCCGGCAAGCGTTGGCCCCGCCTCCACCCAAATGCTGTTAATCTGCTGTTTGCCCAGCTGCATCATCAGCAGCACCAGATCGAGATGGCCGTTGTGCCCCGGTATTTTCAGCGTTTGTACGCCCTCCGGCCAGACACGGGTATCGTCCTTCGTGCGCGCAAACAGCGTTTCACCAGGTTGCTGCACAATACGGTGCTCCGGCGTCACGCGGTTGCCGCTATCGATAACGATACGCAGCGGCTGACGCAGATTTTCCTGCGGGTAGAGCGCCTGCGTTTCGGCATTGAGCTCGTCCCAGCGCACGGTCAGTGCCGGGTCGTCTGCCAGCACCGTGGCGCTGCTGGTTAAAATGGCGTGGCTTTCCGCGCGCAGGCGCTGCACGTCGCGTCGCGCCTGCGGCGAGGTAATCCACTGGCTTTCACCGCTGGCCATCGCCGTGCGGCCGTCGAGCGACGCGCCAAGCTTCAGCTGGATATACGGGAAACCGGTACGCATCCGCTTGAGGAAGCCTTTATTCAGCGCTTCAGCTTCGCTCATCATCAGACCGTGGCTGACTTCAATACCCGCCTGCTGCAGACGATACAGCCCGCGCCCCGCGACCTGCGGGTTAGGGTCCTGCATGGCGGCAACGACGCGGGAAACGCCCGCGGCGATCAGCGCGTCACAGCATGGCGGTGTGCGGCCATGGTGACTGCACGGTTCTAGCGTCACGTAGGCGGTAGCGCCTTTGGCTTTGTCACCCGCCATGCGCAGCGCGTGCACTTCCGCATGCGGTTCACCAGCGCGATAGTGGAAACCTTCGCCGACAATCTCGCCCTGATTGACAATCACGCAGCCCACGCGCGGGTTGGGATGAGTAGTAAAGCGACCGCGTTGCGCCAGTTTTAGCGCGCGCGCCATGTACATTTCATCGTGCATAGCTTAGTCCTGTAAGCGGGCGATCTCTTCGCCAAATTCTTTAATATCTTCGAAGCTGCGGTATACCGACGCAAAGCGGATATAGGCCACTTTATCGAGCTTTTTCAGCTGTTCCATAACCAGGTTACCCAGCAGCTTGCTCGGCACTTCGCGTTCACCGGTCGCGCGCAGGTGCGATTTGATATGGTTAATCGCCATTTCCACATCATCGGAACTGACCGGACGTTTTTCCAGCGCGCGCAGCATACCGCTACGCAGCTTATCTTCATTAAACGGTTCACGCACATCGTTGCTTTTCACCACGCGCGGCATCACTAGTTCTGCCACTTCAAAGGTGGTAAAGCGCTCGTTGCACACCAGACATTGCCGGCGTCGGCGAACGGAAGAACCTTCTCCCACAAGACGGGAGTCAATGACTTTAGTATCTACGGCGAAACAGAATGGGCAGTGCATACGACGTCCTGACGATGAGGTGATGGGAATCTATTTTACCCTGAACTGCGGATACAACAAAGGCGCAGCGCTTTTTGAGACAAAGGATCGATGCCAGATGCCATATTGCGCGCTACCATTGCGTTATCCCGAAGAGAAGGAAACAGACAGCATGACAAGACGTTACCTAAGAATCGCCCTGCTGGGAAGCCTCGTCAGCCTGAGCGCCTGCGCGCAGCAGTCTGAAGTCAAGCAGATGCACCAAAGCATCAGCGCGCTCAGCACCGAGATGACGCAGCTCAATAAAGAGACGGTGAAAATCACCCAGCAAAACGCGCTGAATGCGAAATCAACGCGCGGTGTCTACCTGCTTCCCGGCGCTAACACCCCTGCCCGTTTGAACAGCCAGGTGGGCACCCTCCGCATGTCATTGCGCAATATCGCCGCTAACGCTCAGGGCACGGCGGTCACGCTGCGCATTCAGGGGGAATCGAACGAGGCGCTCCCGGCCTTCACCGGCACCGTAGAATGGGGCCAGATTCAGGGCACAACCGAGCAGTATCAAGAGGTCAACGTGCAGAATCAGCTCTTCTCCGCGCCGGCAAGCGTGCTGGCACCGAGCGACGTCAATATCCCGCTGCAGCTTAACGGTGTTACCCCCGATCAGCTCGGCTTTGTTCGTATTCACGACGTGCAGCCTGCCAACGCACAGTAACCGTTCTACAGGGGGAAGTTGTAACAATACTCCCCCTGAATTCGCCTTCTCTGTCCCCCGCCTGAAACACATTTCTCGTATGTAAACATTTGCAATAATTCACCCCATCAGTACAATCGCGGCGTCTAAACTACGCAAACGTGAACGCAATCGATTACGCGTTTGAAAAATGTGTGAACTGTGACTGATTTTCGTGAGCAAGGATTCATATAATAGGCTCGCAGAAACACGAAACATTTAGAAAAACTTCGGTGATAAAAATCACTCTCTTTCGATTTTTTTTATTAGTGGCACAAATATGAAAAAAACATTATTAGCAGCCGGTGCTGCACTGGCGCTCTCCGCATCTTTCACTGCTAACGCAGCAGGCGACTCTCAACCTCAGTATGTTTCCGACTGGTGGCATCAGAGCGTAAACGTGGTGGGTAGCTATCACACCCGCTTCTCGCCAAAGCTGAACAACGACGTATACCTGGAATATGAAGCGTTTGCCAAAAAAGACTGGCTCGACTTCTACGGCTACATCGATATTCCTAAGACCTTTGACTGGGGTAACGGCAACGATAAAGGCGTATGGTCTGACGGCTCCCCAATGTTCATGGAGATCGAACCGCGCTTCTCTATCGACAAGCTGACCGGTGCTGACCTGAGCTTTGGTCCGTTCAAAGAGTGGTACTTCGCGAACAACTACATCTACGATATGGGTGACAACAAAGCCAGCCGCCAGAGCACCTGGTATATGGGTCTGGGTACCGATATCGACACCGGCCTGCCAATGGGTCTGTCCCTGAACGTGTACGCCAAATACCAGTGGCAGAACTACGGCGCCGCGAACGAAAACGAGTGGGATGGCTACCGCTTCAAAGTGAAATACTTTGTGCCAATCAGTGACCTGTGGGGCGGTAAGCTGAGCTACATCGGCTTCACCAACTTCGACTGGGGTTCCGATCTCGGTGACGAACCGAACCGTACCAGCAACTCCATCGCGTCCAGCCACATCCTGGCGCTGAACTACGATCACTGGCACTACTCCGTGGTCGCTCGTTACTTCCATAACGGCGGTCAGTGGCAAGGTGGCAATACCCTGAACTGGGGCGAAGGCGATTTCAGCGCCAAGTCTACCGGTTGGGGTGGTTACTTTGTTGTAGGTTACAACTTCTAAGTTCGATACCGCAAAACAGGCCAGAGGTTTCCCTCTGGCCTGTTTCGGGCGCATACTGCCACGCGGGCGGCAGGGCCATCGGGGATAAAGCCCCCGCAACACTGCGCCTCACCGGGAGACCCGGCTTGCCGCTGATTCTACTCTGCTCACCACTATCTACATGACGTAAAAACAAAAAAATCCCGACCTTGCGATCGGGATTCCAGCAACGGTGTACGCGTTACAGCACGTCGGCTATTTCTTTTTGTTCAGCATCGCTTTCAGGTCAGCGAACGGGTTGTAGGTCGCCTCGCCCACGTCTTTCTGCGCATCTTCCCCGGCGACAACCGTGGAACCGTACTGGTCAGCCTCGGTGTATTTCGAGTGTTCGTGATCGTGACAGAACAAGCACAAAAGCTCCCAGTTGCTGCCATCTTCCGGGTTATTAGTGTGGTCGTGGTCCATATGGTGAACCGTCAGCTCACGCAGATTGGAGTAAACGAACTCGCGAGAACAACGCCCGCAGACCCACGGGAACAGTTTCAGCGCTTTTTCACGGTAGCCGCTTTCCAGCCGCACATAGTTTTTTGGGATGATGGCCATAATGACTCGATATGTCGTGTTCAATGTAAGGGAATACGCACAGTCTAAATGGGCAATAAAAAAGCCGCAACACCCTAAGGCGTTGCGGCTTTATTCGTGCGCTAAGTGCGGCAGGTTAAGGCAGAATTGACGGCTGATCCGCCCCTTCTTTCTCGACTTTCTGCTGCAGCATATGTTCACGCTTCATACCCAGCTTCAGCGCCAGCGCCGAGGCTACGTAGATAGACGATGCGGTACCGATGGAGACACCGATAAGCATAGTCAGCGAGAAGCCTTCCAGTACCGGGCCACCGAAGAGGTACAGCATCAGAATAACCACTAACGTGGTACCGGACGTAATCAACGTACGGTGCAACGTCTGGGTCAGCGACACGTTAAAGATTTCGTACGGCGTACCGCGACGAATCTTGCGGAAGTTTTCACGGATACGGTCAGATACCACGATACTGTCGTTCAGCGAGTAACCGATAACCGACATCAGCGATGCCACGATAGTCAGGTCAATCTCGATATGGAACAACGACAGGATCCCGAACGTAATGATAACGTCGTGCGCCAGCGCGATAACCACACCTGCCGCCAGTCGCCACTCAAAGCGGAAACCGACGTACACCAGGATAGAGATCAGCGCCACCATCAGCGCCATGGCACCTGTTTGCGCCAGATCGGCACCCACGCTTGGCCCGACGAATTCGATACGCTTCACGGCAGCATTCTGACTGGTGGATTCGTTAATCACACTCAGCACCTTGCTACCCAGCACCTGGCCACCATCCGCACCTTTGGTTGGCGGCATACGTACCATGATGTCATGGCTGCTACCGAAGTTCTGCAGAAGCGGATCAACGAAGCCCGCTTTCTCCAGCGCATCGCGCATTAAGTCCATGTCCGCCGGTTTTTCCAGCGTAATTTCAATCACCGTACCACCGGTGAAATCGAGACCCCAGTTAAACCCGCGTACGCCCATCACCACGATGGCCGCAATCAGCAGTAAACCGGAAATGCCGAAAGCCCAGTAGTCCCAGCGCATAAAGTCATAGACTTTACGGCCGTGGTTTAATTGTTCAACACTATATTCCTGTGCCACATCGCACTCCTCAGATTGACAGCTTTTTGACGCGCTTGCCGCCATACAACAGGTTTACGATGGCACGCGTACCGACAATCGCGGTAAACATCGACGTTGCCACACCGATACCGGTAGTAATCGCGAACCCTTTAATTGCCCCGGTGCCGACTGCATACAGGATCAGGACTTTAATCAGCGTCGTAATGTTCGCATCGAAGATGGAACTGAACGCGCCAGCATAGCCCTCGTTGATTGCCTGTTGTACCGAACGTCCGTTACTCAGTTCTTCTTTGATACGTTCGTTGATCAGTACGTTAGCATCGACCGCGACCGCAAGGGTTAACACAATCCCCGCGATACCCGGCATGCTCAACGTCGCGCCCGGCAGCAGTGACATGATACCGACGATCAGTACCAGGTTAGCCAGCAGTGCGCTTGTCGCGATCAGACCGAACTTCTTATAGAAGAAGAGCATGAACAGGATAGAGACCACCAGACCGGCCAGACACGCTTCCAGACCTTGCTTGATGTTCTGCATACCCAGGGTTGGGCCGATAGTACGTTCTTCAACAATCTGAATTGGCGCAATCAGCGCACCGGCACGCAGCAGCAGAGAGAGCTGACGCGCTTCGTTCGGGTTGCTGATACCGGTAATACGGAAGCTGTTGCCCAGGCGAGACTGGATGTTGGCGATGTTAATCACCTCTTCCTGTTTCACCAGAATGGCGCGACCGTTAGCATCTTTCTTACCGCTGTCTTTGTACTCCACGAACAGGGTCGCCATCGGCTTACCGATGTTGTCCTTGGTGAAGTTAGACATGATGTTACCACCCGCACTATCGAGCGAGATGTTAACCTGCGGCTGGTTGTATTCATCCTGGCTTGAAGTGGAGTCGGTGATATGGTCACCGGTCAGGATCACACGCTTGTACAGCACAACCGGCTGGCCTTCACGGGTATCTTTCACTTCAGAGTCGCCTGGCACGCGGCCAGATGCAGCAGCAGCCTGGTCAACGTTGGTGTTTACCAGACGGAATTCCAGGGTTGCAGTGGCACCCAGAATCTCTTTCGCACGCGCGGTGTCCTGAATACCTGGCAGTTCAACCACGATGCGGTCAGCACCCTGGCGCTGAACCACTGGCTCAGCAACGCCCAGTTGATTAACACGGTTACGCAGAATATTGATGTTCTGCTGAACCGCGTATTCGCGGGCTTCGCTCAGGCGAGCATCGGTCATCACCGCACGCAGCGCGGTGCTACCCTGGCTGGAAATCACCAGGTCCTGATGGCGTTTGCTCAGATAAGAGATCGCGTCATCACGCGCATTGCTATCACGGAAAGCGATGCTCAGACCGTAGTTGTCTTCTTTGCGAACGGTAGTATAAGGAATGCCTTTTTCACGCAGGTCACTGCGCAGGCTATCGATATTTTGCTCCTGGAGTTTACCCAGCGCAGTGTCCATATCCACTTCCATCAGGAAGTGCACACCACCACGCAGGTCAAGACCGAGCTTCATTGGCTCTGCGTTAATCGCAGCGAGCCAGCGCGGTGTTGCCGGAGCAAGGTTAAGCGCCACGACGTATTTGTCACCCAGCACGTTTACCAGCGCTTCACGCGCACGCAGCTGGATGTCGGTGGTGTCGAAGCGCGCAAGAATAGCGCCCTCTTCCAGTGCCACAGACTTAGCGGTAATTTTTTCTTCTTGTAACGTTTTCTGGACCTGGATCAGCGTTTGCTCACTGGCGGCGACGCCGCGCACGCCAGTGATTTGAACGGCCGGATCCTCACCATACAGGTTGGGAAGCGCATACAGCAGACCGACGACAATTACGACGATCAGCATGACATACTTCCACAAAGGATAACGGTTTAACACGGCAGTTCCCTTTGGGAAAACGAAATATTACAGCGCCTTCATGGTGCCTTTCGGCAGAACGGCAGCTACGAAGTCACGTTTGATAACCACTTCAGTGGTGTCGTTCAGTGCGATAGCAATGTAGCCAGTTTCCGCTACTTTGGTCACACGACCCACCAGGCCACCGTTAGTCAGCACTTCATCGCCTTTCGCGATGGAGCTCATCAGGTTTTTATGCTCTTTGGTACGTTTTTGCTGTGGACGCAGGATCATGAAATAGAAGATCAGGCCGAAAACCACCAGCATCAGAATCAGAGACATCGGGCTGCCCTGCGACGGAGCCCCGGTTGCTGCTACCGCATCAGAAATAAAAAAGCTCATTCAAATTCCCTCATTATTAAAATTAATCAACGTTCAAAGGTGGAACGGTACGCCCCTGGCGTTGGTAGAAATCGGTCACGAAGCTCTCTAATTTACCCTCTTCAATAGCCTTGCGTAAACCAGCCATTAAGCGCTGATAGTAGCGAAGATTATGAATGGTATTGAGGCGCGCGCCCAATATTTCGTTGCAACGGTCAAGATGATGCAAGTATGCACGCGAATAATTGCGACAGGTGTAGCAATCACACTCGGCATCAAGCGTGCTGGTATCGCTCTTATGTTTGGCATTACGGATTTTCACCACACCGTCGGTCACAAACAGATGACCGTTACGGGCGTTACGCGTTGGCATAACGCAGTCAAACATATCGATACCGCGACGAACGCCTTCAACCAGGTCCTCTGGTTTGCCAACGCCCATCAGGTAACGCGGTTTGTCAGCAGGGATCTGCGGGCAAACGTGCTCCAGGATACGGAGCATGTCTTCTTTCGGCTCACCTACCGCCAGGCCGCCGACAGCGTAGCCATCAAAGCCAATCTCCACCAGACCTTTGACGGAGATATCACGTAAATCTTCGTAAACGCTGCCCTGAATGATGCCAAACAGCGCATTTTTGTTGCCGAGGCCATCGAAACGGTCGCGGCTGCGTTTGGCCCAGCGCAGAGACATTTCCATCGAGCGCTTGGCGTAGTCCCAATCCGCCGGGTACGGCGTACACTCGTCAAAAATCATCACGATATCGGAACCGAGATCGTACTGAATTTCCATCGATTTTTCTGGATCGAGGAAGATCGGGTCGCCGTTAATTGGGTTGCGGAAGTGCACGCCCTGCTCGGTGATTTTGCGGATATCACCCAGGCTGAAGACCTGGAAACCGCCGGAATCGGTCAGAATTGGCCCTTTCCACTGCATGAAGTCGTGCAGGTCGCCGTGCAGTTTCATGATTTCCTGACCCGGGCGCAGCCACAGGTGGAAGGTGTTGCCGAGAATGATTTGTGCGCCGGTCGCTTCAACTTCTTCCGGCGTCATACCCTTAACGGTGCCGTAGGTACCTACTGGCATAAAGGCAGGCGTTTCGACTACGCCACGATCAAAAACCAGGCGGCCGCGGCGGGCGCGACCGTCTGTGGTGTCCAGTTCAAATTTCATCTTTACTCCTGCGTCAGAAAAACAGTCCGACGTTAAATTCTCATGCCGGGAACTTATTCCCCGACACGCTCAAAAATAGCCTGCGGATTGTACGTGATAAACATGGCATCACCGTAACTAAAAAAGCGATATTTTTGTTCTACAGCAGCCTTATAGGCGTTCATGGTGTGCTGATAACCGGCAAAAGCGGAAACCAGCATGATAAGCGTCGATTCCGGCAGGTGGAAGTTGGTCACCAGTGCATCAATCACCTGGTATTGGTAGCCCGGGAAAATAAAGATTTGCGTGTCGCCGAAGAACGGCGCAATCAGCTCATCTTTTGCCGCCTGCGCCGCGCTCTCAAGGGAACGAACCGAAGTCGTCCCCACCGCAATAACACGGTTGCCACGCGCTTTCGCCGCCAGCACCGCATCAACCACTTCCTGCGGCACTTCCGCGTATTCGGAGTGCATGATGTGGTCTTCAATGCTGTCCACGCGCACCGGCTGGAAGGTACCCGCGCCCACGTGCAGCGTGACAAACGCCATCTCGATGCCCTTTTCGCGAAGCTTCGCCAGCAGCGGTTCGTCGAAGTGCAGGCCCGCGGTCGGTGCCGCAACGGCGCCCGGTTTTTCGCTATATACGGTCTGATACAGCTCGCGGTCCGCGTCTTCGTCCGGGCGGTCGATGTACGGAGGCAGCGGCATGTGGCCGATAGCGTTCAGAATATCCAGCACGCTGCGCTCGTCGTCGAACTCGACTTCAAACAGCGCGTCATGGCGGGCAACCATCGTCGCCTTAATACTTTCATCATCGCCCAGCAGCAGCTCCGCACCCGGCTTCGGCGCTTTAGAGGCGCGAATATGTGCCAGAATACGTTTATCATCCAGCATACGCTCGACCAGTACTTCAATCTTGCCGCCGCTGGCTTTACGGCCAAACAGGCGCGCCGGGATCACGCGGGTATTGTTAAAGACCAGCAGATCCCCAGGGTTGAGCTTATCGAGCAAATCGGTGAAAGTACCGTGCGTCAGCGCGCCCGTCGGCCCGTCCAGAGAGAGTAAGCGACAGCTGCTACGCTCGGCTTGTGGATAGTGGGCAATCAGGGATTCGGGTAGTTCAAAGGAGAAATCGGCAACGCGCATGACTGTGACTCTGGGCTTAATAATGAGGCGGGTAGTCTAGTGCCGGGGAGACATCCCTGCAACCCTTACCCCTCTGGATAAACGTTTAACAATGAATTTTCTCGCTCACCTGCACCTCGCTCACCTGGCCGACAGCTCGCTATCGGGAAACCTATTGGCGGATTTCGTCCGCGGCAACCCGCAGCAGGATTATCCGGCCGATATCGTTGACGGTATCTATATGCATCGCCGCATTGATGTGATGACCGACAATCTGCCACAGGTAAAAGAAGCGCGCGAATGGTTCCGTCCCGAAACGCGCCGCGTCGCGCCGATTACGCTCGATGTGATGTGGGATCACTTCCTTTCACGCCACTGGGCGCAAATCTCGCCAGAAATTGCCCTACCCGAGTTCACCCGCTACGCCCGCAGCGAAGTCGCCACGATCCTTCCTGACGCTCCAGAACGCTTTCTGACGCTGAACCAGCACCTGTGGTCCGAACGCTGGTTGGAGCGCTACGGCGAGATGGATTTTATCCAGCGGGTGCTGAATGGGATGGCCAGCCGCCGCCCGAAACTGGATGCGTTGCGCGATTCATGGCATGACCTCGACGCGCACTATGATGCGCTGGAGACGCGCTTCTGGCAGTTCTATCCGCAGATGATGGCGCAGGCGAAAAACAAAGCGCTGTAGGGCTTGCATCGGGCCACGGAACGGCTATGCTTATTCCTTTGGTAAAATAATAATTGATAGGTGAATCCTATCTTATTAATCGTCATAGTCTTTTTGTGTTCCCCGCTTACCCTCCCTATACTGGCCCGCGTTGCGTTCCATTAACCTTATAAATTCAAAGGAGAACCCCATGGTTCTGGTTACTCGTCAAGCGCCTGACTTCACCGCAGCAGCGGTACTGGGCAACGGTGAAATCGTTGAGAAATTCAATTTCAAACAGCACACCCAGGGTAAAGCCACCGTTCTGTTCTTCTGGCCGATGGACTTCACCTTCGTCTGCCCGTCCGAGCTGATTGCCTTCGACAAACGTTACGAAGAGTTCCAGAAGCGCAGCGTTGAAGTGGTTGGCGTCTCTTTTGACTCCGAATTCGTTCACAACGCATGGCGTAACACCCCTGTCGACAAAGGCGGCATCGGTGCTGTGAAATACGCAATGGTTGCTGACGTTAAGCGTGAAATTCAGAAAGCTTACGGTATCGAACACCCGGACGAAGGCGTTGCGCTGCGCGGCTCCTTCCTGATCGACGCTAACGGCGTGGTTCGCCACCAGGTAGTTAACGACCTGCCGCTGGGCCGTAACATCGATGAAATGCTGCGTATGGTTGATGCGCTGCAGTTCCACGAGCAGCACGGCGAAGTGTGCCCGGCGCAGTGGGAAAAAGGGAAAGAAGGCATGAATGCGTCTCCGGACGGCGTTGCTAAGTACCTGAGCGAAAACGTATCCAGCCTGTAATCGGCTGACGTTTCGTCAAAAAAGGCTCGCATTGCGAGCCTTTTTGTTTTCCTGGAACTGGTGATACGCCACGTTATGATGCCTGCTGCACATACACCGCCCGCTTCGGCGCAAAGAAAATCATGATAATCACGCTCACCAGCAGCACCGCCGCAATGCTGTAAAGCCCTGCATTACTGTTCCCGGTCATATCCCGCGTCACGCCCATTACCCATGGTGCAAAGAAGCCGGATGACGTGGAGATCATGCTGATCATCGCAATTCCCGCCGGGGCTTTCGCCGGATCGAGATAGGTAGATGGGAAGGTCCAGGAGATCCCCGATGCACCGCTAAAGCCAAACCCGGCAACGCCCAGCAGCACCAGCTTCAGGTACATCGGCACTTCCAGATAGCCCACCGCAATCAGGCTCACGGCAGCAAGCGTCGCGCCAAAGACAAAATGCCAACGGCGTTCACGACGAATATCGGAGCTGCGGCAAATCGTAAGCTCACCGAGAATCGCCATGGCGAACGGAATCGCCCCCAACAGTGCGATAACCGCAATATTGCCAACCCCCATCTCCTTAATCATCGTCGGCAGCCAGAAGTTAAACGCATAGGCGCCGCAGTTGGTGGCAAAAATAAAGGCAATCAGCAGGAACACTTTCGGGTCAGCCAGCGCCCCCAGCATCGCTTTTTTACCGTGCATGCCATAACCCGACGTGATGCCCTGCTTTTCCCGGTCTTTCTGCATCATCTGCTGGTGCAGCGCCTTTTCCTGCGGGCTTAACCATGTCGCCTCTTCCGGCTTATCGGCGAGATTAAAATAGATAACCCCCGCGATGAAAAAGACCGGTAGCGCGTCCAGCAGGAACATCCACTGCCAGCCCTCCAGCCCGTGCCAGCCGTGCATATATTGTAAAATCACCCCGGAAACCGGGCCGCCAATCATCGGCGCGGTTAGCGTGGCGACCAGGAAGATAGCGGTGATACGCCCGCGAATATGGCTCGGGAACCAATAGGTAAAGTAAAGGATCACTCCCGGTACAAACCCAGCTTCAAAAATACCCAGCAGGATCCGCAGCGCATAAAGCTGGTTGATAGTCTGCACAAACATCGTGCAGGCGGAAAGCGTGCCCCACAGCAGCATGATGCGGGTCAGCGTTTTACGCGCGCCGATTTTATCCATCAGCATATTGCTGGGAATTTCGCATAGCGCATAGCCGATAAAAAAGATCCCCGCCGCAATCGCATATTGCGTATCGGTAAAACCAATCGCGCTCTGCATCTGCAGCTTGGCGTAGCCAATATTGACGCGGTCAAGGAAAGAGAAAAAGTAGGCGATAAACAGTACCGGCATGATTTTCCACACCACTTTCTTTAATAACCGCTGCTCTGCTTCACTGCCGGTCAGGCTGTTTAATATTGGTTTATCGGCATAAACGTGACTCATCTGGCATCCCCATTGGTACGTAAAAACGGTGACCAGCGCGATATTGCGCTTGCCTTGCTCAGTTCTGATATATACAAATCCATTGATTATTATCTAATCATTAAGATGTTAATGACATTAGAAGAGGCAGGCGCAAAGATCCAGATGGAACGCACCAATAAAGATCACAAATTTGAAATATATTGATAACAACAAGGTGGGGATCACAAGAAAAGGTGGTCATTGAACCTGACCACCTGAGAGCGGGTTAGAACGAGAAGCAAGAGCAGCCGAGTGCGCCCCAGAAGGCGCGATCGTCAGACACCGGAATGCCGGACTGACGCGCAATATCGTGCTGATGCCCGTGTACGCCGCAGCTGCCGCAGCACTGGTGCATCTGAACTACCGCGCCGATATGCTCAGAACCCGGAGGCGCGGAACGATAGTGACCCGGCACTTTCACCACCGGCGACCAATCCGGCACTACCGGAATCGACGGCGGGGCGATCGGCGTGAAGTGCCCGGCGGCGTAGACCACGCGGCCATCGACAATCGTCATCACCGACTCAATACCTTTGATCTCTTCTTCCGGCACGCTGAAGTAGTCCTTCGACAGCGCCACCAGATCCGCCAACTGCCCGGCGGCAATGCGTCCCTTTTTCCCCTGCTCGCTGGAGAACCAGGCGCTGCCTGCCGTCCACAGTTCCAGCGCGACATCGCGCGGCAGACGGTTTTCATCGTCATACATCGCCATACCGCCGACGGTACGCCCGGAAACCAGCCAGTACAATGCCGTCCACGGGTTATAGCTCGCCACGCGGGTCGCGTCCGTCCCTAAGCCAACAGGAACGCCCATTTCCAGCATTTTCGCCACCGGTGGCGTGTGTTTCACCGCATCTTTGCCGTAGCGATCGACAAAGTATTCCCCCTGGAAGGCCATACGATGCTGCACCGCAATCCCGCCGCCCAGCGCCTTCACGCGCTCAATATTACGCTCGGTAATGGTCTCCGCGTGGTCAAAGAACCAGTGCAGGCCGTTGAACGGAATATCACGGTTAACCTTCTCGAACACGTCCAGCATACGGCTGATCGACTCGTCGTAGGTGGCGTGCAGGCGGAACGGCCAGCGATGCTCGACCAGGTGACGAACCACACGCTCAAGCTCATCTTCCATACCCGGCGGCAGATCCGGACGCGGCTGCAGGAAATCTTCAAAGTCGGCCGCCGAGAAGACCAGCATCTCACCCGCACCGTTGGCACGGTAGAAGTCGGTGCCCTGCCCCGGTTTGAGCATATCCGTCCAGCGTTCAAAATCCTCAACTTCCTGCTTCGGACGCTGGGTAAACAGGTTATAGGCGATGCGGATAGTCATCTGCTTGTTGGCGTGCAGCTGCTCAATAATTTCGTAATCTTCCGGGTAGTTCTGGAAGCCACCGCCCGCATCAATGGCGCTGGTCAGTCCGAGCCGGTTCAGCTCGCGCATAAACTGGCGGGTGGAGTTGACCTGCATCTCCAGCGGCAGCTTCGGCCCTTTGGCCAGCGTCGCGTAGAGGATCATGGCGTTAGGTTTGGCAATCAGCATCCCGGTCGGGTTGCCGTTGTTATCGCGGACAATCTCGCCGCCCGCGGGGGCTGGCGTATCTTTGGTGTAGCCCACCGCCTTCAGCGCGGCGCGGTTGAGCAGTGCGCGGTCGTAGAGGTGCAGCACAAACACCGGCGTATCTGGCGCGGCGTCGTTAAGCTCCTGCAGCGTTGGCATCCGGCGTTCAGCAAACTGGAACTCGCTCCAGCCGCCCACCACGCGCACCCACTGCGGCGACGGCGTACGGTCGGCCTGCTCTTTGAGCATGCGTAGCGCATCCGCCAGCGACGGTACGCCTTCCCAGCGCAGCTCCAGGTTGTAGTTCAGCCCGCCGCGAATCAGGTGCAGGTGCGAGTCGTTAAGCCCGGGGATCACCGTGTGGCCGTGAAGGTCAACAATCTGCGTGCCTTCGCCCGCCCAGGACATCATCTGCGCGTCGCTGCCGACGGCCAGAATTTTGCCATCGGCAATGGCCACCGCGTCCACTAGCGGCTGTTGCGGGTCAAGCGTGTGAATCTGCCCCTGGGTTAAAATCAGGGTAGCGATTTGTGACATAGCGTTCTCCTCGTGCCGTTTCAGGCTTTTTTCAGCCAACCGGCAAACAGGCGGGTCACGATGGGCATCCAGAACCAGACCACCAGCGCGACCACACAGGCATCATTAATAAAATGCAGCGACAGGGTTCCCTTTAACGACGGTAGCAGCATGCCGGTAATCGCGGGCACCAGATTGGTACTGGGGAAAATCACCAGCAGCGTTATCAGAAACTGTTTCCAGCGCTTCGGCTGGCGAACGTTGGCGGCGGGCGGGGTAAACCAGAAGGCGGCTTCGGTGCGCACTTCAGTACGGTCGCCCTCCCCGAGCACCGGGGCAATCTCCTCCACCAGCTTGCGTCGCACATCAGACTGGGTCCAGGCGTAAAGGTGTTCGATGGTGTCGAAGCGGATGATGATATTCCAGGCCGTTTGCCCATCGACCGGGCGAATAACGTTGGCCCCAAGATGGCCGGGATAGTTGGCGGCGATAGGCATAATCTCCCCCAGCCAGGCTTCATACTGCGCAACGTGTTCGGGGCGAATAGCGTGGGTAATAACCAGCGTGACATGCTTTTGCGTCATGACGATAGGTTCCTTGCGCTTGCAAACCGGCGGGGTGATCACCCCACCGGATCTCTTGCCTTAGGCTTTGCGCTCAGGCGCGCCGTGCACCATGGTATAGGCATAGTCCACGCCCATCCCATACGCGCCGCTGTGCTCACGCACCAGATCCATCACCGCGTCGTAGGTCTCTTTACGCGACCAGTCACGCTGGTACTCCAGCAGCACCTGCTGCCAGGTCACCGGCACCGCACCGGCCTGCACCATGCGGTCGATAGAACGTTCGTGGGCATCCACGGAGGTACCGCCGGAAGTATCGGTCACCACGTAAACCTCGTAGCCCGCTTCCAGCGCCATCAGGGCCGGGAAGGTCAGGCAGACTTCGGTCCACAGCGCGGAGATAATCAGTTTTTTACGCCCGGTCGCTTCCACCGCTTTTACAAAAGCAGCGTCTTCCCAGGAGTTCATTGAGGTGCGTTCGATAGGCTTCACGTCAGGATGAACAGCGAGTAATTCTGGCCAGATATAACCACTAAAACTTTTCGTTTCGACGGAGGTATAAATGACCGGAACATTAAATATTTTCCCGGCTTTCGCTAACGCTACGGTATTATTTTTCAATGTCTGGCGATCAATATTCGCCACGCCGAATGACATTTGTGGCTGATGGTCAATAAAAATAAGCGCAGAGTTCTTAGGGTCAATCAGTTCCCGGATAGACATAACACACCTTCTTAATCAATAAGTTAAAAGGTAACGGTCTTAAACTGCCGTCAGCAGCAGGATCCTGAATCAGAAAGCTTGTTGAGTATAGCGGGAAATTTCTAACGAGTTATTAAAGAAAACTTACCATCCTGTGACGGTTATAAATCAGCATCAAAAAAATGCGATGCTTATATCTAATTTATTCACTGGCTTTGTTTTTCACTATTCGTTACAACGTAGTGGTTTAATTTTCAGGATATTTTCCCATTATGCGAATCAATCTGGACGTACTGCTTATTCTTGATGCTCTTGAGAAACACGGGACCTTTGCCGCCGCTGCCGATTCGCTGTTTAAAACCCCCGCCGCGCTTAGCTATATGATTCAAAAGCTGGAAAGCGATATGAACATTACGCTGCTCGACCGCTCTGGGCATCGGGCAAAATTCACCGATACCGGACGGATGATGCTGGAAAAGGGCCGTCTGCTGCTCAATGCAGCAAAAGATCTGGAAAAACAGGCGATACAGTTGACCTCAGGCTGGGAAAAAGAGCTGGCGATTGCGCTGGACGACTCGTTTCCCTTTGCCGCGCTATTGCCGACGATCGACGCATTTTATGCGCTGAATAAACAGACGCGCCTCAACTTTACCCACCACACGCTGGCTGGTTCCTGGGAAGAGCTCACCCATAACGGCGCGGATATTATTCTTGGTGCGATTAACGAACCGCCAACCTCGGCGGCCTGGTCATATCGCATGCTCGGCACGCTGGATAACGTATTTGTCGTCGCCCCGAATCATCCACTCGCAACCGCATCAGAGGGCTTAACCAATGAGCAGCTCTGTTTACATCGGGCAGTGGTGATAAGCGATAGCGCACGGGTATGCCACCCCTTGCAGACCAACCTGATGGATGAACAGCCGCAGATTCGCGTCGATGATTTTCACAGCAAGGTAACGCTGCTTCGCGCCGGGATGGGCTGCGGGTTCCTACCCCGCCATATCGCCAGCCCGTGGCTGGCGGCAGGAGAACTGGTTGAGAAAACGGTAGATTCGTTTCGCCAGAAAGATGTTGCCTATATCGCCTGGCGCAACGGCAGCGACGGGCTTGCTCAGCGCTGGTGGCGTGAAACGCTGCTCGCCAGCGCTGAGATCCGCCGTCTCTATCAGTGACCGGTCCACACCGACGCGGAGATGGCCGGTAGCGCTAGCGTCTCGCCCGCAAGCTCCGCCTCACCTTCGCGACGCTGCCAGCCTGAAACGTCCAGCAGCGGCGAATCCGGCAGCGTCACGTTGCAGGCTTCCCCGCGGTTAATCGCTACCAGCACACGCTCTGCGCCAAGCACGCGCAGGAACACTACAACGTCTCCCGCCGCATAGAGCACCTGGCAAGCGCCAAGGCGCAGCGCTGGCGTCGCTTTGCGCAATGCGGCTAAACGTTGGTAGAGCGCCAGCAGATTTTTATCCTGCTTGCTTTCATCCCACGGGAACGGCTTGCGGCAGAACGGGTCGTTATCGCCGTCCAGCCCCACTTCATCGCCGTAGTAAATACAAGGCACGCCAGGCCAGCTAAACAGCCAGACCACCGCCAGCGGCAGACGCGCGACATCACGACCCAGCAGCGATTTGAAACGCGCCGTATCATGACTATCAAGCTGGTTAAACATGCGCAGCTGCTGCTGATGCGACAGCCCGGCACGGTAATCTTCCATCCACGCGATGCAGGTCTGCGCATCAATTTTCTGCGGGTCGTAGGAGATATCGGTATTGGCGAGGAAGCCCCACAGCGGGAAGGTAAAGCCACGGTAGTTCATCGCCGCATCTTCCGCATCCTGCTGCAACCACTGGCGCGCATCACCAAAATGTTCGCCAAGTACGTAGGCGTCCGATCGCGTGGCTTTCGCCGCCTGGGTTATCGCCGCAACGTGCTGCAAGTTGTTTTTCGCACCGCCCGATTCGCCGAGCATATGCACCACATCCAGTCGCCAGCCGTCCATATTCCACGGCGCTTTCAACCAGTGACGAACGATGCTGTCTTCGCCTCGGTAGATTTCGTCAATCAGCGCCTGAGACTGGTAATCCAGCTTCGGCAGGCTGGCGTAGCCCAGCCAGTCGAGCGCTTTCCCCTCAACCGAGAAGCTGTAGTGGTCGCGCCATGGTGAATCGGGGTGATAGCAGGCTCCGCTCGTCGTGCGGCTATGGCGGTCAAACCAGGCATGGGTATCGCCGCTGTGGTTAAACACGCCGTCGAGGACGAGGCGCATTCCTTCGCGCTGGGTGTTTTGCCGCAGGCGCAGCAGCGCGTCGTTGCCGCCGAACCGCGGGTCGACCTGACGATAATCTTCAGTGTCGTACTTGTGTACGCTTGGCGCGGTAAACACCGGATTCAGGTACAGCGCGGTCACCCCAAGCGCTTTCAGGTAGGGCAGCTTTTCGCTGATACCGTCCAGATCGCCGCCGTAAAAGGTCGAGCCGCCTGCTTCAGCGGTAAGCGGTTCATCCCAGTCGCGCAGAATGATGTCGTGACCGGCCGCGTGATGATGGTAGACGTTGTCCTGCTGGTCGCTGCGCGTCGGGCTGCGGGCAAAACGGTCCGGGAAAATCTGATAGAAAACCTGTTCGGTCACCCACTGCGGGCCTGCATCCGGGCTATCAAAGGCGAAAAGCTCCAGCTTGGCTGGCGGAAAGGCGCTAAAGCCTTTTGGCGAAAACCACTGCTGGCGGTCATCCCACAGCAGTTTAAAGGCGTAGCGGCGGCGCGGCTGGCCCTCAAGCAGGCTAATTTCCGCGCGCCACTGCACAATATTATGGCTCGGCGCTTTGCCGCTGCGGCGCATCGGCACCGCCATCTCTTCGTTATCCACTTCCGAGCGCATCGTCACCCGCTGCGGCAGGTCATCGCCACGTAGCCACAGCGTGATAATGAGTTTGTCCTGCTGCTGTTTAATAAAGGGAGCAACAGGAAGGTGCCAGGCGTTCAACATCATCTATCCCCTATCCTCAAAGTGAGCCCACCTTGCCATACGACTATTGCACCCTGCTCATCTTTTGTATTTTTTTGTAGGGAGGAGGACGGGGGCGGAGAATGGAGGGTCAAAAACGTTGTAACCCGGCCGAACGATGCAACGCAGGGAAAGCCCCGGAGTCGGTGCTAGCGCACCTCGTCCGGGCTACGTGATAGAGGAGATTACTTGCTGCGACGGGTTTTAAATGCCCAGCCGACTAACAGCAGCAGGATCCACGCAAAGCCCACGTACAGAGAAATGCGGGTATCCGGGTGGTAACCAATCAGCGCGATAATAAAGACCAGGAAGACGATACCGACAATAGTCGTCGCCACGCCGCCAGGCACTTTAAACTTCAGCGCTTTGATTTCATCAGCCGACAGGCGGCGACGGAAAGCTACCTGCGAGAGCAGGATCATAATCCACACCCACACGGTGGCGAAGGTCGCCAGCGACGCAATCACCAGGAAGACGTTTTCCGGCATGATGTAGTTGAGGTACACCGCAAACAGCAGCGCGATGGTCATCACCATCACCGTCACCCACGGAATACCGCGACGGGAGGTTTTCGCGAACACCTTCGGCGCGCTGCCCTGCTCAGCCATACCGTGCAGCATACGACCCACGCCGAATACATCGGAGTTAATCGCCGACAGCGACGCGGTCAGTACCACAAAGTTGAGGATGCTGGCTGCGAAGGTGATCCCCAGATGCTGGAAGGTCATCACAAACGGGCTACCGTTAGTGCCGACCTGGTTCCACGGGTAAATGGACATAATGACGAACAGCGTACCTACGTAGAACACCAGAATTCGCATCGGCACGGAGTTGATCGCGCGTGGAATAGAGGTCTGCGGGTCTTTCGCTTCACCAGCGGTAATACCGATAATCTCGATACCGCCGTAGGCGAACATCACCATCTGTAGCGACATCACCATACCGAGCCAGCCGTTACTGAAGAATCCGCCGTTGCTCCACAGGTTATGAATCCCCGTTGGCTGCCCGCCGTTACCAATACCCCAGATAATGATGCCAAAACCGGCGACAATCATGATGATAATGGTGGCGACTTTGAAGAACGAGAACCAGAACTCCAGTTCACCGAACACCTTCACGCTCATCAGGTTGATGGCGCAGATAATCAGCACCACGCTGAGCACCCATATCCAGTGTGGTACCGCCGGGAACCAGACGCCCATGTAGATACCGAAGGCGGTGACGTCAGCTATCGCCACAATCAGGATCTCAAAGCAGTAGGTCCAGCCGGTGATGTAGCCCGCCAGCGGACCCAGGTTATCCTGCGCGTAGCGAGAGAAGGAGCTTGCAGAAGGGTTGTGCACGGACATTTCGCCCAGCGCACGCATGATGATATACGCGGCAACGCCGCCAATAATATAGGCCAGCAGAACGCTAGGCCCAGCCATCTTAATCGCATCGGCAGAGCCGTAGAACAGCCCCGTACCAATGGCCGATCCGAGGGCCATAAAGCGAATGTGTCGGGTGCTTAACCCGCGCTTCAGCTTGTTGTTTTCCATCGTTTCCAGTGCCATGTCATACCCATCATCATCGCGCCGCAACGCGAACGACTTAGGTGAAAGTACCCAAAATAAAAAACCACGGAACATCACGTTCCGTGGTTAAAACACCTTGATGCAAACGCCGATTAGTGGGCGCTTGATGTCACCTGACGACCTGCTGTACGGTCCCAGATAATCGCCAGAACCGCCATCACAACCGTCGGCATCAGCCATGCAAGGCCTTGCTCGGCCATCGGTAAACGGGCAGTCCACGCTGGCAGCACATCCGCAAAGGCAGAGGCTTTGATGCCGTCAAGGATACCAAATACCAGGCTGATAAACATCGGTGGTGCAATAACGCGGCCCGAATTATGCCACCAATTGCGGGTAAAACTCAGCACTACGAGTGCGATACATGGCGGATAAATCGCGGTCAGCACCGGAATAGAGATTTGAATCAGGTGGCTCAGCCCCAGATTCGACACCGCCATGGAGAACAGACCGAGGATAAACACCAGCGTGCGGTAAGAGAACGGCAGATACTGCGCGAAGAACTCAGCACAAGCACAGGTCAGGCCCACCGCGGTTACCAGACAGGCGATGAAGATTAAGGCCGCCAGCATAAAGCTGCCCGCACCGCCGAAGGTGTGCTGTACATAGGCATGCAGAATAGCGGCACCGTTGGCGTTCTGATCGACCAGCGTCGCGCTGTCGGAGCCCAGACGGAACAGCGCCAGGTACAGCAGCGTCAGGCCGATACCGGCCATCAAGCCAGCCCAGATGGTATAGCGGGTCAGCAGACGTGCTTCGGTCACACCGCGGGAACGCGCGGCGTTTACGATAACGATACCAAACACCATTGCGCCCAGCGTATCCATGGTCAGGTAGCCGTTAACGAAGCCGTTGGAGAACGCAGCGGTTTCATAGGCTTCCATCGCGTGGCTAATTGGGCCAGCCGGCCACATCACGGCGGCAACGGACAGCACAATCAGCGCCAGGATTTTCAGCGGCGCCAGGAAGTTACCCACGGTATCCAGCAGTTTACCCGGATAGAGCGACACCAGAATCACCAGCGCGAAATAGATAACGCTGTAGATGAACAGCGGCAGTTCACCGCTGCCAGTCAGCGGCGCGATACCGATTTCAAACGAGACGGTCGCGGTACGCGGGGTCGCAAACAGCGGACCTACCGCGAGGTAGCAGACGGTAGCAAGCAATACGCCCGCCACTTTACCAATTGGCGTGCTCAGGCTATCTACACCGCCGCCCACTTTTGCCAGCGCGACTACGGTCAGTACCGGAAGACCAACGGCGGTAATCAGGAAGCCGATAGCGGCAGTCCAGACGTGAGGACCGGCCTGCAAACCAACCATAGGAGGGAAAATGATGTTGCCTGCGCCAACGAACAACGCAAAGGTCATAAAGCCCAGAGCGATGATGTCACGCGATTTCAATTGATGGGTCATATGTAACTACTGCCTGTGGATGTGGTGTTGTAAAACAAATTTATCGTGTCGGCCCCTGTGGAATGATGCAGAGGAAACCAACAACAAACTCAGCGGGATATGCTCCCTTCGCGGCGTAGAGAAGAATAGTTTTTTGATTTACCGCGAATATACAGTCTGTTTACGACTGCATGGGGGCCAATTTAAACGCTTATAACGTTTTAAAGCAACACGGGATCGCAAAACCAGATGATTATATCGATAGTGAAAAATTAACCAGACTTATTAACTGGATTTAAGAAAAACATCCGGCTTATCATGCGAACAAAAAATAATCAGACGTTCGATAATCAGGCGACGTTAACTTGACTGCAAAGCAAACAGACCAGCCGAGGCTGGTCTGTGGAAAGTTAAGCTGACAAGCGCGAAATTACTCGCTATTTCTGGCAATTAAACGTTCCGGCAGCAGGAAACTGAAACACGAACCTTTGCCCAGCGTGCTGGTAATATCCAGCCGGCTGTCGTGATGATTAACCGCATGTTTAACAATTGCCAGCCCCAAACCGCTGCCGCCGGTCTGCCGCGAACGCGCTTTATCAACGCGATAAAAACGCTCGGTCAGCCTTGGCAGGTGCTCAGGCGCAATACCCGGACCATTATCCTCTACGCTGAACAACGCTCCGTGCGGTGCGCGCTGCCAGCGTACGGTAATCAACGTGCCTTCCGGGGTATGATTTACCGCGTTATAGACCAGGTTCGACATCGCGCTTCGCAGTTGTTCTTCGTTACCCAGCGCTTTTAGCGTCTCATCAATCTCAAAGTGGAACTGGTGCTTATGCTGGCTGAGCGTCTGCGCCTCGCGCTCCACCACCTTCAGCATCATCGGCACATCAATCTTCTCGTTCAGCGCCAGCGTCGGTGAAGCCTCGATTTTAGAGAGCGTCAGCAGCTGTCGCACCAGCCCTTCCATCCGCTGCGTTTGCTCACGCATGGTGTGGAGCGCTTTCTCACGCACATTCCCTTCCAGCACCTGCTCCTGCATCATCTCCAGGTAGCCCTGCAGCACGGTCAACGGCGTGCGCAACTCATGGCTAACGTTGGCGAAGAAGTTCCGCCGCGCTCCTTCCAGCTGATGCATCTGCGTAACGTCGCGCGCCACCATCAGCAGCTGACGGTCGGTGTACGGCATCACCCGGATCTCCAGATGGCGACCGCTGTTCAGCACCAGATGTAACGGCTTTAAGAAATCGCGCTTTTTGAGGTGTTGGGTAAATTCGGGGTAACGCAGCAGGTTGAGGATGTTCTGCCCGCTATCGTCGGGCCAGCGAAGCCCCAGCAGCTGCTGGGCCAGACCATTACACCAGAAAATGGCCCCCTCTTCGGTGGTAAGCACCACCGCATCCGGCAACGACTCAGCGCCGCTCCGAAAGCGCTTAATCAGATTACCCAGCTCGCGGCGGCGTTTTTTATTACGCAGCTGCATCTGGTTGAGCCCATAGAGCAAGGGCTCCCAGCTGCCGCGCCCCGGCGGAGGGGTCATACTTCGGTCGACCCAAAGCCACCAGGAGAGTCGCAGTAAATTCCAGAAATGCCAGATGAGCAGTCCGGTCACCGCCGCCAGTAAAAACCACGGCAGATAACCAAAAATCAGTCCCAGTATCGCGGCAGGGAGACAGCATAACAGCAGCTCCAGCACCAGCCTTTTCCATGACAGCCGTTCCAGCACGCGTCACACTCCTGTCAAAAATTAGAAACGGGCAGAGAAACGATAACCCGTGCCGCGAACGGTTTGCACCATGCGGTCATGACCACTGTGTTCCAGCGCCTTACGCAGACGACGAATATGCACGTCGACGGTACGGTCTTCAACATAAACGTTGGTTCCCCAGACGTGGTTCAGCAGCTGTTCGCGGCTATACACGCGCTCCGGGTGCGTCATAAAGAAATGCAGCAGCTTAAATTCGGTTGGCCCCATATCCAGCGGGTTTTCACCGGTCATCACGCGGTGAGAGGTCGGGTCAAGGCTCAGCCCCTGCATCTCAATGACCTCTTCCACCGCCATCGGCGAAATACGGCGCATCACCGCTTTAATACGGGCGACCAGCTCTTTTGGCGAGAACGGTTTGGTGATGTAATCGTCGGCGCCGGTTTCGAGGCCCCGCACGCGGTCTTCTTCTTCACCACGGGCGGTCAGCATCACCACCGGAATGTCACGCGTCAGCGCTTCACGTTTGATATGCTTAATAAATTGCAGTCCCGAGCCGCCCGGTAACATCCAGTCGAGCAGAATAAGGTCGGGCCAGGGTTCATTCAGTTTGCTGATAGCGGTATCGTAATCTTCTGCTTCCACCGGCTGAAAACCATTTTGCTCCAGAACGAAACAGACCATCTCGCGGATTGGCGCTTCATCTTCAACGACCAGAATACGTCTTGCCATTATTTGCCCTGTTTTTAGACATCAGTATTATATACGGCGTCATTATGCGTCAGATTTATGACAGATTTATGAAAAACATGACCGTTAGATGATCGCGGTTTACCGTTTATGACACACGCAAAACGCGCTCATCGACCTCAACGTAGGCTGATGTTTATAATCAACTTTACGCCACTTCTCACGGAACCGCTATGCGCATCATCCACACTTCGGACTGGCACCTTGGCCAGAACTTCTACAGCAAAAGCCGCGCGGCTGAACACGACGCGTTCCTGAACTGGCTGCTCACCACCGCCGAACAGGAGCAGGTGGATGCCATTATTGTGGCGGGCGATATCTTCGATACCGGCTCCCCGCCAAGCTACGCGCGCGAACTGTACAACCGATTTGTGGTCAATTTGCAGCAGACCGGCTGCCATCTTGTGGTGCTGGCGGGCAACCACGACTCCGTGGCGACGCTAAATGAATCCCGCGATATTCTCTCATTTCTGAATACCACGGTAATCGCCAGCGCCGGCCATGAACCCTTTATTCTGAACCGCCGCGACGGTACGCCCGGCGCGGTGTTCTGCCCGGTGCCGTTCCTGCGCCCGCGCGACATTATTACCAGCCAGGCGGGGCTTTCCGGCGGCGAAAAAGTCCAGCAGGTGCTGGCGAGCATTACCGATTATTACCAACAGCAATACCAGCAGGCCTGCGAACTGCGCGGCGATGCCACGCTGCCGATTATCGCCAGCGGCCATCTGACCACCGTCGGGGCCAGCAAAAGTGACGCGGTACGCGACATTTATATTGGCACACTGGACGCGTTTCCGGCGCAACACTTCCCGCCCGCCGACTATATCGCGCTGGGCCACATCCACCGGGCGCAGAAAATCGGCGGCAGCGAGCATATTCGCTACAGCGGTTCGCCTATCGCCCTCAGCTTTGATGAAACCGGCAAAGCCAAAAGCGTCAATCTGGTGAGCTTCGCCGACGGCAAGCTTGCCGAGGTCACGCCGCTTACCGTGCCCGTAACTCAGCCGCTGGCGGTGATCAAGGGCGATTTTGACGCTATCAGCGCCCAGCTCGCCGAATGGCGCGATGCCGCCGCAGAGCCGAGCACCTGGGTGGATATTGAAATCACCAGCGACGAGTACCTGCATGATATTCAACGTAAAATTCAGCTTATCACCGACGATCTGCCGGTCGACGTGCTGCTGGTGCGCCGCAGTCGTGAACAGCGCCAGCGCATTCTGGCAAGCCTTGAGCGCGAAACCTTGAGCGAGCTGAGCGTCGAAGAGGTATTTCAGCGTCGTCTGGCGCTGGAAACGCTGGAGGAGCCACAGCAGCAGCGCCTGCACGCGCTGTTTAATGACACGCTCCAGAGCCTTGGCGAGGAGGAACAACCATGAAAATTCTCAGCCTGCGCCTGAAAAACCTCAACTCGCTTAAGGGCGAGTGGAAGATTGATTTCACCCAGGAACCGTTCGCCAGCAACGGTCTGTTTGCCATTACCGGCCCTACCGGCGCAGGGAAAACCACGCTGCTGGACGCCATCTGCCTGGCGCTGTACCACAAAACGCCGCGCTTAAGTAACGTCTCCCAGTCGCAAAACGATCTGATGACCCGCGACACCGCCGAATGTCTGGCGGAGGTTGAGTTCGAGGTTCAGGGCGTGGCCTACCGCGCTTTCTGGAGCCAGAACCGCGCCCGCAACCAGCCGGATGGCAACCTACAGGCGCCGAGAGTCGAACTGGCGCGCTGCGGCGACGGGCAAATTCTGGCGGATAAAGTGAAAGACAAACTTGAGATGACCGCCTCGCTGACCGGCCTCGATTACGGTCGTTTCACCCGCTCGATGATGCTCTCACAGGGCCAGTTTGCCGCCTTCCTCAACGCCGAACCGAAAGAGCGCGCCGAGTTACTCGAAGAGCTGACCGGCACCGAAATTTATGGCCAGATTTCAGCGCAGGTCTTTGAAAAACATAAGCAGGCGCGCGGCGAGCTGGAAAAGCTTCAGGCGCAGGCCAGCGGTGTGGTGCTGCTGAGCGAAGAGCAGCAGCAGACCTTATCACAGAGTTTGCAGGCGCTTACTTCTGACGAGCAGCAGTGGCAACAGCAACAGACCGTCGCCGCGCAGCATCAGCAGTGGCTCACCCGTCAGCAGGAGCTGGAACAGGACGGGAAGATTCACCAGCAGTCGCTCAATGCCGCACGCCAGGCGCTGGAAGAGGCGCAGCCACAGCTTGCTGCACTCAACCGGGCGCAGCCTGCGGAAGCGTTACGCCCCCGCTGGACTCAGCTGCAGGAGCAGGCCGCCACGGTGGCAAAAACCCACCAGCTGGTGGAGCAAGTAAATACTCGCTTACATGATTCCCGCCGCCTTCGTGACCGTATTCGCCTAAGCGCCGAACAGCAGGCCACCACGCTCCAGCAAAGCCAAACCCAGCTTCAGCAGTGGCTGCAGGAAAACGAACACATCCAGCACTGGCTGGGGGAACTGACCGGCTGGCGTAGCGCCTTTAGCCAACAGGCCCGCGAACGCACTCAGTTGGAGACCGCTGCGCAGCGTCTGGCTGAGCTGGAAAAACAGCTCGCCCAACTGCCGCCCTCGGCGCTGACGCTGACTCAGGAAGAAGTGGCCGGGCAAATCGCCCAGCATGCGGCCAGCCGCCCGCTGCGCCAGCAGCTAAGCGCGCTGTATTCACAGTTCATACCGCTGCAAACGCGCCGCCAACAGCTTTTGCACGCGCAACAACAGCGCCAGCAACAGCTGGAGGCGCTGACCGCCGGGCTCACCCAACTCCGTCAGGTCTATAAAGAGAAAAAGCAGCAGCGAGACGACGTGAATGCCATTTGCGAGCTGGAGGCGACGATTGTGCGCCTCGAGGCAGAGCGTGCCCGTTTGCAGCCAGGCGCGCCCTGCCCGCTGTGCGGCTCGACCAGCCATCCTGCATTGGCGGAGTACCAGGCGTTAGCCCCGGATGCCAACAAAACCCGCCGCGATGCGCTGGAAAAAGAGGTTGCCCAACTGGCGGAAGAAGGCGCCACGCTGCGCGGTCAGCATGCAGCGCTGGAAAAACAGCAGCAGCAGGAAAATGCCGAGCTAGAGACGCTTTATGAGCGAGAGCAAGCACTTACATCACAGTGGCAGACGGTCATTCAGGGGTTGGATATCACGCTACAGCCTGCTGACGATATCAACGGCTGGCTGGCAGCGCAGGAAGAGGCCGAACAGCAGCGCTATCACTACAGCCAGCGCCTGACGCTCGATGCGCAGATCCGTGAGCTACGCACCCAGTACACCCTGCAGCAGGCTGAACTGGCGCAGCGTACCGCTTTGCTTACCCAGACGCTCGCCGGCTTCGGCCTTGCCCTTCCGCAGCCCGATGAAGCGCACCGCTGGCTGGCTGCTCGTGAAGCGGATACCCAGCGCTGGCAGCAGCAGCAAAAGCAGAGTCAGGAGATTCAGCAGCAGCTCGTGCAGATCCAACCGCTGCTCGACACCCTTCCTGCAGTGCAAAACCCTGAAGACACCCAACCGGTCGCGCTCGACGGCTGGCAGCAGGTGCACCATGACTGCGTGTCGCTGGAAAGCCAGTGGCACACCCTCCAGCAGCAAGAAACGCAGGAGAAACAGCGTCTGCAGCAGGCCGAACAGGCCTTCGACCAGGCGCTTGCCGAATCGCACTTTAGCGATCGCCAGGACTTCCTCAGTGCGCTGTTGGATCAGCATGAACGTCAGCGTCTGGAGCAGCTAAAACAGACGCTTGAAACGCAGCATCAGCAGCGCCAGACCTTAGCGGCACAGGCGCAAGAGGCACTACAGCGCCATCTAACCCAGCGCCCGGAAACGCTGAGCGAGGCGTTGACGCTGGCAGATGCACAGACGCAGCTCCAGCATATATCCCGCCAGCTGCGTGAAAACAGCGAACGCCAGGGCGAGCTGCGCCAGCAGTTGAAGCAGGATGAAGAGAACCGTCAGCAGCAGCAGTCGTTGTTCCTGGAGATTGAAAAAGCCAGCGCCGCGCTGGAGGACTGGGCGCATCTGAACGCGCTGATTGGCTCTAAAGAGGGTGATAAGTTCCGCAAATTTGCCCAAGGGCTGACGCTGGATAATCTGGTGTGGCTCGCCAACGAACAGCTCAGCCGCCTGCACGGTCGCTATCTACTGCAGCGTAAAGTCAGCGACGCGCTGGAGCTGGAAGTGGTCGATACCTGGCAGGCGGACGCGGTACGCGATACCCGAACCCTCTCCGGCGGCGAAAGCTTCCTCGTCAGCCTTTCGCTGGCGCTGGCGCTCTCCGACCTGGTGAGCCATAAAACGCGCATCGACTCCCTGTTCCTCGATGAAGGGTTCGGCACGCTGGATAGCGAAACGCTGGACACGGCGCTGGACGCGCTGGATACGCTCAACGCCAGCGGCAAAATCATCGGCGTGATTAGCCACGTGGAGGCGATGAAGGAGCGGATCCCGGTGCAGATTAAGGTGAAGAAGATCAACGGATTGGGTTACAGCCGGTTGGATAACATGTTTAGCGTAGCGTGAGATTTCCCTCACCCCGGCCCTCTCCCAAAGGGAGAGGGTGAAAAGTGGCGTCGCGTGGTTCGCTCTCCCTCCGGAACAAGGTGAAAAACAGCGCCGAACGGTCCCCTCTCCCTTTGAGAGAGGGTTAGGGTGAGGGGCAAATCACGCCGGCCACAGCCACGCCGCCCCACGTACCCCGCTGGAGTCCCCGTGCAGCGCCTTGCGAATCGGCGTTTCGCACTCACCGCCAAATACCCACTCTTTCACCAACTCTGGCACCGTCTGATACAACCGCTCGACGTTGCTCATTCCCCCGCCCAACACAATCACATCAGGGTCAAGAATATTGACCACGTGCGCCAGCGATTTTGCCAGCCGCTGCTCATAGCGGTGAAGCGCCTGCTCCGCCAGCGCATCGCCCTCGTCAACCAAGCGCATAATCTCATTGCCCTTCAGTGCATTACCGCTTAAACGCTGATAGTCAGTGGCAAAGCCAGTGCCGGAAATAAAGGTTTCAATACAGCCTTGCTTACCGCAATAACACGGTACTTCCGCCCGGAAGCGCAGTTCGTCGTCGTTCATCCACGGCAGCGGATTATGCCCCCACTCGCCCGCCGTGCCGTTACCGCCGATATGCGCGCGGCCGCCCAACGCTACGCCCGCGCCACAGCCGGTACCGATGATCACCGCAAACACCGTCTGCGCCCCTGCAGCCGCGCCGTCCACCGCTTCAGACACCGCCAGACAGTTAGCATCGTTCGCCAGTCGCACCTCGCGATTCAGACGACGACTCAGGTCTTTATCAAACGGCTGACCGTTGAGCCAGGTAGAGTTGGCGTTTTTTACCACCCCGGTATAGGGGGAAATTGAGCCGGGAATGCCCATGCCAACCGTGCCCGTTTGCCCGGTCGCCTCTTCGGCGAGAGCAACAAGATGCGCAATGTTCTCAATGGTTTGCTGATAATCACGCGGCGTAGGCAAGCGGTGACGATAAAGCTGCTCGCCCTGGTCGCTTAGCGCGATGACTTCGGTTTTCGTTCCACCCAGATCGATACCAATTCGCATTCATAACTCCTGTTTAAAACAATGCAAGGGCGAGGACAATTCGTTATCATTGCCCGCTGATTTAACGACAACACCGTGGAAATTATCATGCTGTGGTTCAAAAATTTAATGGTTTATCGTCTCAGCCGCGACATCTCCCTGCGCGCGGAAGAGATGGAAAAACAGCTCGCTGAGATGACCTTCACCCCATGCGGCAGCCAGGATATGGCAAAAACCGGCTGGGTACCGCCGATGGGTTCACACAGCGATGCGCTGACGCACACAGTAAATGGTCAGATCATCATTTGCGCCCGCAAAGAAGAGAAGATCCTGCCCTCTCCGGTGATTAAACAGGCGCTGGAAGCGAAGATCCAAAAGCTCGAAGCCGATCAGGGCCGCAAGCTCAAGAAAACCGAAAAAGATTCGCTGAAGGATGAAGTTCTGCACTCTCTGCTACCGCGCGCGTTCAGCCGCTTCAGCCAGACGATGATGTGGATCGACACCGTTAACGATCTGATTATGGTCGACTGCGCCAGCGCCAAAAAGGCGGAAGATACGCTAGCGCTGCTGCGTAAAAGCCTAGGCTCGCTGCCGGTGGTGCCGCTGACGCTGGAAAACCCGATCGAACTGACCCTGACCGAATGGGTACGTTCTGGCTCCGCCGCGCAAAGCTTCCAGATTCTGGATGAAGCCGAGCTGAAAGCGATCCTCGAAGACGGCGGCGTGATCCGTGCGAAGAAACAGGATCTGGTGTGCGATGAGATCGCCTGCCATATCGAAGCTGGTAAGCTGGTGACCAAGCTAGCGCTTGACTGGCAGCAGCGTATTCAGTTCGTGATGTGCGATGACGGCTCCATCAAACGTCTGAAGTTCTGCGACGAACTGCGCGATCAGAACGAAGATATCGACCGTGACGACTATGCTCAGCGTTTCGATGCAGACTTTATTCTGATGACCGGCGAGCTGGCGGCGATGATTAAAAGCCTGGTAGAAGGGTTAGGCGGCGAAGCCCAGCGCTAAGCGAGATATTCCCTTCCTGCCGCAGCAGGAAGGGAATGCATTACAGATAGCGGCACAGATAAGAGGTTGGCTCTGCAACCTGCAGGTTAAATTCACTGTGGCCCGGCACATTGAACACTTCCCCAGCGGAATAGACTTTCCATTCGATTTCACCCGGTAACAGCACGTTCAGCGCGCCGCTAATCACGGTCATCTCTTCCGGCTGCGCGGTACCAAAGGTGTATTCGCCTTCCGCCATCACGCCCACGCTGGCACGACCCGTGCTGCTGCTGGTAAAGCCAATGGATTTCACTTTTCCGTCAAAGTATTCGTTGCTCTGAAGCATAAACAGGCCCTTATTATCTCGTCGTCAAAAGACCAATATAGGGTTGCGAACAGAAACCTGTCACGCGAAATCATACGCTTAACACAATAATTCTGCCGCCAGTCTGGCCACCAGCACATTCGACAAGAGAACCGGCACATCCAGCGCCTTTTGTAGCAGGTCCCGGTGACGCTGGTGATAGCTCAGTGAGTCGAGCACCAGCACATCGGCGCCTTGATCCAGCAGCGAGTTGCCGGCTGAAATCAGGTGCTGGTCGGTATCACGAAGGGGGTTAGCCAGCGCGTAGTAAGGCAAATTGGACAGCATCTGCCACTTCTCCTGCTGGGCATCGAGAATGGCTTCCACGGGGACCAGAACCCCGACCTGATGTCCCTCAACGATAGAGGCGACCAACGGTGGAATAATACGCTGGGGTTCCAGCAGAATCGCATTGCGCGCCACCATACTGCGTAATTTAAACGTATTCAGTAGCAGAATGACGTCATAGGATTGATTGTCCAGCACCTCAATCACGCCCTGCAGGCTGTGCTCGACTTTCAGACGGGAAACTTCAGCAAACTGGTTATCATTTAACAGAACCAGCAAACGTTCTTCACCGGGTTCTGGTGCATACTCTTCCATGACTTCCACACGACTCATTTTGCCTAACAGGCTAATGTGGGTGATTTGATCTTCCCTGATGTGCTCGGTCAATAGCGGCAAAACTTCACTCACGGGCACTACCCCAATCGTAAGAATCGCCATCGTTGCACTCATGTTATCTACCTTCTGCTTCTCTTATGTTTGCTTTACACATAGCCACCTGGATGGATGAAAAATACCGCTCAAAAGCGTAGCAGTTCATCCGCCGGGCAGAATGTAAAGATTCCAGTTATTTCCAGTACTCTCCTGATAAATTTTGATTTTAACGTTTCTATAACATTAATGATAAGCCAAAAATGTGACTTACGCACAATATAACCACGAAATATAAGTGGTTATATTGGCAATCAGAAGGGGTAGCTGAAGCGGAGTAAGCGTAAAAAAAGGAGGGGAAAAGCGCCCTGCTAGCTGGCCGTTGCCAGATGCAGAGCATCAAGAATCAGCGTGACAACGTGCTCAGGCGTCGCAGAGGCATCAACAACGTAGTGGGCGGTTTCGCGGTACAGCGCATCTCGCTGCGCCAGTACTTCCGCCACTTCTTCGCTAATCGGTTTACCGGTCAGCGTTGGGCGCTGGGATTCTTCTGGAAAGGCTTCCAGACGACGCGCCAAAACCGGCACCGGAGCGTTCAAATAGATAACCACCCCGTTCTGACGCATAAATTCGCGGTTAACTGGCGCAAGAATAATGCCGCCGCCCGTTGCCACCACCGTGCTCGGTTGGGTGACCGACATCAGCGTCTGGGTCTCGCGTGCGCGAAATCCCGCCCAGCCTTCGAGGTCGACAATCTCCGCTACGCTCATACCGGACTGCTGCTGTAACGCCAGGTCAGTATCAACAAAGTGAAAATGGCAGGCATGGGTAAGCGCTTGACCTATCGTCGTTTTTCCGCAGCCTCGGGCTCCGATAAGAAAAATCGGCTGTGTCATGACCTGGAATTCCCCCTGATGACGCGTAAATGCGGGATGTGTGAATGAAGCGGCAATGATACCACCAAACTAGTACACAAGTAAGTGTAAACTTTTTATTACACAATAATGCAATATGAGACCGCTTTAGCCGCTACATACTGCCGTATAGAGCAATTTGAGCGTAAAAAAAACATGCCACAAAGCGTGTCGCTAACAGTACATGAAAGTGTCTTGTTTTGACAAGCCGGATAACGCGGCAAAAGGTAGCACATTTATGTGACAGAAATCACGTCAGCCGCGTTTTACCGCCAGCAGCCATTTGTCGAGTTCAGCGGCAAACTGCTGGCGATCGCGCTGGGAAAGCGCCGCAGGCCCGCCGGTCTGAATACCGCTAGAGCGCATGGTGTCCATAAAGTCACGCAGGGTTAAGCGCTCTTTGATGGTCGCCTCGCTGTAGCGTTCACCGCGAGGATTGAGCGCCGCGCCGCCCTTTTCCAGCACCTCAGCCGCCAGCGGAATATCGGCAGTGATCACCAGATCGCCGGGCTCGCAGAGACGGACAATTTCGTTATCGGCTACGTCGAACCCTTTTGGCACCACCATCGCGCGGATGAAACGCGACGGCGGCACGCGCAGATACTGGTTGGCGACCAGCACCAGCTCAATCTGCGTGCGGTCCGCGGCGCGAAACAGCACCTCTTTAATCACGTTCGGACAAGCGTCCGCATCAACCCAAATGGTCATCGATACTCCAGAGTGAATATTATCGCAAAGCGTGATTATACAGAGAGCTGGGATGCGTACGTAATAATTGCCGCCTGAATGATAAAAGTAGGTTACCCATCGCCGGGAATCGCCTATAACAGTAAACTACGAAAAAAACAGACAGAGGGAGAGAGAAATGGAGAAGAAGATTGGCTTCATTGGCTGCGGCAACATGGGGAAAGCCATTCTTGGTGGCCTGATTGCCAGCGGCCAGGTACTTCCTGGGCAGATTTGGGTCTATACGCCGTCACCGGATAAAGTGGCCGCGCTGCGCGACGAGTTCGGCATTAATGCGGCGCAAAGCCCGCAGGAAGTGGCTCAGGTGGCTGACATCGTGTTTGGCGCCGTGAAGCCGGGCATCATGGTGAAAGTACTGAGCGACATCGCCTCCAGCCTGAACAAAGATTCGCTGGTTGTGTCTATTGCGGCGGGCGTAACGCTGGAACAACTGGCCCGCGCGCTGGGTCATGACCGTAAAATCGTGCGCGCCATGCCGAACACGCCATCGCTGGTGAATGCCGGGATGACCTCCGTCACCCCGAACGCACTGGTGACGCCGGAAGATATCGCCGATGTGCTGAATATCTTCCGCTGCTTCGGCGCGGCTGAAGAGATTGCCGAAGCGATGATCCACCCGGTAGTGGGCGTCAGCGGTTCAGCGCCAGCCTACGTGTTTATGTTTATCGAGGCCATGGCCGATGCGGCCGTGCTCGGTGGTATGCCACGCGCTCAGGCCTATAAGTTTGCCGCGCAGGCAGTTATGGGATCAGCAAAAATGGTGCTGGAAACCGGTAAACATCCGGGTGAGCTGAAGGATATGGTCTGCTCGCCTGGCGGAACCACCATTGAAGCCGTGCGCGTACTGGAAGAGAAAGGCTTCCGCTCTGCTGTCATCGAAGCGATGGCCAAATGCATGGAAAAATCTGAGAAGATGAGTAAGTCATAAGCCGCAGGCCCGGCATCGCGCCGGGCCTGATGTTCTTGCCATAAAAAAAGCGCCCACGGCGCCGTTATTTATTTGTTTTTCAGACAGGTACTCATAAAGGTTTTACGTTCATCGCCTTTCAAGGTTTTGGTTGTCGCCTGCGCGTTACAGTCCTTCATTTTTTGCTGCTGCGGAGTGAGTTTTTTGCCATCAGCGGCCATCCCCTCCCCTTTCAAACAGCTGCTCATAAAGGTTTTACGCTCATCACCTTTCAGGGTTTTCGATGTCGCCTCGTGATTACACGTACTCATGCGCTGCTGCTGCGGCGTCATGGTTTTCTCCGGCGCGGCTGCGGTCGTTGCCGCAGACACGGCACCCGCCGTAAACAGACCACACAGTAGGGTAACCAGTAATGTTGTTTTCATTGCACCATCCTTTTGTGAGTAGAACACTGTAAGTCTGGTCGCTGGAATGAATATTACCAACCCGACGACAAAATATTGCCGTCGGGCGGGTGCCAGGGCTTAAAGCCCCAGCGCCGCTTTCATGGTGTAGTAGAGATCGGTCTGGTCGGTCAGGCCAACCACGTTCGCCGCATGCGGACCATAGGCCGCGATACGCAGTTGGGTACCAGTATGCTCCATCGACTCCTCTTCTGAGTTGCCGTAGCTCATCACCATCACCGAACCATCTTTGGTGTTCAGTGCCTGAGTCAGGCCAGGCGCTTTCGTTTCTGGTGGGATAATCTGGCTGGCGTGAGCGTGATCGGCGGTGACGATCACCAGCGTATTGCCATCTTTCCTGGCAAATTCCAGCGCTTTCTGTACCGCTTCATCAAGATCGACCGTTTCGCCAATCTGGCCGCACGGGTTTGCCGCGTGGTCCTGTTTATCAATAGAAGCACCTTCTACCTGCAGGAAGAACCCTTTTTCACTGGTGCTCAGCAGGGAGATAGCTTTATCGGTCATCTGGGCGAGAGTCGGTACGCTGGCATCGCGTTTCGGGTTAGGCGCACAAGTCACGGCAGGTTTATCCAGATTGCCGTGGAAGGAGGCTTTTGGCCCTTCCCAACGCACCGGCATATTGCCGTCAGAGAACAGACCCAGCAGCGGTTTATCCTGATTTGCCTGAGTAATGGCATCCAGAGTCGTCACATTGTCGACAAGTTGATAGCCCCTTGCCTGCGCCTGTTCACGCAGCGTTTTCCCCTGCCATTCCCCCGCGGTCGCGGTTTCCGCAAAGGTCTTCGCGCCGCCACCAAGCGTCACGTCGGCACGGGTATTGAGCAACTGCTCAGTGATGGAGCCCTTGCCGCCTTTCTCCAGCGCGTTGGTTGGGCATTTTTCACTGGTCACGCTCGGGCCGTAGCATTTACGCGAAGTCACATGCGATACCAGCGCCGCTGGGGTAGCGTCCTGCAGTTCGGCGGTAGAGACGTTGCCCGTCGCCAGACCAGCGGCTTTAGCCAGCTCTAAAATAGTTTGGTGATCTTTTTCGTGAATGTCCACGCCGAGCGCACCGTTATAGGTTTTCACCCCGGTACTCCAGGCCGTTGCAGACGCCGCAGAATCGGTTACATAGTCCGGCTTGCCGGTTTTCTTATTCAGCGCGTAGTGCGTGTACTGCCCGGTTAACGGCAACGCATCGATACCTTTGAAATAACCGCCCGCCCCTTCGGCATAGTTACGCGCAGCGGTAATTTCAGAATCACCCATCCCATCGCCAATCAGCAGAATAACGTTTTTGGCCTGTTTATTATTCAAAGAGGCGCGAATGGCTTCGGTTTGATCGGCAGATAAACGGCGGGCACCGCCAGGCTGGGTAATATCCCCTTGCGCTGCACGGTTATCAAGGACGGCAGTTGATGTGTCCGCGTGTGCGGCGGATAAACCCAGCAGAGGTAATAATGCGGCAAAAATAGCACTGTATTTCACGTTAGTTTCTCCATGTACAAATACTTTAAAAATGAAACATAGAGACTGTAAGAAAAGTGCGTGACATTTTAATGACACCCCAAATGATGTCATTACCTACTAATTTTAAGGATGCAGAAATAACCGTTTAACGTGGTTATATAAGAGTTCGCTATTATGGTCGCTGGCGTGTTCTGCAGGAGCGAGTTTATTCAACGTCTCGGCTATTTCATCCTCCAGTGCCGGGCCAGAACCCTGCTGTACATGCTGTAAAAGCGTGGTCACCACCACTTCAAGCGCATCGACCTGAATACGTAACGCGTTTGCTTCATCTTCCTTTTCGGCTAGTTTGACCAGCAGTTCTGCAATGAAATTTTTCATCGCGCGTTTTCCTTGTATGACGGCGTGGGCAGGACTCAAGCCCTGAAAAAATAAATAGGCCACAAAACCTTACGGCGCTATTCCCCCTTCAGCAACACCGAATAGAATTACAATATATTACGTATTCTGCAATAGTTCTCAGCAAAAATATAATCCTCATCAATATCATGGAATTACTTACTGATATCGCCAGCGAAACGTTTTTCTCATTAAATAATGCACGGCGCAAAGAGTAATATGAAGAGTTTAGTGTGGAAATCAGGGAATAAACACCGCAGCGTTTATTCCCCTCTCAATGTCGGTATTACTGACGTACCGGTTGAGCCCGACGCAGCATTACCGCTAATTGCCAGAGGTTAATCAGGACAATCACCGCGGTGACAATAAATACCCAGCGGAAACCGGCCATCGCCGAAATGGATGCACCTATTAACGGACCGGCCACGTTACCCAGATACATAAAGGATTGGTTATAACCAAAAATACGCCCGGTGACGCGCTCGCTAATATACTTCAGCAGCAGCGTTTGTACCGCAGGTAGCATCGCGCCATCGGCAAAGCCAAGAATAAAGCGCAGCACGCCCAGCTGGAACGGCGTGGTGACAAACGACATGGCAAAGAACAGCACCACTGCAAACGTCAGCGTTCCCAACAGTATGCGGCCCGTGCCGATACGATCGCCAAGCTTACCCAACCTTGGTGCCGAAATGAGCGCCGATACGCCGGGGACAGCGGCAATCATGCCGCTCAAGAAGGCGATATTACTGCTGTCCGGCGACATCGATTTAATAAACAGCGCCAGAATAGGGCTGATAGACCCGTTACATAGCTGGATAACCATGGTCGTGATGAACAGGCTAATCACCAGCCCCGGATAAGGCAACGTTGCAAATACCGCTTTTCCGCTGAGCTTTTCCCCTTTATTAAACTGTGGTCGCGGGCCTTCTTTAATCAAGAAAAACGTCACCAGGAAGCTCACCAACAGCAGGAACGCAGTAATGTAAAAGACCATTCTCAGGCCAACGTGGTCGGCCAGGAAGCCGCCAAGCAGCGGCCCGCCGATAACGCCAGTGATTTGCGCCGTGGACAGCGTGCTTAGCGCCCACCCGCTGCGCTCACGCGGTACCTGAGAGGCCACCAGCGCCATCGCGTTAGGAATATAGCCAGAGGTTAAGCCCATTACCGCACGCAGGAAAAAGAGCTGCCAAACGTTGGTTGCAAAAGCCTGCAGCAGGATAGCTATCGCCATCCCCAACGAAGCACGCAGCAGCATAAGCTTACGGCCTTTACGGTCGGCCAGGCTGCCCCACATAGGCGAAACGATAGCAGAAACCAGGAAGGTGACGCTGAAGGTTAACCCGGACCACATGGAGAGAGATTCATGGGAGGTGACGCCCAGCTGCGCGACGTAAAGCGGTAAAAACGGTAAGATCTGGCTGATAGCCAACCCGGTGAAAAAACAACCGAGCCAAACAGAAATAAGGTTAACCTTCCAGGATTCCATAACTACACGTATTCGTTTTTTTTGCGGGGACAAGTGAACAGGTTAGCAAGTTGCGCTTTGCGCCGTATTGTCAGAGATGCTTAATCCATTATTTCAGAACAATATCAGCCACTCAGCGCTTTTGTGTGATAAATATCACGCTTCAGGCGCTATTATGCAGTCACTTATTCTTAAGCCTTGCCTGCGATTTACGCACTTTGGTATGGAAAAGGCAGATGCCTCCCCACACCCGTGGTATGTTATGTGCTTTGCGTTTGGAATGGATGGAATTTGAGATGGCAAAGTTGCGGGTTGGGATTGTTTTTGGCGGCAAATCAGCGGAGCACGAAGTCTCCCTACAGTCTGCTAAAAATATCGTAGAAGCGATTGATAAGACGCGTTTTGAGGTCGTTCTGCTGGGGATCGATAAACAGGGTCAGTGGCACATCAGCGATGCGCAAAACTACCTGTTAAACGCCCACGATCCAGCCCATATCGCGCTACGCCCTTCCGATATCACGCTGGCCCATATCCCTGGCAAAGAGCATCAGCAGATGATCAATGCTGCAAGCGGCCAACCGCTGGATGCCATCGATGTGATTTTCCCGATTGTTCACGGCACCCTGGGTGAAGACGGCTCCCTGCAGGGCATGCTGCGCATGGCAAACCTGCCGTTCGTTGGCTCTGACGTTCTGGGTTCCGCCGCCTGTATGGATAAAGATGTCACCAAACGTCTGCTGCGCGACGCTGGCCTTTCTATCGCTCCGTTTGTGACGTTAACCAGTCGCACTCGTGACAGCTTCTCGTTCGATGAGATTAAAGCGAAGCTCGGTCTGCCGCTGTTCGTTAAACCGGCAAACCAGGGGTCGTCCGTCGGCGTCAGCAAAGTGAACAGCGCCGAGCAGTATCAGCAGGCCGTGGCGCTGGCCTTTGAATTTGACCACAAAGTGGTGGTTGAACAGGGCATTAAAGGGCGTGAAATTGAGTGTGCGGTGCTCGGCAATGATGACCCGCAGGCCAGCACCTGTGGCGAAATCGTCCTGAACAGCGAGTTCTACGCCTACGACACCAAGTATATTGACGATAACGGCGCGAAAGTGGTGGTACCGGCGGCGATTTCCGCCGAAGTGAACGACAAAATTCGTCACGTTGCGATTGAAGCCTACCAAACCTTAGGCTGCAGCGGGATGGCGCGTGTTGACGTGTTCCTGACCGAAAATAACGACGTGGTGATTAACGAAATCAACACGCTACCGGGCTTCACCAATATCAGCATGTATCCAAAATTGTGGCAGGCCAGCGGTCTGGATTACACCTCGCTGATTACGCGTTTGATTGAACTCGCGCTGGAGCGTCATCAGGCCGATAAGGCGCTGAAAACGTCGATGAACGGGTAAGGATTTTCCCCGACGTCGCTGCGCCGGCCGGGCTAACGGTCGTGCGGCGACGTCAAAAATGCATTTGTAGAATGAATTACTCTTCCCGACGGCGAATGATAAAACTGGCCAGCCAGAAGCTAATCACCCAGGTCACCATCCCCACGGCATAGGTTTGCCAGCCCTTAGCCTCGAACCCAAGTAGCCCAACAATCCCGTTCAGAATAAAGATAAGACCAATGGCGAAGGCATAGTAATGCCAGTCGCGGCGAATTTTTGCAGGCAGGTTCATAGCGGCTCCAGCATAAAAAATCGATGATGCCATAAACCCGCGCCAGCGTCTGTGGTGTAAACAACAATTCGCAGATGTTAAATCAATTAACGTCAAGCCGGAAACGGATAATCAATAAACCAGAGTGATAAACCAGGACTATTCCTGCTCAAAATTTACCATAAATCCGATATTGACAATCCCTTTCTGCTGCCACACTCACCCCAGCATCACGAAACGATCGGCATTTACGTTATCCTGGAGGTCTCAATGACAGATTTCACCTTGTCAAAACTCATGTTCAGTGGGAAAAAGAGGGACTCCTCCGCCTCAGGCAATCTGGCCTACGCGCTTTTCGTTCTGCTCTGCTTTTCGGTCGGCGCGCAGCTATTAACTCTGGTGGTTCACGCACCCGGTGTCTATGAGCATCTGATGCAAATGCAGGACAGTGGTCGCCCGCGCGTTGAAATTGGCCTTGGCGTGAGTACGCTATTTGGCGTGGTGCCGTTCCTGGCAGGCTGCGCTATTCTGGGCGTTGTCTCCCTCGTGCGCCGCCTGCGTCATCACGATTAATTGATAGCCATACATTTGGCCCGACGCTCATCCACCCGTTTTGCAAACCACGCTGTGGTTAACTTACGGGTGATCTTCGGGCTCTCAAGCTGAATGCCTGGCAGCATTTCTCTCGCCAGCGGTTTACCTGCCTTCTGTTCCGCAATTTTATAAACGCCTTTGTAGAGCGCCGTGGTCTCAAACGCCTGGCTATCGCCTTTTTGTAGCTGACGGTGGATGTCACCGTTGCTCAGCGATAGCTGATTAGCCAGCTTTCTGACCGCCATTTCCGTGCTGCCCGGTTCATCGCTTCCGTAAAGAATCACGTCACCGTCGAGGGCCAGCTTAGCCCCGGTCGCCTTGCTGACCGCATACTGGAACGCCGCATTGCGACTGGCGTACCAGCCTGCGTTAAAATCAGCAAAGCGATAAATCGACGCCGTGTAGTTGGCCGGGTAGTTCAGCAGATGATAAGTGCCAAACCACAGGCCACCGCGCAGGGTAAAGACCTCCTGACGCACGGTGCCGTCCATCTTCCACGGATAGCCGTTCTGGTGCTGCTCGGCAAAGGCAATGCTGACCTGCATCGGCCCTCCGGTGTGTACCGGGTTGAGCGAGCCAAACAGCTTCTGCCCCATTGGCACCATCCCGATAAAGTCATCAAAAATAGCGCTGAGCTGTTTTTCTGTTTTGACCGTATCCAGCCGTTCGCTGTAGCTCTTACCGGTAGGAGAGTTAATCTTCAGCGCCGTGTGCACCAGGAAGACTGGGATATGCATCTTCTCGGCACGACGATCGATCTCCTGCCAGGCAATTTTGCTTAGTCCCGGCACCGCCGGGTCTGCCTGGTAGTTAGACTCCTGCTGAGCCACCGCCAGCACCGAACAGATATTCTCTTCGGTTGGCGCAAGCTTCTGGCTTTCGAACGTTTTCGCCAGCGCCTGCGCCCAGGCATCACGGTCCTTCACGCTGGCCGGCATTTTTTGCCGCACGACGCTTGCCACATCTACCGGTTTTTCTCCCGCCTTCATCGTAGGTGCCTGCTGGCTGGTACAGGCGCTGAGCAGTACCGCCAGTAAAGGCACAGGGAGCGCAAGGTAGCGCGATGCGGCAATCGCCATGAGATATCCTTATAAAATGAAAGCGTTGTTATTAAACCTGCGGTTGAGCGATTTCATCTGGTCGTTCTTTGTCATCCAGTTCTCGTTCAAAGCTGCGCAGACGTTTGTAGATGGACATCAGTTCCACCAGCGTCGTCCAGGAGTTAATGAGGTACTGGAAAGAGCTGCGAACCTGGTCAAAAACGTTACTGATCTGGGTCATTAAGCCCAGCGTAATCGTACCGGCAACAATCGATGGGAACAGCAGGAACAAACCGAAAACGGCATCCGCCTGAATATAAATAATACGGGCGATATTAAAATAGGTGTAATGGAAATAGAGCTTGAAGTAGTTACGACGCACGGCGCTAAAGAGCTCTTTTACCGTTGGCGGCGTGGCGCGTTCAGCATCGTCTTCCCCATATACCAATTCTTTACGGTAGGCCGCTTCCACACGCTGGTTCTTAAAGTTCAGACCAGGGAGTTTGATCCCCACTACGGCTAATAAACCGGTTCCCAACAATGACCACACGATAGCGGCAATCACCAGACCATATGGTACATAGCCCACAATCGGCAACTCACGGACATGCGGGGAGAGCGCGACCAGAACCGGTAAAAACGCAATCAGCTTCATCACGGCGTTAAGCAAGCTAACGCCCATATCTTCGAGAGTAGAGGCAAAGCGCATGGTATCTTCCTGCACACGCTGAGCGGCACCTTCAATATGGCGCAGATGCTGCCAGTGGACCATGTAGTATTCGTTCATCGCCGTACGCCAGCGGAAGACATAGTGGCTGATAAAGAAATTACTCATGACGCCCACAATCACGGCAATAAGCGCAATCCCCAGGAAGATACCTACTTCATGGTAAAACTGCGATATCGTCGTTTTATGCGGTGCCGAGAGGGCTGATTGGATCAGATCGTAAAACGGTGCGTACCAGGCGTTAATCGCCACGCTAACTTCGACCTGGAACCAAGTGACGAAAATGATCAACGCGGTTCCCAATATTGACCACAGCTGCCAGCGGTGTGGGCTACAAATAAACCAGTAAGCCGCGAATAGCCCAACGCACGCCACATAGTAGGCGTAAAAGACCATAAAATTCGGCGACCAGAAGCGCGACGCGCTGATTGGTACATCACGACTTGCCCCGGTCACGTGCAGCAACCAGCTGCCGCCACCCACCTGCCAGAAAATGACCGTTATTAATGCCCAAATAAATGCCGAGAGAAAAAATGGACCCGGCTTAGGGAAAAAAGACTTAAACATAGTGCTCTCCTGCTAACTTCTTATGATTCTGCTTTGTGCTGTGACAACAGAATACCGCTACGGATCATTTTTACCGTAAAGAGGTATTAGGCGATGTAACTGTGCAATCAGACCGGAAAATGGCGATAGAGTTCGCCAGACGGCATCGTATGTATCATACGCGCCGGATCACAAAAGTGCGTATCCACCTCAATGAATAATCACTGCATTTACGCTCGGTTACGTTTTTCCCGCTATCATACCGTTTAATGGCGCTGCGCCAGATGCCGATTCATTGTATTTTTAGTATAAATACGCATTACTTCCCCATTTCTATTTATGGATGCCTCCGTTGAAACGTAGTCTGCTTTTTTCTGCCGCGCTCTGTGTGGCGTCATTGACCTCGGTGCAGGCCGCACAGCCTCTTACCACCCCCGCATTTGCGTCCGATATTGTTGACCGCTACGCCAATCATATTTATTACGGCAGCGGTGCGACCGGCATGGCACTGGTGGTTATCGATGGCAATCAGCGGGTGTTCAGAAGCTTTGGCGAGACGCGCCCAGGCAACAACGTGCATCCCCAGCTCGATTCCGTTATCCGTATTGCCTCACTGAGTAAGCTAATGACCAGCGAGATGCTGGTAAAACTGCTCGACCAGGGCGTGGTGAAGCTTAACGATCCGCTCAGCAAATATGCCCCGCCGGGTGCACGCGTTCCAACCTATAACGGCACGCCGATAACGCTGGTCAATCTGGCAACTCATACCAGCAGCCTGCCACGCGAAATGCCAGGCGGTGCGGCTAATCGCCCGGTCTTCGTCTGGCCAACGCAGTCTCAGCGCTGGAGCTATCTCTCCACGGCAAAACTGCACGCTGCGCCAGGCTCACAGGCGAGCTATTCGAACCTGGCGTTTGACCTGCTGGCCGACGCGCTAGGCAACGCCACGCATAAACCTTATCCACAGTTGTTTGAAGAGCAAATTGCCCGTCCGCTGGGCATGAAGGACACCACCTTTACCCCCTCACCGGATCAATGCGGTCGTCTGATGGTGGCGGAAAAAGGGGCAAGTCCGTGCAATAACACGCTCGCGGCAATGGGCAGCGGCGGTGTTTATTCCACGCCGGGCGATATGATGCGCTGGATGCAGCAGTATCTTTCATCTGATTTCTATCATCGCAGCAGTCAGGCAGATCGCATGCAAACCTTGGTTTACAAGCGTAATCAACTCACTCGCGTGGTGGGGATGGACGTTCCGGGTCATGCTGATGCGTTAGGGTTAGGTTGGGTCTATATGGCGCCGAAAAATGGCCGACCGGGTATTATCCAGAAAACCGGCGGTGGCGGCGGTTTTATCACCTATATGGCGATGATTCCTCAGGCTAACGTAGGCGCATTTGTGGTGGTCACGCGTTCTCCGCTTACCCGTTTTGTGAATATGAGCGACGGTATCAACGAGCTGGTGACCGAACTGAGCGGCAACAAAGCTGCCGTCATTCCGGCATCTTAGTAGTGAGTAGGCAAGCGCGTGATGCTAACGAGTTTGCCTTTATCCATTTCGATATACTCCCCTTTGCGTAACGCGGAGAGCACTTCGGCTATGACTGAACGTGAGATTCGCGTGCGCTGCTGAATATAGTTCAGCACCCCCATTCGCGAACGGATATCTTCATCCCAGTCGATCATCGTCAGCAGCGTCGAGCGGATCTGCTGGTAATGGTTGGTGCCAATGAGTTGTCTGTCACGCATTTCTAGCATCCGGGTTTGCCATGTCATCCAGTAAAATGCTTCTCGCCATAGCTGATAGCGTTCCAGACACTTGAGCGTTTCCCCTGACGGAAGATAGTAACCACGGCAGTCGCTCTCTGCGACCATCGTGTAGCTATTACGGATAGTATTCGCTGCAGCACCCAGCCCAAAAATCGATGGGCTTTGCAGAATGCCACAAAGAACATGGCCTTCGTTTCGATGCAACGACACCACACCCTGCTGAATGACAACAGTGACATCGTTCAGAGTACAATTGGCTGGGAGTAGCATTTCCCCTGGAGAGACCTGAAAATGCGTTGCCGTGTGTGAGAGTTTTTTATCAAGAGCCATAAATTCACGGAGCGGCTTGCTTGAATGAGGCATGTTATGCAATCCCTGCAAAAAAGCCCGTCATCATGACGGGCGTTGAATAAAGCGTAAAACACCGGGAAGTCTCCTTCCCGGTGTGATGAGGATTACCAGGTGTATTTCACACCGGCATTAGCCGCACAATCCTGATCGCCAACCTTCATCTTGTTGCTCAGACGATAGCTATCACCAGATTGGAACAGACCAGAAATCGCACCGTATGGAATCAGGTAGCCCGACTCATTATTCTGCCAGTCATAGCCCAGTTTCAGACCAAAGCCAAATGCATCAGAAGCGCTATTGCCATCTACATAAGCGCCATTACTCATGGTTGCGCTCAGGTCGTTGGTGAAGTGGCTGTAGCTCAGGTTGCCATCCAGGAAGACATTGTTGGCAAAACGCGCTGAAGGTCGCGGTAGTGTTAGCATCCCACACATAGATAAGCTCTTTACCTTTGTAGTCAGCAATGTTGCCTGCGCCGGTAGAGTTGTTGATACGAACGTTGTAGTTACCAGATGCAGCATTTACGTTGTCTTCCGCATCATGTTGGTCCATCAATTAACAATTGCAATAAAACATTTCTTTGTATGGGGAGAGGATTATGTGACGCGCATGACAAATGGTTCAATCATAGTTTATGCATAATTCTAATTCGGACGCATTAAATATAAAACAACATTCACAAAGTAAAAGCAAAAGCAATAAAATCAATAAGATAAAAAATAAATGCAAAACCAAAACGAATAAATAAAACAAGAAAAATTCAATTAATAAATAAATGACCGCTCATGAAAATCGCGCACAACAGATTTTTTAAAAATAAAAAATACAAATAAAACAAAAACCAAATAAATAATATATATCTTATAAGGCATTAAACAAGGATAAACATTATTTATTCTGATTGCTGTTGAGTTATATCTTATACTCCCTCCACATCTCTGCCGTTCGCATAACCCCCACTTTGGTAAAACATCCTCGCCCTGATTCGGTTACAATAGCGCCCCTTGTTTCACAAACATCAGGCATACCATGACAGACTTACTCCATCGCCCCCGTCGCCTGCGCAAATCTCCTGCGCTGCGCGCTATGTTTGAAGAGACAACACTGAGCTTAAATGACCTGGTGTTGCCGATTTTTGTTGAAGAAGAAATCAACGATTACAAAGCCATCGAGGCTATGCCGGGCGTGATGCGCATTCCAGAGAAGCATCTGGCACGCGAAATTGAACGCATCGCCAACGCCGGTATCCGCTCGGTGATGACTTTTGGTATCTCTCACCACACCGACGACACCGGCAGCGATGCCTGGAAAGAAGACGGCCTGGTGGCACGTATGTCTCGCATCTGCAAGCAGACCGTACCGGAGATGATCGTCATGTCCGATACCTGCTTCTGCGAATACACCTCTCACGGCCACTGCGGCGTACTGTGCGACCACGGCGTTGATAACGACCTGACCCTTGCCAACCTCGGCAAACAGGCCGTCGTTGCCGCAGCGGCAGGCGCAGACTTTATCGCACCTTCCGCGGCAATGGACGGTCAGGTACAGGCCATTCGCCAGGCGCTCGACGCGGCAGGCTTCACCGATACCGCCATCATGTCCTACTCCACCAAATTCGCCTCCTCCTTCTACGGCCCGTTCCGTGAAGCTGCTGGCACCGCGCTGAAGGGCGATCGTAAAACCTATCAGATGAACCCGATGAACCGCCGCGAGGCGATTCGCGAGTCGCTTCTGGACGAAGCTCAGGGCGCCGACTGTCTGATGGTGAAACCGGCGGGCGCGTACCTCGATATTCTGCGTGATATCCGCGAACGTACAGAACTGCCGATTGGCGCTTACCAGGTGAGCGGTGAATACGCGATGATTAAATTCGCCGCGCAGGCCGGCGCAATTGATGAAGAGAAAGTGGTTCTGGAAAGCCTGGGCGCCATTAAACGCGCGGGCGCGGACCTTATCTTCAGCTACTTCGCGCTCGACTTAGCCGAGAAGAAAATCCTGCGTTAATCACGCGCTGGGTTTCCCGGCGGCGCTATGCCTGGACGGGCTACGCTTGTGTAGGTAGCCCGGACGAAGCGTTTACGCCGACGCTTGGCCGGGCTACGTTTCAACGCCCCTCAAAACGTCACCAAACCGCCATACAACCGACACATCCCCCTTCTACTGTCACAGCAGGACAGAGGAGGAGCCGCTATGTTTAGTCTCGACAATGTCATCGACGACCTATGGCCTCAGGCGAGGCCCGCCCCCTGGCAAAAAAAAGTACTGAAGAAGCTGCTGCATGAAGAAGAATTTCAACAGTTTGCCGCACGCCATCGCCACCTGAAAGGGTTAGATACCGTCGAACAGGTGCTGGAACATCTCAATATTGACTGCGCGGTTCCGGTTCGCTGCCTGGAACAAATCCCTGAAAATGGCCCACTGGTCATCGTCGCCAACCACCCTACCGGCACGCTCGATGGTCTGGCCCTGCTCTACGCTGTCTCCCGCGTACGTCGCGATGTGAAAGTCGTCACCAACCGTATGTTGACCCACCTTGAACCGCTCAGCTCGCTGTTTATTCCGGTTGATAACATCAACGGCCGCACCTCAAAAGCGGCGCTCCAGCAGATGGACGCGCAGTTGCAAAATGGCGGTGTACTGATTTTCTTCCCGGCAGGCGAAGTGTCACGGCTGACGCGTAGGGGGATCCGCGATAAAAAATGGCATTCCGGCTTTATTAAGCTCGCAGCCAAATACCGTGCGCCGCTGCTACCGGCATGGATAGACGGTCGTAATAGCGCACTGTTCTACGCCAGCACGTTGATATCTCAACATCTGCCGCTGCTGCTGTTGATGCAGCAGATGTTCCGCCGCCGTAACGGCAGCCTGCCGGTAACCATTGGCGAGCAGATCGCCTGGTCCGCGTGGTTTAACCCGCAGTCCACGCCGCGTGAAATGACCGAGAAGTGCTATCGCCACCTTCATCTGTTGGGTAAAGGACTACCGGGAATTTTCAAAACCGAAAGCGCCATCGCCCGCCCGGAGGCCCGCGCCTTACTGAAGCGCGAGCTGAGCCAGGCCGAATGTCTGGGGCGCACGGCTGACGGCAAAGTCATTTATCTGTGGCAGCGTAACGGCCAGGAGGACGCGCCACTGCTGCGTGAACTGGGCCGCCTGCGTGAAATTGCCTTCCGGGCCGTGGGCGAAGGGAGCGGTAAGCGTCGCGATGTCGATGGCTATGATGATGATTATTTGCATCTGATCCTCTGGGATGAAGAGGATTTAGAAATCGTCGGCGCCTATCGTTTTATGCCTACCGCTATGCAGTTAGAAAAGCGCGGACTGGATGGCATTTACAGCTACAGCCTGTTCCACTACGACGCGCGCATGGACGATATTCTGCAACACGGGATTGAGCTGGGACGCAGCTTTATTCAGCCGCGCTACTGGGGCCGTCGTGGGCTGGACTATCTGTGGTCCGGTATTGGTGCCTATCTGGCACGCTATCCGCACTATCGTTACCTGTTTGGCCCGGTCTCGATTTCAGGCGGACTGCCGCCGTCGGCACGGGATCTACTGGTCGCCTTCTACCGTCTGTGGTTCCCGGCCACGCATCCGCTGGCGGAGTCACGTCGCCCGTATCCGGCCTCGTTGCCCGATGTGCTGGCGCAGTTTGGCGGTGAGGATTACAGCGAAGACCTGACGCGGCTCAAATCGCTGCTCGGCAACCTTGGCTGCGGTATTCCACCGCTCTACAAGCAGTATTCGGAAGTCTGCGAACCCGGCGGCGTGCAGTTTATCGATTTTGGCAGCGACCCGGAGTTTAACAACTGCGTGGATGGGCTGGTGTTGGTGGATTTAACCTATCTGAAGGCGAATCGGTATCAGCGGTATATCGGGGCGCATTTAGGTTTGTAGGCCGGATAAGGCGTTTACGCCGCCATCCGGCACGGTGCCGCATCGTGCCGGATGGCGCTACGCTTATCCGGCCTACAATCGGCACCCGTCGGGATTTCATGGCGCACGATAAAACGGCTTATCCCCCAGAATCGTCGCCCGATGCATAATCCGTCGCTGCGGCAGATAATCGGCATTCGCGTAGTGCTGCGTTACCCGGTTATCCCAAATCGCCACATCGTTCGGCTGCCAGCGCCAGCGCACCTGAAACTCTGGCCTGGTGACGTGGTTAAACAGGAAGCTCAGCAGCGCCTCGCTCTCTTTCTCCGTCACGTCGACAATGCGGGTGGTAAATCCTTCGTTAACAAACAGCGCCTGCTTGCCGGTCACCGGATGGGTACGCACCACCGGGTGCAGCAGCGGTGGATTTTTGGCGACCGCCTCCTGCCAGCGCTGATGCTCCTCTTCGGTTTTGCGGTACTTGTACTCCTGGAACGATTTACGGAAATCGTGCTCTGCACGCAGGCCGCTCAGCAGCGCTTTAAACGGTTCGGAAAGTGCATCATAGGCCGCAATGCCGCTGGTCCACAGCGTATCGCCACCGGTAGACGGCAGCTCTTTCGCCGCCAGAATCGCCCCGGCAGGCGGCGTCTCAATAAAGGTGACATCGGTATGCCAGTTGTCGTTATCCGGCGGATTATTGTCGTGCGTATCCAGCACGATAATCTCGTCCACGCCCGGCGCATGCGGGTAAACCGGGTGGATATGCAGATCGCCAAAGCGCAGCGCCAGTTCGCGCTGTTGCTCCGGGGTGATCAACTGTTCACGCAGGAACACCACCTGATGGCGAAGCACCGCGTGATACAGCTGTTCAAACTGGTTATCGCTCAGCGGGCGGGTCAGGTCCGCGCCGGAAATCTGCGCGCCAATATATGGCCCCAGCGGGGTAATTGCCAGACGTTCACTCATTGTATTTCTCCATGCCAGGGGGTCAGACGGCGCTGAAGCGCACGCAGCCCGAGTTCCAGACTAAAAGCGATAATCGCGATCACCGCGATGCCAGCCAGCACCACGTCAGTGGCTAAAAACTCCCCGGCGGACTGCACCATAAAACCTAAACCTCGGGTCGCCGCGATAAGCTCGGCAGCCACCAGCGTCGACCAGCCCACACCTAATCCAATGCGCAGCCCGGTGAGAATCTCCGGCAGCGCGCCGGGTAAAATCACCAGCCACAGCACCTGAGCACGTTTAGCACCGAGCGACTGAGCGGCGCGAATACGCACCTGCTGCGCGCTTTTCACCCCCGCCAGGGTCGACATCGCCACCGGGGCGAAAATCGCCAGGTAGATCAGCAGGATCTTCGAGGTTTCGCCGATCCCAAACCAGATAACCATCAGCGGCAGATAGGCCAGCGGCGGCACCGGGCGGTAAAGTTCAATTAATGGATCGAGAACACCGCGCACCGTTGGGCTCAGGCCCATGGCGATCCCCACCGGAATACCGATTATTGTCGCCGCCAACAGCGCCACGACAATACGTCCAAGACTCGCCGCCAGATGCTGCCACAGCGTGGCATCCATAAATCCCTGCGGGCCGGCAATAGTCAGCAGCTTATTCAGCACCTGCCCCGGCGCGGGTAAAAACAGCGGGCTAACCCAGTGCGCGGCCGCGACCGCCCACCAGATAACCAGCAGCACCGCCAGCGTGACAAGGCTCAGCGTCAGATGGCGCGAGAACGGCCAGCGCAGCTTCAGCGTGCGCGTCCGCGGTTTATCGTTAATCACCACGCTCATGAGAAGGCCTCCCGTTGCTCAAACACTCGGCTCAGCACGTATTCGCGCTGGGCAATAAACTGCGGGTCAGACTTAATGCTGCGACACGACTCACCGGCCACAAACCGACGGGCAAAATCGAGGGATAAACGCTCCAGCACGCGGCCAGGCCCCGGAGACAGCAGCACCAGTTCGGTCGCCATAAACACCGCTTCTTCGATGTCATGGGTAATCAGCAGCACCTTTTTGCCCGTTTCATGCCACAGCTTGAGCAGCAGGGTTTGCATCTGCTCGCGGGTAAAGGCATCGAGCGCGCCGAACGGCTCATCCAGCAGCAGCAACTGCGGGTTGGCCGCCAGTGCGCGGGCAATGCCAACCCGCTGGCGCTGGCCGCCGGAGAGCTGCCAGATAAAGCGCCTCTCAGCCCCCTCCAGCCCGACCTTTTTCAGCATCAGCGCGGCAATATCCCGACGCTCGGTTTTGTTTACCCCGGCCAGTTGCAGTCCCAGCGCGACGTTATCCTGCACGTTGCGCCACGGCAGTAGCCCTTCATTCTGAAAGACCACGCCGCGCTCGGCCCCCGGGCCATCAACATGTTTTCCATCGAGGATGATGCTGCCGTGCTGATACGGCACAAATCCGGCGATCAGGTTCAGCAGCGTGGTTTTACCGCAGCCAGAAGGCCCCAGCACCACCAGCAGTTCACCGCTGTCCAACGTGAGATTGATATCCGCCAGCGCAGGTTTACCGCCGTAGTCAGCGGAAAGATGCGAGATTTGCAGCATCATGGCCCCCTTATTTCACGAAACGGTCGGTAACGTACTGGCTGTAGTCGGTCGCCACCGCCGGGACTTTGCCCTGCTCTTTGAGGAACTGCGCGGTGTCGACAATTGCCTTATTCACCGGGCCATTAAGTTCCTGCGCCTGCTGTTCGGCGGTGAGATAGGTGTTGCCCTTCACCAGCCCCGGAACGTCCGCTTCCGGTACGCCGCTCAGGCGCGCCAGCTTGCTGATGTTCTCGGGTTGAGCCAGCCATTTATCCGGGTTATCGATATAGCCGCGCTGGGCATCAATCGCGCTTTTGGCGAAGGCTTTCACCACCTCAGGATGTTTGTCGGCGAAGTCTTTACGCACCACCCACACGTCGAGCGTTGGCGCCCCCCACTCGCCCACTTTGGACGAGTCGGTCAGTACGGTGCCGTCTTTTTCCAGCTCGTTCACCGCCGGTGCCCACACGTAAGCACCGTCAATATCACCGCGTTGCCAGGCGGCAATAATTGCCGGTGGCTGCAGGTTCAGGATCTGCACCTGACCCGGCTTAATGCCCCAATGTTTGAGCGCCGCCAGCAGGCTGTAGTGGGTAGTGGAGATAAACGGTACGGCAATGCGTTTACCAATCAGGTCTTCAGGTTTGGTGATGGCTTTTTTCACCACCAGCGCTTCGGAGTTACCGAGCTTTGAGGCCAGCAGGAAAACTTCAATCGGCACCTGCTGGCTGGCGGCCACCGCCAACGGGCTGGAACCGAGGTTGCCAATCTGAACATCGCCAGAGGCCAGTGCGCGGACGATGCTCGCGCCGCTGTCAAACTTGCGCCAGTCCGGTTTTGCTCCGCTCAGCTTTTCGAAGGTATTGTCCGCCTGCGCCACCTTGGCGGGCTCGGCGGAGGTTTGGTAGGCGATGGTGACGTCCACGGCCTGTGCCTGGAATGCCAACAGTGCCAACGTAGCGGCGATAAGGGTGAAACGCGATGCGATTGCCATAATGTCCTGCTCCCATGTCTTGTTATGGAGGCAGTATTTCCGGCGCGGGGTATTTGATAAAGGAATTAAAAATGCTTGTTAATTCCAATTCGTTTTTAGAAGAAAAGTGGCAAAAGATAGTTGGGGAGTGGGATTTCCCCGGAAAAGTCCCGGGGAGATCGTAGGCCTGATAAGCGAAGCGCCATCAGGCAGTCCGGCGCACTTTGCCGGATGGCGGCGTCGCCTTATCCGGCCTACAGGTACCCCCAGGAATACTCAGGTTCAGCAGTGCGCCTTCAGTGCCGCAATATCCTTCGGCGTGGTCCTGCAGCAGCCGCCAATCAGCTTCGCCCCGGCCGCCAGCCACTGCGGCAGATAGCCTTCCAGCGTCGCGCAGGCCTCACCGTGGTGATGCCAGGTTTTGCTGACCGCATCGTAATGCTCACCAGAGTTAGGATAAACCACCAGCGGCAGCGGCGTCAGGCCGTGCAGATATTCCAGCGCCTCAACGGTATTTTCCAGCACGATACAGTTAATGCCCACCGCCAGAATCTGCGGATAGTCCGCCAGCAGCGCCAGCACATCACGCAGCGGCGTGCCGTCGCTCAGGTGCTGAGCATCGCGCAGGGTAAACGAGAACCACGCCTGTGCCACCGGGTAGGCTTCCAGCAGTTGCGCCAGCGCGCGAATTTCATCAAACGACGGCAGGGTTTCGCAGGCCAACAGGTCAACGCCCGCCTCCAGCAAGGCTTCAACGCGTGGGCGATGGAAATCCTGAAACACCTGCGCGCTGCGCTGGTAGTCGCCGCGATATTCCGAACCGTCCGCCAGGTAAGCCCCATACGGCCCCACGGAACCGGCAATCAGCAGCCCCTTCGCCGCCGGGTTTTCTGCGTAGTACGAGTCACGAGCCTGCTTCGCCAGCTCCACGCTTTTGGCAATCAGCGAGCGGGCCTGCGCTTCATTGAGCCCACGCGCGGCAAAGCCGTCCGGGGTCGCCTGATAGCTGGCGGTGATCGCCACCTGCGCCCCGGCGCGGAAGTAGTCGAGATGCACGTCGTAAATCAGCTGTGGGTTTTCCATCAGCACTTTCGCCGACCACAGGCTGTCGGCCAGGTCGCAGCCGCGCGCCTCAAGCTCGGTCGCCATCGCGCCGTCGAGCAGTACAAAGGGATGGTCAGTCAGAATTGTGGTTAAGGGATTATTCTGCGGCATGCTGCGGCGCCTCCTCGGTCAGGCGTGAACGTGTGAGATAGTAGGCACCATAACACAGCGCCACAAACGGGATCCCGCACCACAGCGCAATCCGCTGCGAAGGGTCAAACGCCAGGCCAAGACAGGCCACCAGGCAGAGCACAAAGCCCAGCACCGGCACCAGCGGATACCATGGCGCGCGATAGTGCAGTTCGCTCAGCGCTTTCCCCTGCTGCAAATGACGACGGCGGAACATAAAGTGCGAGGCGCAGATGCTAATCCACACCGCCACCACCGCAAAACCAGAAATCGCCGACAGCGCGACAAACACGGTATCCGGCGCGACGATGCTGGAAAACAGCGCCAACAGCCCGCCGAGCATACTCACCGACAGCGCCACCAGCGGCACGCCGTTTTTGGTCAGCTGCGAGAAGCAGCGCGGCAGCGTACGTTCGTTGGAAAGCGACCATAACATGCGGCCAGAGGCATACAGCCCGGAGTTCGCCGCCGACAGAATCGCCGTCAGGATCACGAAGTTGAAAATGTCCGCCGCGTACGGAATCCCGACTTTCTCAAACACCAGCACGAACGGGCTCTTTTCCACCCCCGCCTGCTGCATCGGGATCAGCGCTGCCAGCACAAACACGGTGCCGATAAAGAAGATAATCAGCCGCGCAATGGTGGTACGAATGGCAACCGGGATCACCTTGTGCGGATTCTCGGTTTCACCGGCGGCAATGCCGATAAGTTCGGTGCCGGAAAACGCAAAGTTCACCGCCACCATGGTCATCAGAATTGGCAGTCCGCCGTGCGGGAACCAGCCCTCGGCGGTAATGTTCGACAGCCCCGGCGCGGGCGAGCCGTCCTGCATCGGGATAAAGCCAAAGATAGCCGCGCCGCCCAGGATAATAAACGCGATGATGGTTATCACCTTCACCAGCGAGAACCAGAACTCCCCTTCGGCAAAGAAGCGGGTCGAAATAACGTTGAGGCCGAAAATAAGTACGCAGAACAGCAGGCACCAGATCCACACCGGTACCTGCGGGAACCAGTACTGCATACAGAACCCGGCGGCGGTAAAGCTCGAGCCGAGCGCCACCGTCCAGGTGAGCCAGTAGAGCCACGCCACGGTGTAGCCGGTCGCCGGGCCAAGATAGCGAGAGGCGTAAAGATGGAACGCGCCGGTTTCCGGCATCGCCACCGACAGCTCGCCAAGACACTGCATCACCAGCCAGACAACCAGCGCGCCAATCAGATAGGCCAGCAGCGTACCCGCCGCGCCGGTGGTGGAGATGATATAGCCGGTATTGAAAAACAGCCCTGTGCCAATAACACCACCCAGCGACAGCATAATCAGGTGGCGGGTTTTCATGGTGCGCTTTAACTGCCCACCTTGTTGTTGTGTTGTGTTTTGCATTATTACCTTCTAAACGTATGGACATCTAAACATCCAAATAAGAAGGAGGTTATACAACGATTGTGAATGAATTGCAAAACGGGGGGATCACCAGAAATGAGGGAGAGTGCGGGGGTTCCCCCTCTCCCCAAAGGGACGAGGGAACCGATCGCATCGTTGGTGAGGCTGGTTTTCCCCCTCTCCCTTTCAGGGAGAGGGCCGGGGTGAGGGTACAACGCGCACCCTCACCGCTTACTCGTCAAAGAACCAGTACCCCTGATTAATCAACGCCGTCAGTTCCACCACAAACGCAGGATTATGCAGCGCTTCGCCAAGCAACGTGCTATCCACTTCGGTATAGCGGCTCAGCACGTCCAGCGCCTGCGGCGCACAGGTTTCTACCCGTTCGCTGTTAATAAAGAAACAGCCGCCAATATTCAGCACCCGCAGGCCGTTCAGACGACGCAGGGTTTCCCCACCTTCCAGCGCGGCAGCAACCTCTTCCGGCTCGTACGGCGGCTCGGCTGGCGCAAGATCCAGCTCATGACGCGGCGTGCTGATAAAGCTGCCGAACCACTGCTTGAAATCATCCGGCTTACGGATCATATCGATCATCATGGTGCGCAGACGCTCCAGTTCATGATCTTCCACTTTACCCGCATGTTCCCGACAGGTGAGATCAGGGTCGGTGTAGTACTTCTCGCCCAGATCGTTTTCCAGCGCATAATCGGCAAAGCTGCTGATCAGATCGCGACCGTTCGGCCCACGGAAGCCAACGGAGTAGTTCAGCGTGGCTTCGAAGGTGTAGCCATCGTGCGGGAATCCTGGCGGAATATAGAGAATATCGCCCGGCTCCATTTCCACTTCGATAATCGGTGTAAAGGGCTCAACGTGCAGCAGCGCCGGGTGCGGGCAGTGCTGTTTTAACGTCAAGGCATCGCCTACGCGCCAGCGGCGGCGGCCCATACCCTGGATAATAAATACGTCATACGGGTCGATATGCGGCCCCACGCCGCCGCCCGGCACCGAGAAGGAGATCATCAGATCATCCAGCCGCCAGTCCGGCAGCACGCGGAATGGACGTACCAGTTCGGCGGAAGGTTCATGCCAGTGGTTCACCGCCTGCGCCAGCAGCGACCAGTTTTCCTCACCCAGATGGTCAAAATCTTCGAACGGGCCGTTGCTGGCCTGCCATTTACCGTCGGCGTGGCTAACCAGGCGGCTGTCGACTTCCATCTCCATCGCCAGACCGGCCAGTTCATCCGGGGTAATCGGGTCAACGAAGTTCGGGAAGGCGTTCTTCAGGACGACCGGTTGCTTCTGCCAGTATTTTTCTAAAAATTCCGGCCAGTTGAGGTTCAGTTGATAAGCCATGTTTCTTTACCATCACAGTAGAGGAGTAGGCCCGATTATAAAGAGGCCAGCGATTGGCCTCTTTGTGGTGAATCAATTGCCGAACGTTCCGCTTACACCGCCACGACGCGATTACGCCCCTGCTGTTTGGCACGATAGAGCGCCGCATCGCTGCTATGGATAAGCTCGGCGCCAATATCCGCCGGGCTCTGGATGCTGCAAACGTACAGCGGCGCATCCCAGGTCATCACGCCAAGGCTGATGGTCAGCACGCCGCCAAGCGGGTTGGTTTCATGTTCAATATTCAGATCCATCACCCGTTCGCGCAGACGCTCGGCCACCGTTCGTGCCCCCTCTGCCCCGGTGTCCGGCAGCATAATTAAAAACTCTTCGCCGCCGTAGCGGCTGACGCTATCGTCCGGCCTCAGCCCTCCCCTCAGCGCGTCCGCCACCGCCTTCAGCACGCGGTCGCCCGCCTGATGGCCATAGGTATCGTTATAGCGTTTGAAAAAGTCGAGGTCGGCCATGCACAGTGAGAGTGATGCCCCTTCACGCTGGGCGCGGGTGATCTCATAGTTCAGCCGTTCGTCCATATAACGGCGGTTGAACAATCCGGTCAGATGGTCCCGCTCGGCGTACTGCAGCAGTACCTGGTTGGCGCTGGCGAGCTGCTGCTCCGCCAGCTTGCGGTCGGTAATATCCATCCACGCGGAGGAGATCCCCGCCACGTTTCCGCCCGCGTCATACACTGGCATTGGCTTAATGTAGAAGTAACGTCCGTAGAGAAAAACCTCTTTGCTAGCGATCTCTTCTCCGGCATCAAGACGAATAAAATCCTGCTGAAACAACAAATTCCATTCCGGCATGATATCTCGCAGGCACTGACCAATCAGCACATCTTCCGGCTGACCAAGCAGTTCGCCCATCGCTTTATTCGCTTTCGTGAGCTGCCCAAAACGGTTAATCACGCACAGCGCCAGCGGCGTGTTCTGGTAGATAGACTCCAGCTGCAACACCCGTTCGCCAAGCTGCGAGATGTCGCGGTCGATACCGCGATACCCGATTAACTCTCCCTGGGCATCAAAAAGCGGAATACCGCTGGTTTCGATGATCACCGCGCTGCCATCTGCCCGACGGTTGCGGTTAATCATGCCGTTGAAGGGCTGCCGGGAAGCCAGCACCTCGCCAAAGCATTTCTGCACCCGCTCCGATTCTGCCGGTTCCATAAACTCAAACGGCGCGCGGCCAAGCACCTCTTCAGCCGAGTAGCCCAGCAGGTTATTCACCACGTTGGATACCCACACGTAGCGCCCCTGAGCGTCTACCTCCCAGATCCAATCCGTGTTGTGGTTAATAAGATCCGCGAGCTTATCGGCTTCGCTCGTACTCCCCTGCGCAAATTGCTTATCCATTGCTTTCCCGTCCTTTTCCGTTAGCGCTCCGCTTGCTTTAACTGTGCGGTTAAAAAACAACCACTTTGTCAACCAACACATAATGAGCGGCTATTTAATAATCATAAATGCTTTAACAATATGTGCTATTGAACTATTTTATGGCAAGAATAAAGGAGGCCGGTTTGTGATTTTAATAAAATATTTATGCCCTAAATGTAACCATACAACAGAAATTACTGATGTTGAAAAAATAACGAACTCCGCTGATGAATATCCTTTATGCTGCCCCGCCTGTGGTCAGCATTTTAGTAAAACGACGCTGGCAAAATTTGCCCGTCAGCGGGCGGAAGAGATGATAAATGACGCATTATCGCGATTAAAAAAACAGACCTCGCAATAACATCGCCGTACGCGTTTAGACTGATTAATAGCACTAATTAATTACTCATTGAGATAAATAACGTCAGGCTAATACAGAATACGGCTGAATTATTTCGGTAATCCAGAATTATTAATCTATTCAATATTAAAAATACGTCCCCTGCCCGCCATTCATTCCCTCACCACACATTGCCAGCCCAACCACGGTCGACATCGAAAGTCGTCTCCCCGTCCGATCCAACAAAATTTGATCCGCGATCGCATTTCTAAATTATACATATGCAAAACAATTGATCACTATCAAACCCATTGCTAGCTTGCATGACAACTGACCAGAAAATGGCCGTCGGTGGTAAACGGAGAATGTCATGTCAAATGCTAAAGAATTTCGCTGTGATGTAGTGGTGGTGGGCACGGGTGCGGCGGGGATGTCTGCCGCCGTAACCGCGGCGCATCAGGGGCTCGATGTACTGATGATTGAAAAACGTGACCGCTTCGGCGGCACGGCGGCGCGGTCAGGCGGATGGCTGTGGATCCCCTGCACGAAGCTGGCGCACGCCTACGGCCACGATGATTCACCGGAGGCGGTGAAAACCTATCTGCGCCACGAAGGCGGGGCGAGCTACAACGATGCCCGCGTCTCAGCCTTCTTGCAGCACGGCCCGCAGGCGGTGGACTTCTTCTTACAAAATACGGCGGTCGATTTTGAAATGCCGCTGACCTTCCCCGACTATCATGCGGAAGCGCCGGGGGCGATGCAGGGCGGGCGCTCGATGGTGGCAAAACCGTTCGATGCCCGTGAACTGGGCGACAACCTCAAGCACCTGGAGCCCGCGCTGCCTGAACTGACGGTATTCGGTATGATGATTGGCTCCGGCAAAGATATTCGCCATCTGATGAACGCCACTCGCTCGCTGCAGTCGGCGGTCTACGCCGCAAAGCGCCTGTCGAAGCATTTCTGGGAAACCCTGACGTTAGGCCGCGGGATGCTGTTGACCAACGGCAATGCGCTGATGGGACGTCTGGCAAAATCAGCATTGGATAAAAACATCCCTATCTGGCGCAACTCACCGATTCAGGAACTGCTCTATGAAAACGGGCGCGTAGTCGGGGCAAAGGTTAAAAAAGAGAATGAAATCATTACCGTCTACGCCGACAGAGGGGTCGTGCTGGCCGCCGGTGGGTTCTCGCATGACGTCGAGCGCCGTAAAGCCAACTATCGCCACGCGCCTACTGGCAAAGAGCACTGGAGCCCAACGGTGGAGTCTAACACCGGCGATACCTTCAGGCTGTTTGAGGCGCTCGGCGGCAAGATTGATAGCCATCTGGCGAATGCCGCCGCGTGGTCTCCGGTCTCGCTGACGACCCGCGCCGACGGCAGCCAGGGCGTGATGCCGCACTTTATTGACCGCGCCAAGCCCGGCGTGATTGCAGTCACCGCCAGGGGTCAGCGTTTTACCAACGAGGCCAACTCTTACCACGACTACGTGCAGGCGATGATCAACGCCTGTGAAGGGGAAAGCGAAACCTGCTCGTGGCTTATCTGCGATCACCCGACCCTGCGCCGCTACGGTTTAGGCAGCGTCGCCCCGTTCCCGCTGCCAATAGGCCGCCATCTCAAATCAGGCTATCTGCTGAAAGGGGCAACGCTGGAAGCGCTGGCAAATAAGGCCGGAATTGACCCACAGGGTCTAACCCAAACGGTCACCGTCTTTAACCAGGGCGCCATCAGCGGTCATGATCCAGCGTTCGGTAAAGGCTCGAAAGCCTACAACCGCTATCAGGGCGATGCTCTGCACCAGCCAAACCCGTGCCTGAAGGCTATCGAACGGGGGCCGTTCTATGCGGTGAAAATTCATCCAGGGGATATCGGCACCTACAACGGAATTCCGGTTGATGAACACTGCCGGGCGCTGGCCGAAGACGGTACGCCTATCGACGGGCTGTATGCCATCGGCAACGACGCCACCAGCATTATGGGCGGCAACTATCCCGGCGCCGGGATCACCCTCGGCCCGGCATTAACCTTTGGCTACGCCGTCGCGAAGTATATTGCCGGGCAGACGGTTGCCGGTGCAGACCCCCTCATCAAAAAAGCGTCATAGCCCTGGAGCAAAAAAGATGAATAGCGAATTTAGTCTGAACGATAAGCTGGTATTAATTACCGGCGCGGCGCGCGGTAACGGTGCGGCGATGGCGGAAGGAATGGCGAAGGCCGGCGCGCGCGTGCTGCTGGTCGACGTGGATAGCGCGGCAGTCGAAGAGACGGCGGCGGCACTGCGTCATCAGGGTGCGAAGGTCTGGAGCTTTGGCGTAGACGTCAGCGATATTGAGAGCTGCGAAGCGCTGGCCGAAGAGGTGACGGCCAATATTGGTCACCTCGATGTGCTGGTGAATAACGCCGGAATTTTAAAGCGCATCCCATTTGATTCTGACGACGCCCACGAGGCGCTGCACCTGACGCTGTCGGTGAACGTGCTCGGGCCGTTTAATATGTGCAAGGCGTTCTTATCGTCGCTGATTGCCAGCAAAGGGAATATTATCAACGTCGCCTCGATTCAGTCCTTCGTGGCGGCCCCTACTGCGTTTTCTTACGCCGTTTCCAAAGGCGGCCTGGCGCAGCTGACCCGCACGCTAGCGGCGGAACTGGCCGAGCACGGCATTCGCGTAAACGCCATCGCGCCGGGGGTCGTGAATACCGATATGACTACCGCCACACGGGAAAATAAAAGCACGCTTGAAAGTTATTTAACCCACATCCCGCTGCGGCGCGTGGCGTCGCCGCAGGAACTTGTGGGGCCGGTGACCTTCCTTGCTTCCAGCGCTGCAAGCTATGTTACTGGTGTGGTGCTGCCGGTGGATGGAGGCTATCTGGTTAGCTAACGAGCCCTCCCGGCGTCGCGTCACTCGGCCGGGCTACGGGCCCGAGCGACGCGACGCCGGGAAATTCCCCCCTCTCCGATGACTATGCTAGAGTACCTATCCTCTTCTTTCAGAAGCCAATCTGGAGCGCAGCGTCATCATGAAGTCGGAACAACGAGGGATTCAGAGCGTTGAGGTCGCCGGGCACATTCTGCGGATGATGGTCGAACAGTCCGCACCGATGAGCCTGACCGAAATCGCCGAACGGGTCGACTCCGCCCCCGCCCAAATTTTCAGCTATCTGGTGAGTCTGGAACGCACCGGCATGCTCAAGCGCGACCCGGTGACGCAAAAGTACGAGCCCGGTTCGCTGTCGCTGCGTCTGGGGATCAACGCGCTGTACGCCGCGCCAAAAGTGAAAGCCGCGATTGCCGCCGTCGAACGTCTGGGCCAGCAGCACCAGTTGAACGTTTTTGTCGCCGTCTGGACGCGCTTTGGCCCGGTGGTCATTTTCTACCGCGAATACGGCATGGTGATGAACCTCGGCTTTAAACAGGGCTCCGCCCTCTCTCTCACCCGCACCGCCACCGGCAAGCTGTTTGCCGCCCTGATGCCTGAAGCGGCGTGCAACGAGATTATCCAGGCGCAAACCTTCACCCGCGATGACCGCCAGCTGTTTAGCCACGACGACTTCCAGCAGGCGCTGGCGCATATCCGCGAGCAGGGCCTGTCGATTTCCCGCAGCGTACCTACGCCCTCCGTCTCGGCGCTCTCGGCCCCGGTGCTGGACGGAGACGGTAACCTGCAGCTGGCAATCAGCGCCTTCTCGGCCTCCCATCAACTGGATGAACAGAAACTCGTAACGATCGGCAACCTGCTAAAAGCGGAAGCCCTGGCCCTGAGCGGAGATTGCCAATGAGCGAAAAATCACAGCGTCGGGTACAGTCGGTGGAAGTCGCCGCCGATATTCTGGAATCGCTTATCGCCAGCGGTACTCACAAAAGCCTCAAAGAGATTGCCAGCACCGCACAGATGAGCTCGGCCAAAGTCTTCCCCTACCTGATTAGCCTGGTGCGCGCGGGTCTGGTGAGCAAAGACGAGCAGAGCGGTCTGTACAGCGCAGGTTCACTGTCGCAGGAGCTGGGGATTTTAGGGCTGCACTATCTGAATCTGCAGCGCGAAGGGGAACGCGTCACCCGACTGCTTGCTGAAAGCACCGGGCACGGCGTGGCCTTAAGCGTGTGGGGCAACCATGGCCCGACGGTGATTAGCTTTACCGAGCCGCGCCATACCCTGTATAGCGAAATTCGTCTTGGGTCAGTGATGTCGCTAGCGTCGTCGTCCATCGGGCGCACCTTCTGCGCCTGGATGCCTGACGATATCATCGCTAACGCCTATAAAAACGCGACCGGTCAGGCGCTGAGTAAGGCGAAACGTGAAGAGTTTCCGCAGATCCGCGCGCTCGGCCTGGATATGCAGCATGACGCGCCGGTGCCTGGCATTAGCTCGGTCAGCGCACCGGTGTTTGAACTGAGCGGCGCAATCTATTTTGCGCTCACGCTGTTTGATGAGACGCAGATACTGAACCTCGATGCCGACAGCCCTACCCTTGCCCTGCTTCGCCAGCAGGCGGCGGCGCTTTCAGAAAGCCTCGGCTTTAAACCGTAAGTTGTAGGCCGGATAAGGTGTTTACGCCGCCATCCGGCAATCGGCACCGAATTGCCTGATGGCGCTACGCTTATCAGGCCTACAAGACCCGTATCTGTAACCGACTCCACGGAGCCCTCAAGCCAGGGCTTCCGCTTCCATCATCACCGGATGAAAACGGCGTTTAAAATAGATAAGCCCGTGGCTCTCCGCTTCCCCCAATGCAATGTTCTGAATCTCCACCAGATAGACCAGATGACTACCAATGGTCTGCACCTGACGAATTTCGCCTTCCAGACTTGCCAGCGACCCTTTCAGCACCGGCTGTTCCAGCGCGCCGCGCTGCCAGCCAGAAAGCCCGAAGCGCTCGTCCATCGCCATACCGGTCATCCCGGCGAAATGGCGAGCCATGATCTCCTGCTCGTGGTTGAGCACGTTGATGCACAGCTTGCCGTTGCCCTGGAATACCGGGTTCATGGCGCTGTTGGCGTTGATACAGACCATCACCGATGGCGGTGAATCCGTGACCGAACAGACAGCGGTGGCGGTGATGCCGCAGCGGCCCGCTTCCCCTTCGGTGGTGACGACGTTAACGGCGGCCGACAGGCTGGCCATGGCATCGCGAAAACGCAGACGTTGTTCATCTAATTGCATTGTGACCTCCCGCTGCGAATTACTTCAGCAGCTTATCCAGCAGATTAATATCAGCGTTGTTGTGCAGGTGTGGCACCGTCCAGCCGTTCTGGTCGTATTCCGACAGGCAGCGATCGACCATCGCCATCATTTTGTCCATGTTGCCGGAGGTCTGCGCCTGACGCAGACACTGCAGGCGAATTTCATCCTGGCTACCGGAGTAGTTAATTTCATACAGTTCGTGACGGCCGCCGAACTCGCTGCCGATGGCGTCCCACATCAGTTTTAAGATCTTGATACGCTCAACGTGATCCATCCCGTTGGAGCCACGCACGTATTTCGCCAGATACTGGTCGATCTGCGGATTATTGAGATCGCGGGCACTCGACGGCAGATAGATCAGGCCGCTGGTGACGTTACGTTCAATGATGTTTTTGATCTTGGCGTAGGCCATCGGCGCCATCACGCGGTAAGTTTGCAGCGCCGCGTGGTCCGGCAGGTACGCGCCATTAACCCACGGGGTCGCTTCGGAGCACATCGAGTCGCTCAGCGCCCAGAACATGTTGCGCCACGCCACCACTTCACCCAGATCCGCCTGCACGCCGCGGAACTCAGAGGTACCGGTACACTCCAGCGATTTCTTCAGCAGGCCGGTAATAAAGTCGAGCTTCACCGCCAGACGTACGCACGCCTGCAACGGATACATACGGGCGAAACCGCCTTCCATCGTCCAGCGACGGCAGCGATCGAAATCGCGGTAGATCAGTACGTTTTCCCACGGGATCAGCACTTTATCCATCACCAGGATCGCGTCGTTCTCGTCAAAGCGGCTGGAGAGCGGATAGTCGTACGGCGAGCCGGTTGCGCCCGCCACCAGCTCATAGGAAGCGCGGGAAATCAGCTTCACGCCTTCGGCATCCATCGGCGCGACGAACATCAGCGCGAAGTCCGGATTTTCCCCCATCACCTGCGCGGAGCCGAAACCAATCATGTTGTAGTGGGTCAGCGCCGAGTTGGTCGCCACCACCTTCGCACCGCTGACGATAATCCCGGCATCGGTCTCTTTTTCCAGCTTGATGTAGACGTCTTTCACTTCATCGGCCGGCTTGTGACGGTCAATTGGCGGGTTAACGATCGCGTGGTTGAAGTACAGGCCGGTTTCCTGAATGCGCGAGTACCAGTTGCGGGCGTTCTGCTCAAACTGGCCGTAGAACGCCGGGTTTGCGCCCAGCGCGCTGCCGAAGGCCGCTTTGTAGTCCGGGGTGCGCCCCATCCAGCCGTAGGAGAGACGTGACCACTCGGCGATGGCGTCGCGCTGCTGACGCAGGTCGTCGGCACTTTTCGCCACGCGGAAGAATTTATGGGTGTAGCCGCCGCTGCCGGTATCGGTGTTCCAGCACAGCTTGTCCTGCATTTCCGGTTTGTGCAGCGCATCGTACAGCTGGCCCACGGACGCCGCCGCGTTGCGGAACGCAGGGTGGGTGGTGACATCCTTGACGCGCTCGCCGTAGATGTAGATCTCACGGCCATCCTGCAGGCTTTTCAGGTACTCTTCACCGGTTAACGGGCGTTTGGTGTCTGCGCGGAAATCTTCAGGTTTCATTCGGGTACACTCCAGTATTCATCGGATTTGTTAAATTTATGTTTTGTTCTTGTTTCGTAATTGAAGCGTTTAAAGGGCAGACGGTGAAGAGACTTTTGGGTCAACGGCTGGTACTTTTCGGGCGAGGGGTGGATCTGTGATCTGGGTAGGGTTTGGTGCCGTTCCCGGCGGCGCTTCGCTTGGCCGGGCTACATCGGGTTTGGTGTGCGATGGCCCCTCACCCCGGCCCTCTCCCCAAAGGGGCGAGGGAGAAAAACAAAACGGCGGCGCTGTAGGTGGAAACCGCACGGTCGGTCCCCTCTCCCCAATGGGGAGAGGGAGAAAAACAAAACGGCGGCGCTGTAGGTGAAAACCGCACGGTCGGTCCCCTCTCCCCAAAGGGGCGAGGGAGAAAAACAAAACGGCGGCGCTGTAGGTGAAAACCGCACGGTCGGTCCCCTCTCCCCAATGGGGAGAGGGTTAGGGTGAGGGGGAACTACGACACCGGTACTTTCTGCGCGCGAAACGCGCTCGGCGAACACCCCACTAAGCGGTTAAAAAAGCGGGCAAAATAGGCCGGGTCCTTAAACCCAAGCTGCCAGGCAATCTCATTCACCGCGCTGTCGGAAAACAGCAGCAGCCGCTTGGCCTCGCGCAGTTGCCTATCGAAAATCAGCTTTTTCGGCGGGCGGTTGGCGAAGCGGCGGCAGATATCCGTCAACCTGGACTCGGTCAGGTGCAGCTCGCTGGCGTAATCCGGCACCGTCCAGTGACGGTGATAGTGGTTATCAATCATCTGGTTAAAGCGCTGGAACAGCTTCAACTCACCGCGCACGCCGCTGGCCGCATGGTCATCCAGCGGCGCGTTGCGCAGCAGCAGCGTGAACACCGCCTGCGCCAGCAGCACCAGCGTGTGCTCGCGCCCTGGCAGCTCGGAGGTCGACTCGCGCTCAATCAGCCGCCAGTAGTGCGCCAGCGCCGCCAGCTCATCGGGCTTGTCCGCCAACGACAGGCACATCCCCGGCAGGCCGAACGCCTCGCGAGTGCCGGGGTACAGCACCTCCAGCAGCGGCCAGACCAAATCTTCCCGCACCGTCAGTACGTGGCCGTCGCTGTCCGACTGGGTAATAAACGCGTGCGGTACCGACGGCGGCGTCAACACAAACAGCGGTGCCTGCACCGAATAACGGTGATCGTCGAGCTGCAGCTCAATCTGCCCGGTATCAAGAAAGTGCATCTGGAAAAACTGATCGTGTCGATGCGCCTGCATATCACGGCCAAAAAACGCCGCCATACGGGCAAACGACTGATAGTGCACATCTTTGCTGCCGAGGCTCTCTTCATACTCGGTACTGATGTCGATATTGGTAATCGCACGCTGACACATCGCGACGGCTCCTTACGGCGTGGCGCGCGGGCGCGAGGACTTCATCGGGATCGCCCAGATAATCACCGCCCCAACCACCAGCAGCGCCGCGACAAACCATAATCCGCTGTTAAAGCTGCCGGTCACATCTTTCAACCAGCCGATCATAAACGGACTCAGCGCCGATCCGATGTTGCCGGTGGCGTTGATCACCGCAATGCCGATCGCCCTCGCCCGCAGGCTGATGGACTGATCCGGCGTGGTCCAGAAGATCGCCATCGCGCTAAAGGAACCGGTCGACGCCATCACGATCCCCAACAGTTGGATCAGGCTATGGTCGGTCGCCGACGCCAGCAGCCAGCCGGCGGCGGCAAACAAGAACGGCAGCGCCGTGTGGTGCTTACGCTCCTGGTACTTGTCCGAGTGGCGGCTCCAGTAAATCATACCCAGAATAGTGCACACCTGCGGGATAGCCGCTAGCAGGCCGATGGTGATGTTGCTACTGCCCTCGTTAAAGCTCTTGAGGATCTGCGGCGTCCAGATGCTGATCGCACTCAGGGTATTGGTCAGGCAGAAGTAGGCCAGCGTGTACATCAGGACGATCGGCGTAAACACTTCGCGCCACAGGCTGCGCTGCTGCATGGCGCTGTGGCTAATCGCGCCCTCCGGCTGCACCAGGGTCAGATGGTCTTTATCCATCATCTCCTGCAGGCATTTTTTATCCTCATCGGTCAGCCACTTGGCCTTCGCCGGGGAGTCATCAAGCCAGTACCAAACCATCACGCCGAGCAGCACCGCCGGGAAGCCTTCCAGCAGGAACAGCCACTGCCAGCCGTGCATGTTCAGCAGGCCGTCCATCGACAGAATATAGCCCGAGACAATCGAGCCCAGCGCGGTGGTTACCGGCATGGCAATCATAAACAGGGCATTGGCGCGGGCGCGGAAAAACGCCGGGAACCAATAGGTTAAGTACAGCAGAATGCCGGGCAGGAACCCGGCTTCAGTGATACCCACCAGCATACGCAGCACGTACAGACTTTTTGGCCCGACGGCGAACATGGTAGCGGTAGAGGCGATGCCCCACAGCACCATAATGGTGGCAATCCAGCGCCGCGCGCCGACGATGCTCAGCATAATGTTGCTGGGGATGCCGAAAATCACGTAGGTGGCGTAAAACAGCGTGGTGGCGAGGCCGAACATGGTGGCGTTGAGGCCGAGATCCGCCCCCATCGTCAGCCCGGCAAAGCCGATATTAATACGGTCTAAGAATGAGAAGATAAACAGCACAAACAAAAACAGAACCAGACGACGAAACAGTTTGTTGATAACCGATTGTTGGCCCGCCGTCAGCTGCTTGTGCTGGTCGGCCGGGTTGAGTTGCTCCGGGATTGCAGGTGATGTGTCGCTCATTATCCTTTCCTCTGATGGGAATTTGCGTAGGGTGAAGCAGGTTTTGCCCGGGCGCTGCGCTTGCCGGGCCTACGGTAGGCCGGATAAGCGCAGCGCCATCCGGCAGGGGTCAATACACGCCGGACGAGCCCAGCGAGGTTTTCTCCGCGCCAAAGCGCGCCGCCAGCGCTTCTGCGCCACGGGCCAGCAGCGTGGTATCGACGCCGACGGCGACAAACAGCGCCCCCAGTTCCAGATAGCGCTTCGCCAACTGTTCGTTAGCCATCAGAATGCCCGGCGCTTTCCCCGCCGCACGAATCTGCCCGATGGCCTTTTCAATCGTCGCCTGCACTTCCGGGTGCTGCGGATTACCGGCAAAGCCCATATCAGCGCTGAGATCCGCCGGGCCAATAAACACGCCGTCTACGCCGTCAACGTCGAGGATCTGCGCCAGGTTACTGACCGCTTCGCGGGTTTCAATCTGCACCAGCACGCACATCGCGTCGTTGGCCTGATGGAGATAGTCCGGCATACGGTTCCAGCGGGACGCACGCGCCAGCGCGCTGCCCACGCCGCGAATGCCCTGCGGCGGGTAGCGGGTCGCGGCAACGGCGGCCCGCGCTTCATCGGCGTTCTGCACCATCGGCACCAGCAGGGTCTGCGCCCCCACGTCGAGCAGCTGTTTAATTTGCACCGCATCGTTCCACGACGGGCGCACCACCGGCTGGCTTGGGTATGGGGCAATCGCCTGCAGTTGGGTCAGCACGGTCTGGACGTTGTTCGGTGCGTGTTCGCCGTCAATCAGCAGCCAGTCGAAGCCCGCCCCTGCCAGCAGTTCGGCGCTGTAGCTGCTGGAAAGCCCCAGCCACAGGCCCATCTGCGGCTGGCCGGCTTTCAGCGCGTCTTTAAAACTGTTCTTCATCATCGTTTTTTCCTTTATACGAACCGGCAGGTGATCGCGCCCATGTTGCCGTAGTCGACGTGGAAGGTGTCGCCCTTACGCGCCGGAACCGGACGGGTGAACGAGCCGCCGAGAATAATCTGCCCCGCTTCCAGCTGAACGTCGTACGGTGCCAGTTTGTTCGCCAGCCACGCCACGCCGTTGGCCGGGTGGTTAAGCACGCCCGCGGCGACGCCGGTCTCTTCAATCACACCGTTGCGATAGAGCAGCGCGGAGATCCAGCGCAGGTCCAGTTCGTCGGGCTTAATCGGGCGACCGCCGAGGATCACGCCCGCATTGGCGGCGTTGTCGGAGATGGTGTCGAACACCTTGCGTGGGCGCTGGGTTACCGGGTCCACGTTGTGGCTACGGGCGTCAATCAGCTCCAGCGCCGGGATCACGTAGTCGGTGGCGTTATAGACATCAAACAGCGTGCAGTTCGGTCCGCGCAGCGGTTTCGCCAGCACGAACGCCAGCTCTACTTCAATGCGGGGGACGATAAAGCGATCGGTTGGAATGTCGCTGCCGTCATGGAAGAACATGTCGTCGAGCAGCGCGCCGTAGTCCGGTTCGCTAATCTGCGAGCTGGCCTGCATCGCTTTGGAGGTCAGGCCGATTTTGTGGCCTTTGAGCGTGCGCCCTTCGGCAATCTTCATTTCCACCCATTCGCGCTGTACGGCGTAGGCGTCTTCGATGGTGATGTCCGGGTAATCCAGCGACACGGCGCGGATCTGCTCACGCTGTTTTTCGGCCTGATTCAGCCGCTGGGCAATCAGGGTACGGGTTTGTTTATCGAGCATAGTGATTCCTGTGGCTGTGTTTTCTCCCTCTCCCTGTGGGAGAGGGCCGGGGTGAGGGCATCAGGCCGCGGAGGTCTCCCCCCTCACCCTAACCCTCTCCCCAAAGGGGCGAGGGGACCGACCGTGCCGATGTCTTATTTAAATAACGCGTGCACGTTGTTCTGTTTGTAATTCAGCGTCGGGTGCAGTTCGTCTATCTCAAACGACAGCGCCAGATAGCGGCTGTCCATCAGCGTGGCGAAGTGGGCTTTAATCAACCCAAACAACATCTCCCCCACCTCCTGACGGCTCTCCAGGCTGCGCCCGGTGCCGATTTTCAGCGTCATATGCACAAACGCGTAGTCGTGCTTCCCGTCGGCCATCTGCCAGGTATCCAGCCAGTGGGCGCGGCTGCGGATGCCGCCTGTCGGGAAAACTCCGGTGGCGGCCAGCGCCTCGTTCACCTTGCTGAACAGGCCCGGTAAATCAGCCTGTTCGCGGATGTTGGTGGTGCATTCAGCAATAAAGTGCGGCATGGTTGTTCCTCACGCAGGCAGCGGGAATACAGCGTTCACCTGCCCGGTACCGGAGCTGGCGAACAGGTCGGTGATGAACTCCACCTTGCCGTCGAACTTATCCCAGCCCAGCATCCCCAGCAGCATCACGGTGTCGTGCATATTGCCTTCGCCGTAGCAGTAATCGGCGTACTCCGGCAGCATGGTGCAGAACTCCTTGAACTTGCCTTCGCGCCACAGCTTGACCACGCGCTCGTCCATCTGGTGGTCGAACTCGCGGGTGTAGCTGTTCATCCCCTCTTCCGCGCGCTGGTCGTCGATAAAGCGGTGCGACAGCGAGCCGCTGGCAAACACCGCCACCGTCCCATCGTATTTCTCGATGGCTTTCAGAATGGCTTCGCCCAACCTGCGGCTGTCGGCAAAGTCGTGCACGGTGCAGAACGCCGAGATAGAGACCACTTTGAAGTGCTTATCGGCGTTCATATAGCGCATCGGCACCAGCGTGCCGTACTCCAGCTTCAGGCTCGGAATGTTGTGCGCTTTGGCGCGCACGCCCAGCGCCACGGCTTCGTCGGCAATCAGCTGACCCAGTTCCGGGTTACCGTCATAGTCGTAGGTCATGTCGCGGATAAAGTGCGGCAGCTCGTTGCTGGTGTAGATGCCCTTAAAGCTCTCCGCGCAGTTGATGTGATAGGCGCTGTTCACCAGCCAGTGGGTATCGAACACGATAATGGTGTCGACGCCCATCTCGCGGCAGCGCTTGCCAATCTCTTTATGCCCATCAATCGCCGCCTGACGGCAACCGAAGTTTTTCCCCGGAATTTCAGAAAGATACATCGACGGCACGTGCGTGATTTTTGCTGCTAACGCTAACTTACCCATATCAAACTCCCCATTTCGGGATTGGATGGTCGCCCATTGAGATGCAGACGTTTTTCATCTCCGCGAACACTTCAAAGCTGTACTCGCCGCCTTCGCGGCCGGTGCCGGAGGCCTTCACGCCGCCGAACGGCTGGCGCAGGTCGCGAACGTTCTGGGTGTTGACGAACACCATCCCGGCCTCAATGCCGCGCGCCAGGCGCAGCACTTTGCTGATGTCCTGGGTCCAGATATAAGAGGCCAGGCCGTACTCAATGTCGTTCGCCAGACGCAGCCCTTCCGCTTCATCTTTGAACGGCAGCAGGCAGGCGACCGGGCCAAAAATCTCTTCCTGGGCGACGCGCATGCGGTTGTCGACGTCCGCCAGCACCGTTGGGCGCAGGAAGTTGCCGCCACGCAGATGCGCCGGCAGATCGGTCGGTTTTTCCGGGCCGCCGGCCAGCAGGGTCGCGCCCTCTTCAATGCCGAGGCGGATATAGCCGGAGACTTTTTCCCAATGCTGCTGGCTAATCAGCGCGCCAACCTGAGTATTTGGGTCGTTCGGGTCGCCGACGCGTAGACGGTTGGCGCGTTCGGCAAAGCGTTTGACGAACTCCGGGTAGATGCTCTGCTGGATAAAGATGCGCGAACCGGCGGTGCAGCGTTCGCCGTTGATGGAGAAGATGGTGAACAGCGCGGCGTCCAGCGCGCGTTCAATGTCGGCATCTTCAAAAATCAGCACCGGCGATTTGCCGCCCAGCTCCATCGAGTATTTCTTCAGACCGGCGTTTTTCATGATGTTGCGCCCGGTGGCGGTGCCGCCGGTAAAGGAGACGGCGCGTACATCATGATGGCGCACCAGCGCATCACCGGCGCTGGCGCCGTAGCCCTGCACCACGTTCAGCACGCCCGCCGGAATGCCCGCTTCCAGCGCCAGCTCGCCCAGACGGTCGGCGGTCAGCGGCGACAGTTCGGACATCTTCAGCACCGCGGTGTTGCCCAGCGCCAGACACGGCGCGACCTTCCAGGTGGCGGTCATAAACGGCACGTTCCACGGCGACACCAGCGCACACACCCCCACCGGCTGCACGAGGGTGTAGTTGAGCATCTTGTCGTCAACCGGGTAGGTTTTGCCGTTCATCTGCTGGCACACTTCGGCGAAGAACTCGAAGTTATGCGACGCGCGTGGGATCAGCACGTTTTTGGTCTGGTGAATCGGCAGGCCGGTGTCGGCGGTTTCCATCGCCGCGATTTCCGGCACGTTCTGGTCAATCAGGTCGCCCAGACGGCGCATCAGGCGCGCGCGCTCTTTCATCGGCAGGTTAGCCCACTTCGGGAAAGCCTCTTTCGCTGCCGCCACCGCCTGGTTCACTTCCGCTTCACCGCCGGAGGCCACTTCCGCCAGCACTTCACCGGTCGCCGGGTTGGTGGTGTGGAAATAGTCCTGACCGGCGACGTTTTTGCCGTTGATCCAATGGTTAATCTTTTTCATTTTGCAGACTCCTCGCTGACAATCCGGTTCACCAGGCGACCCACGCCCTCGACTTCCACCACCACTTCATCACCCGGTACCACGTCGGACAGCCCTTTCGGCGTGCCGGTGGCGATCATGTCGCCCGGTTGCAGGGTCATAAATTCGCTGAGGTAGGAGACCAGGAACGGCACGCTGAAAATGAGATCTGCGGTGGTGCCTTCCTGACGCAGCTCGCCGTTAACGTAGGTGCGCAGGGTTAAGTTGTGTGGATCGGGAATCGCCGCTTTTGGCACAACGTTAGGGGAAATCGGCGTCAGCCCATCGCGGCTTTTTACCCGCAGGTTCGGGCGGTAGTAGTTTTCCAGGTAGTCGCGGATGGCGTAGTCGTTGCAGACCGTGTAGCCCGCGACATAGTCCATCGCATCGGCTTCGCTCACCTTGCGCGCGGTTTTGCCAATCACCACCACCAGCTCAGACTCGTAGTGCATGTACTCGACGTTATCCGGGCGCACCGAAGTCTGGTTGTCGCCGTTGAAGGTGTTCGACGCTTTGATAAACACCAGCGGCTCTTCCGGCGGCTTAAAGTCCAGCTCGCTAGCGTGGTCGGCGTAGTTCAGCCCCAACGCAAACAGCGTGCCGTGGTCATGCGGGCGCGATATCGGGCGGGCGTCCGCTTCGGCAACCACCGGGTTTTCCAGCGGCGGGAAGCCTTCCGCCAGCACTCGCACCTGGTCGCCTGGGCGCAGTGCAACACGGCTGTGCGGAGTGCCAATCAGAATGGCATCGCCGGGGTTCAGGGTGGCGAAATCACTCAGAGCGCTCAGTAGCTCGGCGGCGCTACGCGTGAGGTCGGCGGTGCTCCACTGGTCAGCGTGACGACCGTTAATTTCGGTAATGATGGTCAGGTTGTCGACGTTATCAACGCTCACCACCTCGCCCAGCGGGCAGAAGCCGTCGCGGCATTTGGCTTTAATTGCCGGGCGGTAGAAGCTCTCTTCCGGCAGGCTGACTTCGTTCGCCAGCGCGTAACCAGCGATATAGTCTGCCGCCTCTTCCACGCGGACTTTACGGGCCGTTTTGCCCACCACCAGCGCCACCGTTGCGCCGCTTAATACCGTTTCCCCCTCTGGGAACGGAATCGGCTGACCGCCTTCAGTGACGGTATTGTGCGGTTTGATAAACCAGACGGCGGTTTTAGGCGGTGCCTTGTAGGGGGCCTGCTCGAACGCGTCGCGCCAGGCATCAAGCTGGCTGCGGTGGTTGAGCGCCACGGCGAAAACGGTACCTTTCATTTACAGCTCCTCAGAGACGACGAACACTTCATTAATATGTTAATGATCTGTTTTATTCCTCCATCGACTATTTAGCAAACGAATGTCATTTTTTTGTGACTTGATTAACAATAATTTCACATTAAATTAATTTAATCATTATTTATCAATGAATTATAAAACGCCGTTGCGTTAAGGGCTGGTTTTAGGTAAAAATCATCTGTTGATAAAAGCAACATTGCTATATTGTTCATATATTAATAATGAGAAGGCTGGAGAGGCAGAATGCACGATTCTTTAACCATCGCCCTGATGCAGGCGCGGGAAGTGGCGATGACCTATTTTCGGCCGATCGTAAAGCAGCACAACCTGACAGAGCAGCAGTGGCGCATTGTCCGCGTACTGGTCGATAACCCGTCGATGGATTTCCACGACCTGGCCGCCGCCACCTGTATTTTGCGCCCGAGCCTGACGGGAATTTTGACCCGCATGGAACGCGATGGTCTGGTGCTGCGTTTGAAGCCGGTGAACGATCAGCGCAAGCTGTACGTCTCGCTAACCAAAGAGGGGTATGCGCTTTACGAGCGCGCGCAGGCAAAAGTGGAAGAGGCCTATCAACAGATTGAAAAACAGTTCACGCCTGAAAAAATGAAGCAGCTCACCGCCCTGCTGCACGAATTCATCTCCCTGCAAAAATAGTTTCCAAAATCTGCCTGTTTATTGATGTAAATCAGGCAGCATCCCACTCTCTTCACGCCTCATTACGCCGTTACTTACCTTGATACACTTAGGTGGTATGCCATCTTAATAATTTTGAATTGGATCACAAAAATTTCTGAAACATGAGTTTAGTATTCGGAAAAAATGTGACACGGATTCACTAAATCTCATAAATGGACCGCAGTGCGTTGCTCCCGCCTCTTTTTGGCCCAGCAAATTATCTTCTCTCTGTATGACCGTAGTTGTGCCTGTCGACCCAGCACAGGCCGTTTCACATTCTAAGAAGTAAAGGAAAGTTTTATGCGCACCACTGGTCATAAGCGCTGGTTTATGGTGGCTCTTGTCACGCTTGGCACAATCCTGTGTTATTTAACCCGCAATACTATTTCGGCCGCCGCGCCTACGCTGCAGAGCAATCTCCACATCACGACCCAGCAATATTCCTGGATTGTGGCAACCTTCTCCGCTTGTTACACCATCGCACAGCCTATTGCCGGCTATGTGCTGGATACCCTTGGCACCAAAGTCGGCTACACCCTGTTTGGTGGTATGTGGGCCATCTTCTGTATTGGCGCCGCCTTCACCAACAGCTGGCAGGGTCTGGCGCTGTTCCGCGGCCTGGGCGGCTTCGCCGAGAGTGCGATGATCCCAGCGGGTCTGAAATCCGTAACCGAATGGTTCCCGGATAACGAGCGTTCCGTTGCCGTCGGCTATTTTAACGTCGGCTCCTCCATGGGGGCGATTATTGCGCCGCCGCTGGTCGCATGGGCCATCTTCATTCACAGCTGGCGTCTGGCGTTTATCATCGTCGGGGTTGCCAGCATGGTCTGGGCGCTGGGTTGGTACCTGGTTTATAACCGCCCGGGGCAGTGCAAAAGCCTGAGCAAAGAGGAATTCGACTACATCACCGACGGCCAGCCGGAGCGCAAGGTGGTGGATAAGGTGCATATCGGCCAGTTGCTGCGTCAACGTAAATTCTGGGGTATCGCCCTGCCGCGCTTCCTGGCTGAACCGGCATGGGGGACGTTCAACGCGTGGATCCCGCTGTTTATGGTGCACACCTACGGCTTTAACCTGAAAGATATCGCCATGTTCGCGTGGATCCCGATGCTGTTTGCCGATATGGGCTGCATCATCGGTGGCTATCTGCCGGGGATCTTCCAGCGCATCTTTGGCGTGAATATCGTGGTGTCCCGTAAACTGGTAGTGACCATGGGCGCGGCGCTGATGATCCTGCCGGGCATGGTCGGCCTGTTCAGCAGCCCGTTCGTGGCTATCGCCCTGCTGTGCGTCGGCGGCTTTGCCCACCAGTCGCTGTCCGGTGCGCTGATTACGCTCTCTTCCGATATGTTCGATCCGGGCGAAGTAGCCACCGCCAACGGTTTTACCGGCATGGCAGCCTGGACGGCGAGCACGCTGTTCGCGCTCGTGGTTGGCGCACTGGCCGACACCTTAGGCTTCAGCCCGCTGTTCGCGGTGCTGGCGGCGTTTGACGTGATTGGTGCAATTATTCTGTGGGCGCTGCTGCGTTCGCCGGAGCCTGAGCTGGAAATGAACCCGGCCAGCTGACCTAACCCCCCGGCGGCGCTACGCTTAGCCGGGCTACCGTTCATGTAGCCCGGGCGAGGCGCTAGCCAACCCCGGGGTGGTTCGAAAACTTATCCCATAATGGTCGCGACACCCATATGCGTGAAGGAGGATTTCACCGTCTGACCGCTGCTGACGCTTTTCACCACGGCATAGGCTCCGGTGGTATCGTAATCCGTGTCTGTGATCCCAATACCATTATCGTCGTAGAATGCGCTTTGCGGTGCATTCATGGTAATCGGATGACCTACTTCGCTCGCGGTCACCGTGTGGACCGAAGAGGTCCAGGTCTGGCTACGTGGGTTATAGGACGGGCCACCATCATCGCCGTATACCTGGAAGTGCAGCACAATCTGGTCCCCTTCCTTCATCCCCTCATAAGGCGTTATCTGGAAATCAACGCCGCCGCTGGATTCATTGATATTGACAACATCATCCGATCCGATGCCAGTAGGAATCGGCCCATCAACTTGACCAATAGATTCAGCGGTAAAGTTCGATGTAAAACTCCTTTGGTGCTTGCCGACTTTCACCTGCACCTGTACGTCTTCTGCCGATGTGTCCGCTAAGCTGACATACGCATTACCCTTCGCATCCGTCACCGTTGTCGAACGTTTAATCTCGGCCTTAGAAGACGGCGACACCAGCGACCAGCTCACTGTTTCACCGACTGCTGGTTCGTGCTGACCATTTTCAACCGATACCTGCACGACATTCTGGTGAACGCCATCGGCAATAACGCCATTTTTCACGGCAGACATCTCAACGTTGGTAATAATCTGCGAGCCCTGAATAAACGTTACGCTGCCGGAACCGCTGATATCATCCATTTTCGCCGTTACCGTCACTTTCTCCGGAACGGTATCCGTTAAGGCAAAGAGCGCGACGCCGCTATCATTGGTCGTGGTTTCCGTTTTATTGCCCTGCGCCGTATTCGAGCTATCAGACCATGACACGGTCTGATGACTCATCGGCTTACCGTTTTCATCGGTGACGACCGCTTTCAGTACACCGCGATCCTGGCCATCAGCGCTTGCAGCCCCCCTCACCGTGCTGACCACGATGTGCTTGGTCTTATCACCACCGCTTCCCTCAACAAACGTGGCTTTCGAGGTCTTCGTTTGCTGTTCTACGGTCGCGGTCACGTCCACCGTTTCTGCGACCCCATCAGTTAAGCCCACGGTAGCAAGACCGTTGCTATCCGTTATGCTGGACGCTCGGGCCAGCTTCGCAGAACCGCTAACAGACCAGTTAACGGTTACGTTTGCCATCGGCGTACCGTCAGAATCGGTGACCCGCGCCACGGCGATATCTTTGGTCGTACCATCAGAATCCACCCCGTTACGTACGATTTGTATTGCTAAAGTCGTGGTCGTCACGTCTGGCGTTGGTTTTTCCTGCTTGCGGTAATCCAGTACAATTTCGTTATTACGATCGACCAGATCGTAACGGCTGCCTGCAAGGCTTCGACGATACGCCACCTGATCGCCCGACAACTGTGATGACAATGATTGTCCCAGCACGTAGTGGAAGGCTAAGGAGAACTGGGTGTCATCCACCGAATCCTCACCGCGTTTATAGTCAATGCCTGCGGTCACCAGCGGAATCGGCGTATAGTTCAGACCAACAGTGACCGCAGATGGATCTTTTTGCAGGTGGTCGGTATCAAATAGCGCCACGTTATCGCCGTAATACTGCTCGTACATGAGCTTTGCGCCAAGCTGCGGATAAGTCGGTAAATAACCTTCAGCACGAACATCAAAACCATCTGCCGGTTTTTCATCGTAATCATCAAAATCACGTGAACTGTGCCAATCGGTAATACCGACATAGCCGTTTGCCGATAGTTTTAAATCATCGGTCCAGGCTTCGCCACCAAATCCAGCACGACGGTTACCACCAGTAAAGTCATCATCAATAAAGCTGTTAATACCAAACATCCAGTTGGATGAATTAAATGTTCTGACACCAAAACCAAGGTTTCCGGTAAAACGGTCGTCCGGTGCACGCATCCCCAATTGAGTGAAGATCACCGTTTTTTTGTTATCGTAAAATGGCAGCAGAAAATCAAATGCGCTATCGTCCCAGTTACCATTGTCATCCACATTCAACTGCACGCGGGCAGTACCGAACTGCGAAAGCCAACCTTCCACGGAGGAAGAAGCATAGCTTGATGCGACGGACGACGCAGCCGCTGCGCCACCATTTGAATCGGTTGATGCCAGCGCGGAAGCCGTCTTGCTCAGCGTATCACTAAAAGGATTAACGTCAGCATTTTCCGTCGTTGGCACATCTGCCATCGATTGCAGCGGGATCAGTAACAACAACGGAGATAATACACGCTGAGCCTGCTTCAATTGAGCTAAAGAATAAGACACGCCATAACGACATAATAAATATAATTTATTCATTTTATACAGTATTAATTTTAGAAATGATAAAAAATAGAGCATCAAGAGATACTCCGCAGTTTATTAAATTATTTCCATTTATTTTAAATACAAAGATCCAACCGAAAGGAATATCGGATATATAAAAAGCAACAATAATTGTCGCTGAATAATATTATTTATAACAAAAGTTATTTAGCCGTTATTTTATCAACTTTAGTACAAATTGGCTCTATATTTAGGTATCCAATTCTGGACCCATTTCGAAATATAAAAAAACGAGGCAGAACAGTCGGTAAGGTAATACTCGAAAAGAAAGAGATGCTTAAGGCGGCGTTTGACGTGATTGGGGCGATTATTCTGCAGGCGCTGCTGCGCTCGCCGGAGCCTGAGCGGGAAGTGATGCGTTTATCTGAATGTGAGGGGCTTTCTGCCCGCACATTCGGTCCCCTCTCCCCTGAGGGGAGAGGGTTAGGGTGAGGGGTAACCCTACTCAAGATTCAACAACTGACTCACCAACGCAATATGGGTCTTAATCCCCACCGCCAGCGCATCTTCATCAATGCGGAAATGCGGGTTATGCACGTTCCACGTCGCCCCTTTCTCCTTATTACCGCAGCCGATAAACAGGAACGTCCCCGGAATTTTCTCCTGATATGAGGAGAAATCCTCGCTGCCGAACAGCGCCTTATCTTCCAGCTTCAGCGTGCCCGCCGGGAAGTGGCGGTCAATCGCTTCGCGGGCAATAATGTTGGTCGCCTCGTGGTTATTGCCCACCGCGTAGCCTTTCTGCCACTGGATATCGCAGCCCGCGCCGTGCGCTGCCGCAATACCGTTCACAATGCGCGACATCAGCCCCGGCACTGCTTCTCGTACCTGCTGATTGTGGGTGCGAAGCGTGCCCGCCAGGCGCGCGCTGTCAGGGATAACGTTATAGCTATCGCCCGCCTGGAAGGTGGCGATGGTCAGCACCGGCGCGGTGCCGGGGTCGATATTGCGGGCCACAATCTGCTGTAATGCGCCGACCATTTCAGCGCCGATGGTCACCGGGTCGATACAGTGCTGCGGCATCGAACCGTGGCCGCCTTTACCGCGAATGGTGATATCAAAGTTGTCGCTGGAGGCCACATAAACGCCCTCTTTTAAGGCGATCGTCCCCACCGGGCTGGTTGGGAAAACGTGCAGACCAAAAATATGCTCCACATCGTCCACCACGCCCAGCTCCACCAGTTCGCGCGCGCCGCCCGGCGGCACCTCTTCGGCAGGCTGGAAAATAAACTTAATACTGCCATGCAGCCGGTCGCGCAGCTGGCAGAGCACTTTGACCGCCCCCATCAGCATCGCCGCATGGGCATCGTGGCCGCAGGCGTGCATCACGCCGGGCACGGTTGAACAGAAGCTTTCACCGCTCTCTTCCTGTAGCGGCAGCGCGTCGATATCGGCGCGCAGCGCCCACATCGGCCCCGGATGCGCGCCGCGCAGCACGGCAATCACGCTGTTTTCCACCGGGCGGCTGATCTCCAGACCAGCAAACGACGCCAGTTCGCGGGCGATATAGTCCGCCGTTGGCTTCTCCTGAAACGATAAATCCGGATGGGCGTGAATATGGCGACGCCAGCGCAGCGCATCTTCAAAGGCCGCAGAGATTAACTGTTCAGTGGTGTGATTCATCAGATTTTCCTTCTACTCAACAACAGGCAGGCTGGCGACGGTACGGCGCTTCATCAGCGGCAGCACCGCCAGGGCGGAGCAGACCATCGCCAGTGACAGAAACGTAAACGCGCTGGCGTAACCGTGGGTGTTCTCCACCAGGTAGCCAATCACGATAGGTGAGACAAAGCCGCCCAGCGTGCCGCCGGTATTGATCAAGCCAATCGCCGAGCCCATCATATTTTCCGGCAGCCGCTTCATCGGCAGCGTAAAAGCGGTGACAAACGTCGCCATCAGGAAGACCTCACCGACGAACAGCAGCAGGCTGGCAGCCAGCGGCGTGGTGGCATGGAAGATGGCGAAAATCGCCACCGCGCTCAGCACCGCGCTGATGGCAATCACCAGCGGTTCGCGGTTGAGGAAATATTTGCCCACCAGCCAGCCGGTGCCGAGTGAGGAGATCCAGATCCCTAATCCTCCCGCCGCCACCACATAGCCGGAAGCCGACAGCGACATCCCCATATGCTGGACGAAGAATTTCGGCAGCCACGCCATCAGGCCATAGCTGGGGATGTTGACGCAGAAAATCGACAGAAACAGCAGGATAACCGTTGGGTTACGCCACAGCGCCGCGCCGGAAACGGACTGCTTTTTCACGCTCGGCATCACCTGCTGGCGCGGAACGCGCAGGGCAATCAGCGCGGCAATCACGCAGACCATCACCCCCAGTACGGTAAACGAGGTGTGCCAGCCCATCATCGCTAGCGCGTTCACCGCGATAATCGGCCCGATGGTCATCGCCAGCCCCGCAGAAGAGAGCAAAATCGACTGGGCGAAGGTGCGCTTCTCGACGCTGAAATTACTGACCACCGCCTTGGCGCACGAGCACGGGTAGCCGGAATGGCCCACTCCCGCCAGAAAACGAAACAGCAGCAGCAGGCCGAAACTCGCGCCCAGCGCGCCGAAGCAGAGTGCGAAAATACCCAGCGCCGCCAGCGACAGCACCAGCATGGTTTTGTAGCCAATTCGGTCGTTCAGCCAGCCGGCAGGCACCTGAAACAGGGAATAGGCGAGGAAGAAGATCCCGGTGATATAGCCCAACTGTTCGGCGTTAAGGCCAAACTCTTTTTCGATCGGCAATAACGCAAAACCGGTCACGGTCTTGTCGATGTAGACAAATACGTAGCCAATAAACAGCAAAAAGATCATTTGAGACTGACTTTTCATTATTTTTCCGCCTTGTGTCTCATGAAGATAGATGTTGTGTGAGGACGATTGCCCCTACGTATCCTGGCGCTTTACCCGAAAGGCGGGAAGATGTAATTTTTCTATAGGTGATGCTTTTTTCTGATAGGGGTAAGCGGTGAAATATTTACCAAAAGTGAACCAGCTGCAGGCGCTAAAGCAGGTGGCGCGCAGCGGCAGCATCCGTGCGGCCGCCCGCGAACTGGGGCAGTCTCAGCCCGCGCTTAGCCGCACGTTGCGTGAGCTGGAGCAAACCCTGGGGACGCAACTTTTACTGCGCAGCAAAGAAGGCATCACCCTGACCGAAGCAGGCTGCGCCTTTTCGCAGCGCGCGGAGTGGGTGCTGGAGGAGCTGCGTCGCGCCGCCGATGAGGTGGAGCAGATAAACCATGCCACTCACGGACGGCTGACCATCGGCTACTCGTCGCTCATTGCGCTAACGGTGTTTCCCGCCGTCGCCGACGCCTTTAAGCAGGCGCTGCCGCAGGTGGCGCTCACCCTCAAAGAGGGGCAGCTCTCTTCGCTGCTGCCCGGCGTGCGTAGCGGTGAGATAGACCTGGCCGTCGGTTCCATCGACCCGATGCACCCGCCGGAAGGGGTGATGATTGAGCCGCTGTTCACCACCCCGTTTTGCGTGGTGGCGCGCCACAGGCATCCGCTGGCGAATGAAGGAGATTTGATGGCGCTGCGGCGGGCAAAATGGCTGCTGCCGGAGTCGCCGATGGGCTACTACCAGCAGCTACAGAACGAGCTCGCCCACTTTTATCGCCAGTTGGCGATTGCGCCGCTGCGTACCGATTCGGTAATAACCGGGCTGAATATGGTGCTGGAATCCGACTACCTGACCATCGTCGCTCGCGCTATGAGCCAGCCGCTTAAGCTCGAAGGAAAAATCGTCACGCTGCCGGTCTCCACCCTGCCCGCCGCGCAGTATTGCGCGGTCTGGTCGCAGAAATCGGCGCTTACGGCCAACGCCCAGCAGTTTTTATCGCGGCTGCGCGGGGCGTGTCAGGGGTATAGCTGGTAGGGCTGATAAGCGTAGCGCCATCAGGCCATTCGGCGCACATTGCCGGATGGCGGCGTTGCCTTATCTGGCCTACCACGGCCCCACCGTTATATCGCCACCAACTGACGCACGCCCTGCGCTTCCATCTCTTCACCGCGCCCGCGCTGCACGATGGTGCCGCGCGACATCACCAGATAGCTGTCCGCTAGCTCGGCGGCGAAATCATAAAACTGCTCCACCAACAGGATCGCCATATCGCCGCGGTTGGCGAGGCTGCGAATCACCGCGCCGATCTCTTTGATCACCGACGGCTGGATCCCTTCAGTTGGCTCGTCGAGGATCAGAAGCTGCGGCTTGCACGCCAGCGCCCGGCCGATCGCCAGCTGCTGCTGTTGCCCGCCAGACAGATCCCCACCCCGCCGCTGCTTCATTTCGCGCAGCACCGGAAACAGTTCGTAAATCTCCTCCGGCACGCTTTTGGCCTGCGAGCCGGAAAAACGCGATAGCCCCATCAGCAGGTTTTCCTCGACCGTTAGCCGTGGAAAAATCTCGCGCCCCTGCGGCACGTAGGCAATCCCCTGCTGCACCCGCTGGTGCGGCTTGTAGTGGTTAATCAACTTACCCTGCCAGTGCAGCGTGCCGGATTTCGCCGGGATGATGCCCATCAGGCATTTCAGCAGCGTGGTTTTACCCACGCCGTTGCGTCCCAGCAGGCAGGTAATCTCGCCCGGCGTGGTCTCAAACGACAGGCCGCGCAGAATATGGCTGCCGCCGTAATACTGATTTAAATCACTCACCTGTAACATATTAGCGCCCCAGATAGACGTCGATAACCTGCTCGTTGGCCTGCACCTCGCGCAGCGAGCCCTCGGCCAACACCTGCCCCTGATGCAGCACGGTAACGTGGTCGGCAATGGTCTCAACAAAACCCATATCGTGCTCCACCACCATCAGCGAGTGCTTGCCCGCCAGCCCGCGAAACAGCTCGGCAATATAGTCCGTTTCGGCGTCGGTCAGACCGGCGGCGGGTTCATCAAGCAGCAGCAGATGCGGCTCCTGCACCAGCAGCATGCCGATTTCCAGAAACTGCTTTTGCCCGTGGGAAAGCAGCCCGGACGGGCGATGGCGATGGGCGGTCAGCCGCAGCAACTCCAGCACTTCGTCAATACGATCCCGCTGGCTGCCGTTGAGCGTGGCGCGCAGGCAGGTCCAGACCGATTTATCCATCTTCAGGGCGATTTCGAGGTTTTCCATCACGCTCAGCGCTTCAAACACCGTCGGCTTCTGGAATTTGCGACCAATGCCCGCGCGGGCAATCTCCACCGACGACAGCCCCATCAGGTCAACGTTTTGGTCGTAGGTGACCTTACCGCTGTCCGGCCGCGTTTTACCGGTGATCACATCCATCAGCGTGGTTTTCCCCGCGCCGTTGGGGCCAATCACGCAGCGCAGTTCGCCGACGCCAATCGACAGCGACAGGTCGGTCAGCGCGCGAAACGAGTCGAAGCTGACGTTGATATTTTCCAGCTGCAGCACCGGGTCGGTGGTCTCGCGGTAGCGGTCCTGGGGCTGCGGCTGGGTGAACAGGGAATCAGTCATGCTTTCTCCTTTTGAGCAGGCCAATCACGCCGCGCGGCAGGAACAGGGTGACGAGAATAAACATCAGGCCGAGGAAAAAGAGCCAGAAGTCCGGGAAGGCGACGGTGAAGAAGCTTTTCGCCCCGTTGACGATCCCCGCGCCGAGGATCGGGCCAATCAGCGTGCCGCGCCCGCCGAGCGCCACCCAGATAGCGGCCTCAATCGAGTTGGTTGGCGACATTTCGCTGGGGTTGATAATCCCCACCTGCGGCACGTACAGCGCCCCCGCCAGCCCGCACAGCACCGCGGAGAGCGTCCAGACAAACAGCTTGAAGCCTTTTGGGTCGTAGCCGCAGAACATCAGGCGGTTTTCCGCATCACGTACCGCGGTTAATACCCGGCCAAACTTGCTGCGGGTGAGGATCAGGCCAATCGCCAGCGAGCCCGCCAGCAGCAGCACGGTGGCGACAAACAGCGCGATGCGCGTACCGGTCGCCGACACCGGGAAGCCCAGCAGCGTGGTGAAACCGGTAAAGCCGTTGTTGCCGCCAAAGCCCGTTTCATTGCGGAAAAACAGCAGCATTCCGGCGTAGGTCAGCGCCTGGGTCATGATTGAGAAGTAGACGTCCTTAATGCGCGAGCGGAAGGCGAAGTAGCCGAACACCAGCGCCAGCAGGCCGGGGACGAGGATAATCAGGCACAGCGCCCAGGCAAAATGTTGGGTGCCGGCCCAGAACCACGGCAGCTCGGTCCACGACAGGAACGACATAAACGCTGGCAGGCCGTCGCCCGATGCCTGACGCATCAGGTACATGCCCATCGCGTAGCCGCCGAGGGCAAAGAACAGCCCGTGACCCAGCGACAGCAGCCCGGCGTAGCCCCAGACCAGATCCAGCGCCACCGCCACCACCGCGTAACACAGAATTTTACCCAGCAGCGTCAGCGTGTAGGTGGAGATAGCCAGCGGATTCTCCGCCGGTAGCAGCGCCAGAAACGGCAGCACCAGCAAAACCACCAGCGCCAGCGCCGCCAGCGAGCAGGTCAATCGCGGCGCACGCCGCGCGAGAGTTAACGTAATAGGTTGGCTCATCAGTCAATTACCCGCCCTTTGAATGCGAACAACCCCTGCGGCCGTTTCTGAATAAACAGCACGATCAGGACCAGAATGGCAATTTTGCCCAGCACCGCGCCTATCTGCGGCTCCAGCACTTTGTTCAGCACGCCCAGCCCCAGCGCGGCCACCACGGTGCCTGCCAGTTGCCCCACGCCGCCGGTCACCACCACCAGGAAGGAGTCGATGATGTACCCCTGCCCCAGCTCCGGGCCGACGTTGCCAAGCTGCGACAGCGCCACGCCGCCCAGCCCGGCAATGCCGGAACCAAGGCCAAACGCCAGCATATCCACGCGCCCGGTGGGCACCCCGCAGCAGTCCGCCATACGGCGGTTTTGCGTCACCGCCCGCACGTTCATGCCAAGACGGGTTTTGTTGAGCAGCAGCCAGGTCAGCGCCAACACGCCAATCACGAAGAGGATCACCGCAATGCGGTTGTACGGCAGCACCAGGTTTGGCAGCACGTTCCAGCCGCCGGAGAGCCAGGCGGGGTTCGCCACTTCGAGGTTCTGCGTGCCGAACAGCACGCGCACCAGCTGGATAAGCATCAGGCTGATGCCCCAGGTTGCCAGCAGCGTCTCCAGCGGGCGGCCGTAGAGGTGGCGGATGATGGTCCGTTCCAGCAGCATCCCGACCGCCGCGGTCATAAAGAAAGCCACCGGTAGCGCCACCAGCGGATACAGCGCCAGCCACTCGGGCGCCAGGCGTTGAAACGCGTCCTGCACCATCCAGGTGGCGTAGGCGCCAAGCATCAGCATCTCGCCGTGGGCCATATTGATAACCCCCAGCAGGCCGTAGGTGATCGCCAGCCCCAGCGCAGCAAGCAGCAAAATGGAGCCGAGCGAAATGCCGCTAAACGCCTGCCCCAGCCAGTCGCCCCACTTCAGGCGTTGCTGCACCTGCTTAAGGCTTTCGGCGGCGGCGGCGCGCACCGCCGGGTCGGGTTCATTTTGCGGCTGCGTCAGTCGGCTGAGGCTCGCCTGCACCTGCGGGTCGCTGGCTTCACCGAGCAATTTCACGGCGTTGAGACGCTGCGCCGCACGGCTATCGGAGAGCTGTAAATTGGCGACGGCAATCGCCAGCGCGGTATGTACACCGGCATCGGCTTCCACCGACAAACGCTGGCTAAGCATCGGCAGCTGGTCCTGTTGCGCGCTATTTTGCAAGGTGAGCGCCGCGTTCAGGCGCACCTTCACGTCGTTGCTGACCAGTTGATGCGAGGCCAGCGCGCTAGCCACCAGTCCGCGAATGCGGTTATTCATAAACACTTTTTTGGTGCTGCCAGCAGGCATTGCACTCCCTTCCAGCGGCGTTAGCTGACCATTTTTTTCCGTAAACAGCTGGCCCTCGGCATCGCTGACCACCGTTTCCTGGCTTAGCGCCTGCAATAGCGGCAGACGGTCAGCCTGCGGGGCGGCGGCCCACGCCTGAAGCAGCTGTGCCTGCTCGGCGCGGCTGGCATGACCGTAATCGGCCGCCGCACCGGCCCGCGCCGGAAGGCTGGTTAACAGGCCGCTTAGAAAGAGAAAGAGCAAGGCGGGGAAGTACAGCGCCGCGCGTTGTCTCATCATTATATTCATCGTTGAATTCCTGTTGGTATACAAGATGGAATTCAATTAGCAATGCCCATGCCAAATATATAAACAACTGATTTTAATCATATTAAAATAAAAACAATATCATCATTAAATATTCTATCGCACCGCCACAGCACATCCGCGCACGGTAATAGCGCAGTTCGTCATAGGGAAAATAAATAGATCTAATGACGGGTCAAAATAATTATTTATGCCCACACCATGGCTTATTCCACGTTATTACCATGGTTATTTCAGAGCGAAAAAAAATAAATCAAAGTGTGAAGAAATTAGCAACTATCAAAATCAGTTATTGATAATGAGAAACGTTATCTACAAAATTCCCATTTTCATTTTTTACCTCACTTGCTGCGTTCCGATCTTTCCCGCTATCGGCGCGGTTGCACCAGTCTCAGGCGATCGCCGTTCCCATCGAACGCCGTGCTCGCCGGGAAACATGCAGCATCACGCTGCTTCTTTAACTCACTACGCGCATCTTTGGGCCGATCGTTGTCTGCCCGTGCGCAGGAATGATGATGATTAATAAGAAATATACTCTCTGGGCGCTTAACCCCTTGCTGCTTGCCATGATGGCGCCCGCCGTCGCCCAACAAAGCGATGACGAAAATATGGTGGTATCTGCCAGCCGTAATAACCGCACCGTGGCCGAGATGGCGCAAACCACCTGGGTTATCGAAAATGCCGAACTGGAACAACAGATTCAGGGCGGTAAAGAGCTGAAAGACGCGCTGGCCCAGCTGATTCCCGGCCTGGACGTCAGCAGTCAGAGCCGCACCAACTACGGTATGAACGTGCGCGGTCGCCCGCTGGTGGTGCTGATTGACGGTGTGCGCCTCAACTCCTCGCGCACCGACAGCCGCCAGCTCGACTCCATCGACCCATTCAACATCGAACACATTGAAGTGATCTCCGGCGCGACCTCGCTGTACGGCGGCGGCAGCACCGGCGGGCTTATCAATATCGTGACCAAAAAAGGCCAGCCGGAAACCCAGGTCGAGTTTGAAGCGGGTACGAAGAGCGGCTTCAACAGCAGTAAAGATCACGACGAGCGTATTGCCAGCGCCGTCTCCGGCGGTAACGAACATATCTCCGGGCGCATGTCGGTGGCTTATCAGAAGTTTGGCGGCTGGTACGACGGCAACGGCGACGCCACCCTGCTCGACAACACCCAGACCGGGCTACAGTATTCCGACCGTCTGGATCTTATGGGCACCGGGACGCTGAATATTGATGAAAACCAGCAGCTGCAACTGGTCAGCCAATATTATAAAAGTCAGGGCGATGATGATTATGGCCTGAATCTGGGGAAAGATTTTTCGGCGCTGAACGGCACATCTAAGCCGTACGTCAGCAGTGGGCTGAACTCAGATCGTATTCCTGGCACCGAGCGTCACCTGATAAGCCTGCAATATTCCAACAGTGACTTCCTCGGCCAGGAATTAGTCGGTCAGGTTTACTATCGTGATGAGTCGTTGAAGTTCTATCCTTTCCCGACTGTCACAAAGGTCAACGATATCAACACGCTGTCGAGCTTCTCTGCTTCGCAGCAAAAGACCAACCAGTACGGTGCCAAGCTCACGCTGAACAGTACGCCGCTGGACGGCTGGCAGCTTACCTACGGACTGGATGCCGATCACGAGCGCTTTACCTCAAACCAGATGTATTTCGATAAAGGTCTGGCGAACGCTTCCGGCGGGATGAACAACCAGCAAATTTACACCACCGGGCGTTACCCTTCCTACGACATCAGCAACCTGGCGGCATTTTTACAGTCAAGCTACGACATCAACGAGATCTTCACCCTCAGCGGCGGCGTGCGTTACCAGTACACCGAGAATAAGATCGATGATTTTGTCGGTTATTCCGAGCAGCAGAAGATTGCCGACGGTACGGCCACTTCTGCCGATGCGATACCGGGCGGGTCTACCGATTACGACAACTTCCTGTTTAACGCCGGGCTACTGATGCACATCACCGAGCGACAGCAGACGTGGTTTAACTTCTCTCAGGGCGTGGAGTTACCCGATCCGGGGAAATACTATGGCCGAGGGAAATATGGCCCAGCGGTCAACGGGCATCTGCCGCTCGTCAATAGCGTTAACGTCGATGACAGCAAGCTGGAGGGGATCAAGGTCAACTCTTATGAGCTTGGCTGGCGCTACACCGGCGACAACCTGCGTACCCAAATCGCGGCCTACTACTCGCTGTCTGATAAAAACGTAAAGGCGAATAAAGATCTGACCATCAGCGTGGTGGACGACAAACGCCGCATTTACGGCGTGGAAGGCGCGGTGGACTACTTTATTCCGGACACTAACTGGAGCACCGGCGGTAACTTCAACGTGCTGAAAACCGAGTCGAAGGTCAACGGCAGCTGGGAAAAATATGACGTGAAGGTTGCCAGCCCGTCGAAAGCCACCGCCTATATCGGCTGGGCGCCGGACCCGTGGAGCCTGCGCGTGCAGAGCACCACGTCGTTTAAGCTGCGTGACGAAGCGGGCAATGAGATTGACGGTTACACCACTATCGACCTGCTCGGCAGCTACGCCCTTCCGGTGGGTAAGCTGAGCTTTAGCGTCGAGAACCTCTTCGACCGTGACTACACCACCGTGTGGGGTCAGCGTGCGCCGATGTACTACAGCCCTGGCTATGGCCCGGCGTCGCTGTATGACTATAAAGGCCGTGGGCGGACGTTTGGGTTGAACTATTCGGTGCTGTTCTGATAGTTGCACCGTGCATCAACCCTCACCCCAACCCTCTCCCTTAAAAAGGGAGAGGGAGTAGATTGTGCCAGAACAAAAATGGTGCACCTAACGGTTCCCTCTCCCCCTTGGGGAGAGGGCTAGGGTGAGGGGGTATTGCCCCTCACCCACAATCAAACCTTACTTCCCACCCGTTTTCACCGGCGTATCCGGCTTCTTATCATTCCCCGGAATATACGGGCTCCACGGCTGCGCACGCACCGGCTTATCGGTGTTCCACACCACGTTAAACTGACCGTTCTCTTCAATTTCACCAATCATCACCGGCTTATGCAGATGGTGGTTGGTCGCGTCCATGGTCAGCGTAAAGCCGCTCGGCGCTGCAAAGGTCTGCCCGGCCATCGCCGCACGCACTTTATCCACATCGGTGGTTCCCGCTTTCTCAACCGCCTGCGCCCACATATGAATACCCACATAGGTCGCTTCCATCGGGTCGTTGGTCACCACGGTATCGGCGTTCGGCAGCTTGTGCGCTTTAGCGTAAGCGCGGTAGTCCGCAACAAACTTCTCGTTCACCGGGTTGCTCACCGACTCAAAATAGTTCCACGCCGCCAGATGCCCCACCAGCGGTTTGGTATCAATACCGCGCAGTTCCTCTTCGCCAACGGAGAACGCCACCACCGGCACATCGGTAGCTTTAATGCCCTGGTTCGCCAGCTCTTTATAGAACGGCACGTTAGAGTCGCCGTTGATGGTGGAGATCACCGCCGTTTTACCGCCAGCGGAGAATTTTTTGATGTTAGCCACGATGGTCTGATAGTCGCTGTAGCCAAACGGCGTGTAGACCTCTTCGATATCTTTATCCTGAACCCCTTTCGAGTGCAGGAAGGCGCGCAGGATCTTGTTGGTGGTGCGCGGGTAGACGTAGTCGGTGCCGAGCAGGAAGAAGCGCTTCGCGCTGCCGCCGTCTTCGCTCATCATATATTCCACCGCCGGAATCGCCTGCTGGTTTGGCGCCGCGCCGGTGTAGAAGACGTTTGGCGACATCTCTTCACCTTCATACTGCACCGGGTAGAACAGCAGGCCGTTCAGCTCTTCAAACACCGGCAGCACGGATTTACGCGATACCGAGGTCCAACAGCCAAACACCGCCGCCACTTTATCCTGGGTCAGCAGCTGGCGCGCTTTCTCGGCGAACAGCGGCCAGTTGGAGGCCGGGTCAACCACCACCGGCTCGAGCTTTTTGCCCAGCACGCCGCCCTTGGCGTTGATCTCATCGATGGTCATCAGCGCCACATCCTTCAGCGGCGTTTCGGAGATCGCCATGGTGCCGGAGAGCGAATGCATAATGCCGATTTTAATGGTGTCTGCTGCGTATGCCTGCAAAGAGAAGCCCATGCTCAAAAAGGTGGCCGACAGGGCAAATGCTTTCAGTAAAGAACGTCTTTTCATGACCAAAACCCCTAAACGATATTGAGTGATAAAAGTTCCCCACCAGGATGGGGCGGATGCCACAACTACGGTGAAACGGGTTGTAAACGGGCCTGCTGTAGCCGATGTAGGGTTATTTTTCTGACCTCGGCCTTACTCTGTGAAATATGCGCAGTGAGGACCCGCTGCGCCTCTTCAGTTTGCTGCTGCACAATGGCGCGAAGCACCTGCGCATGTTCGCTGTAGGTCGCATCCACACGGTCCTCGCGGGTGAAGTCGAGGTGGCGAATAATGCGCATTTTTTCCGTCAGATCGACGTGCACGCGCGCCATCTCGCCGTTGCCGGTGGCGCTCACCAGCGCGGTGTGAAACGCCTCATCGTGACGAGAGAGTTCCTTGCCCGGCGGCATCTGCGGCGCGTCGCACCAGAAAGCGAGCAGCGGCGCGAGGTGGGCCACGCGCTCCTGCGACGGCATGGCGCACAGGCGTTTCACCGCCTCCATTTCCAGCACGATGCGAAAGTCGTACAGCGCTTCGAAATAGGTGAAGTCGAACGGTTTAACCTGCCAGCCGCTGCGTGAATAAACCTGCACATAGCCTTCATGCTCGAGCCAGAACAGCGCCTGACGCACCGGCGTGCGGCTGGCCGCCATGCGCTCGGAGATCTCGTTTTCACTAAAGTGTTCGCCGGGCATCAGGCGGAAATCAAAAATGTCGTTTTTCAGCGCCAGATAGATGCGCTCCGCCAACCCCGCCGCGCGCTTTTTGCCGTTCGTTTCCGTCATACGCCGCTCCCTATTCCATCCACAGCAGTGCGTCGCCCGGGCTCACCGGGCGGCCCGGCTGGCAGCCGATGCGTTTAACGATGCCCGCCTGCGGGGCGTGAATCGCCAGCTCCATTTTCATCGCTTCCACGATGATGAGCGGTTGACCGGCCTCCACCGCCTCACCCGGCGCGACCAGCACTTTCCAGATATTGCCGTTCATATCGGCGGTAACCGGCAGCGCACCATCGTCGATGACCTCTTCCTGCATCGGCAGCAGGCTTTCAACGTCAGCCTCCTGGTCGTCCAGATGCCAGCGCTCCACCTCCGCTTCAAACGCCGCAGACTGCAGTTGACGGAAACGGGCGATATCAGCAGCGTTGTCATCGAGGAACTGCAGGTGCTCGGCAAAGTCGAACACCGTCTCTTCAATGCGCACCGCCGCGCGGCCTTCGCGGAAATCATCACGTAGCTGAGTCAGCTCCGCTTCGCTCACCGGGTAGAAACGCACCTGGTCGAAGAAGCGCAGCAGCCACGGCTCGCCGTCGTTGAACTGCGCGTTTTTAAGGAATTTGTTCCAGATGGGCAGCGTGCGCCCCACCAGCTGATAGCCGCCCGGTGAGTCCATGCCGTAGATGCACATGTACATGCCGCCAATGCCCACCGTGCCTTCGGCGGTAAAGGTGCGCGCCGGGTTGTACTTGGAACTTAATAGGCGGTGACGTGGATCAACCGGCACTGCGCACGGCGCGCCGAGGTAGACGTCGCCCAGCCCCAGAATCAGATAGCTGGCGTCAAACAGGGTCTCCATTACCGCTTCACGGGTCGGCAGGCCGTTAATACGTTGGATAAAATCGACGTTGTTCGGCAGCCACGGCGCGGTCGCACGCACGGTATCGGCGTAGCGGCTGACGGCGTCCAGCGTGGCGCTGTCTTCAAAGGCCATTGGCAGATGGACGATGCGCGACGGCACCTTCATGCGGGAAACGTCGCCAATACGCGCCTCCTGCTCCAGCAGCAGTGCCACCAGCGCGGGCTGGCTGATTTCACGGCTGTCGTAACGTACCTGCAGCGAACGCACGCCGGGAGAAAGCTCTTTAATCCCCGGATGCGCCCGTTCGCGCAGCTGCTCCATCAGCACGTGAACGCGCAGGCGCAGCGCCAGATCCAACACGTTTTCGCCGTACTCAATCAGGATGTAGTTGTCGCCCGCCTGGCGATAAACAATCGCCGGGGTGCTGAAGGTTGCTGGCAGCGACACCAGCCCGGCGGCGGAAACGCCGTCGCGGTCGGCAAGTGACGGCATGGCAAACTCTGGCAGCGCGGTGGTTTGCAGGGTTTCCACACTGCGGTCCTGGGCGTTTTCCCGCGCCACCGCATCTTCCACGCTAATCGGGTAGAAGCGAATGCGGTCGCCCGGCTTCACCTGCCCCACTTTCCACAATTCCGCTTTGGCGATGGTCACCGGGCAGACAAAGCCGCCGAGGCTTGGGCCGTCGCGGGTGAGGATCACCGGGAAGTCGCCGGTAAAGTTGATCGCGCCAATGGCATATTCGCAGTCATGAACGTTTGACGGATGCAGCCCCGCCTCACCGCCGTTCGGGCGGGTCCAGCTCGGTTTGGGGCCGACTAAACGTACGCCAAGGCGGTTGGAGTTGTAGTGCACCTGCCAGTCGCTGGCGAAGAACTCGTCGATAGCTTCCTGGGTGAAGAAGTCCGGCGCGCCGTGCGGCCCGTAGAGCACGCCAATGCGCCAGACGTCGCCATATTCCGGGATCAGCGCCGTCGAGAGCGCCTTCGGCTCAGAAATGGGCGCAGGCGTAGTGCAGGCCGCCAGCTCAGGACGTGAGATGGGCAGCAGGTCCGCGACCTTCAGCGTGCGCCCCGCGTGGCCGCCAAACTGCCCCAGCGCGAAGGTAGAACGGCTGCCAAGATAGACCGGCACATCGAGGCCGTTACGCACCGCCAGATAACCACGACAGCCGCTTTGGGCACGCCCCAGGCTCAGGGTTTGCCCTGCTTTCACCGCTACCGGTTGCCACATCGGCACGCCTTCATCGTCCAGCTTCGCCTGACAATCTGCCCCGGTCAGGGCAATCAGCGCGTCGGCGTGGAACTGCAGCACCGGCCCCTGCAAGGTGAACTCCAGCCCGGCCGCCGATTCGTGGTTGCCGACAATGCGGTTCGCCAGGCGGAAGGCGAAATCATCCATCGGGCCGGACGGCGGCACGCCAATATCCCAGTAGCCCTGACGGCCCGGATAATCCTGCACGCTGCTCCAGGTGCCGGGCTGCAATACTTCAATCACCGGCGACTGCGCCACCACGCTATCAAGCATGCGCGTCCAGGCGGTGCCGCTGACAAAGGCTTCACTGGCGGTAATCTGCCGCAGGTAGTCGAGGTTGGTGGCGATACCGTGCAGCCGCGTGGCGTCGAGCGCCGTCGCCAGTTTTGCCAGCGCCGCCGCGCGGGTTGGTGCATGGACAATCAGCTTGGCGATCATCGGGTCGTAAAACGCAGAAACCTCGCTGCCGGTGGTGACGCCGGTATCAATACGCACATCGTCCGGGAAAACCACTTCGCTCAGTACGCCGGGGCTCGGCTGGAAGTTTTTCAGCGGGCTTTCGGCATAAATGCGCACTTCAATCGCCGCCCCCTGCGGCGCTCTTGCCAGACGCGTCCAGTCGATAGGTTCATCGGCCGCCACGCGCAACATGCACTCCACCAGATCCAGCCCGGTCACACATTCGGTTACCGGGTGTTCAACCTGGAGACGAGTATTCACCTCGAGGAAATAAAACGCGTCCAGCGCCGCATCGTAGATAAACTCCACCGTCCCGGCGCTGCGGTAGTTCACCAGCTTACCGAGCTGCACCGCGGCATCAAGAATCGCTTTGCGGGTCGCCGCCGGAAGATTTGGCGCAGGCGTCTCTTCCACCACCTTCTGGTTGCGGCGCTGGAGCGAACAGTCGCGCTCGCCGAGCGCCACCACGTTGCCTTTGCCATCGCCAAAAATCTGCACTTCGATATGGCGCGCGCGGTCCACGCAGCGCTCGACAAACACGCCGGCATCGCTGAAGAACTGCTCGCCCAGACGGCGCACGCTCTCCCAGCCCTGCGCCAGCGCCTGTGCGTCGGCGCAGCGCGTCAGGCCAATCCCGCCGCCGCCCGCCGTGCTTTTCAGCATCACCGGGTAACCAATGTTCTGCGCCGCTGCCAGCGCGTCGTCGAGGGAATTGAGCAGTCCGGTCCCCGGCGTCATCGGTACGCCCGCTTCGGCGGCCAGTTCACGAGCGCGGTGCTTCAGGCCAAATTCGCCAATCTGCTGCGCAGTGGGGCCGATAAACACGATACCCGCCTTGTCGCAGGCATCGGCAAACGGCAGGCTTTCTGAGAGAAAACCGTAGCCGGGCCAGATGGCCTGCGCGCCGCTTTCCCGCGCGGCGGAAATAATCGCGTCAATCTTCAGGTAGCTGTCGCTGGCCTTTTCGCCGCCCAGCGCCAGCGCGATATCGGCCTGCTTAACGTGTTCGGCGTTTTTATCGGCGTCGGAGTAGACCGCGACGCTGGTGATGCCCAGACGTTTCAGGGTTCGGATCGCGCGGCAGGCAATTTCGCCACGGTTGGCAATCAGCACGGTGTTAAACATGGTGGTTCTCCTTACGGGCAACCCAGTGCCGCCAGCCCTTAAATTCGGTAATGTCCACGGCGTCGTTCAGCGCCGCCGGTTCACAGATAAAGCCTTTCACCCAGCGGCCATCGCAGAGTTCCAGCGAGCCAATGCCCAGCGGCGACGGAATTTCCGCCACGAACTCGCCAAAGCGCGCCAGCGGGATATCCCACAGCTCCACCTCAATCGCCGCGCCGGAGGCATCACGCGCCAGCCCCGGCTTTTGCGGCTGGGTATTGGCCAGCGCGTACAGGCGGTAGGTCGCCGCCGTCTGCGTGGCTTCAACGAAGACCGCGTTGCGGGTGGTGAGCTGGAAGTTGAGCGGCATACCGCGCAGGTGCGCACCGACCACGGCAATGCGCGCGTGGTGCGGCGATGGCGGCAGCGTGGCGGCGCTTTGCATGAACGCCAGCCCGGTCGCCCCTAATGGCAGCGCCAGCTGTTGCTGCCAGCGTTGACCAAAGTCCGCCAGCGCCCGGTCGTGCCACGCGGGGGCGAGAAGTGTGATACCTGCTGGCAAGCCATCGGCGCGGAACGGCGCGGGTAGCGCCAGCGCGCTGAGATCGGCTAGGTTGGTGAAGTTGGTGTAGGTCCCGAACTGGGAGTTGAAGCGAATGGGTTCCTGTTCCATCTCCGCCAGGGTGTGGATGGTTGGCGACGTTGGCACCACCAGCGCGTCAACCTCGCTCAGCGCCTGCTGGATTTTTTGCGCCAGCTCGGCGCGCAGGTACTCGGCGTTATAGGCATCGACCGCGCTGTAGTTGAGGCCCGCAGAGACGATGGTGTAAACGGTCGGGTCCATCTGCTCGGGGTGCTGGAGCATATCGCCCACCGCCGCCGTGCGCTCGGCTACCCACGGCCCCTGATACAGCTGTTCGGCAAGCTGAGTAAACGCGGAAAAGTCGATAGGTTTCAGCGTGACGCCGCTTTCACACAGCGCATCGATAGCCTGTTCCCAGGCCGCCTGCGCCTGCACGTCGCCGAAGAAGTTCAGCGTTTCCGGCACGGCAAAGGTTGGGTTCGCCGCAAGCGTAGCGGGTGCCGTCGCCGGGTTGGCGCGCGAGTAGGCATCTTCGCTATCAACGCCACCCGCCAGCGAGGCGATATAAAAGGCATCGTCTACCGTCAGAGCAAACACCGACAGCGTGTCGTTGAGGCGACAGGCCGGAACCACGCCTTTGGCAGAGAGCCAGCCTTTGGTCGGTTTGAGGCCGACGATATTGTTAAACCCGGCGGGCACGCGCCCGGAACCGGCGGTGTCGGTACCAAAGGCGAACGGCACCAGGCCACGCGCCACCACCGAGGCCGAACCGGAGCTGGAGCCGCCGCTGACGTAGTCGGAGTTGAAAGTATTGACCACCGCGCCGTACGGAGAACGGGTACCCACCAGCCCGGTGGCGAACTGATCGAGGTTGGTTTTACCCACCACAATCGCCCCGGCAGCTTTTAGCTGGGCCACCGCCGTCGCATCCTGTTCGGCAATATATTCAAACGCCGGGCAGGCTGCGGTGGTCGGCCATCCCGCCACATCCACGTTGTCTTTGACCGCAAACGGAATGCCAAATAATGGCAGGGCTTGCGGGTTATTTTGATACAGCGGAATTAACGCGGCTAATTGTGCCTTCAACTGCGCTTCGCTGGCGATGGTCAGCCACGCGTTATCCTCTGCAGAGAAGGTATTAACATGTTCAATTAAAAGCGTAAGAACGGAGTCGCTGTCCTGACTGATTTGCTGACGCCATGCGGCCAGCGTTTGTCCTGTCATTAATGCCATCGTTGAATTCCTGTTGGTATACAAGATGGAATTCAATTAGCAAGGCACGTGCCAGATATTTAACAATATGTTTTTATAGAGTTTTTAAATTAAGAAAGGAAATGACAATAATATTATCACGCACCGTAAAAGCACATCAGGCGCAATAATAGTGCAGCAGGTCATAGGAAAAATAAATATCAGAAAGGTGGGGTCAGAATTATCTATTATGAAAATGACCGCATTAATAACAATGTTATTAATGCGGCTAGCTATTTTTATTTTACGATAAATTATGCGCCCTGACGGGTCGCCGCCAGCACAATTTCACGGATACAAACGTACTGCGGCTGGGAATAGGCGTACTCAATAGCATGCGCCACGTCTTCCGGGCTCAGCACTTTACCGCCCATATCCTGCTTCCAGCTCTGATAACCGGCTTTAATATCGTCGCTGGTGGTGTGGCTCAGCAGTTCGGTTTCCACCGCACCCGGTGCAATCACCACCACGCGCACGTTGTGCGGCGACAGCTCTTCACGCAGGTTTTCGGACAGGCCGTGCACCGCAAACTTGGTGCCAACGTAGACCACGTGGTTCGGGAAGGTTTTGCGCCCGGCAATAGAGCTAATGTTGATGATGGTGCCCGCTTTGCGCTCAATCATCCCTTTGGTCACCGCATGAACGCCGTTCAGCAGCCCTTTGACGTTCACGTCGATCATCTGCTCCCACTCGTCCGGGTTTTGATCGTCGATATTGCCCAGCAGCATCACGCCCGCGTTGTTGACCATCGCATCAACCGGCCCAAACTGCTGTTCCGCTTCGGCAATGGCATCGGCCACCGCCTGACGGTTGGTGACATCAACCGAACGGCACAGGGTGCGCGGCAGATTCAGCGCCGTCATACGATCCACACGACGCGCCAGCAGCAGCAGCGCATGTCCACGTTCTGACAGCAGTTTTGCAGTGGCCAGGCCAATCCCGGAGCTGGCGCCGGTAATCACGACTAATGGTTTAGATGCAGCGTTCATTGGTATTCCTCATAAATAAAATTGATGGCGCTACTTTAAATCGGGATGAGAATGGTGAAAAATGGTTTGTTTTTTTCACAGCCATAAAATAAATCTATGGATAAGCGACAGCTCAGCGCCTTCATCTGCGTATTTGAAGAGCGCAACATTACCCGTGCAGCCGAACAATTAAGTCTGACACAGCCTGCGCTCTCTGCCACCGTGAAAGCGCTGGAAGAGGAACTCGGTACGCAACTCTTTGTACGTAAACCCCGCGGCGTGGAGGTGACGGAAGATGCGCGTGCGCTCTATCCGCACGCCTGCCGTATGCTCCAGGAGATGGCAACCCTCACCTCGCGCTTTCGTAAACGCCAGGACCGCGCGCCGCTAAATATCGGCGTCGAGCAGGACATCGCCTCGCCGTGTCTGGCCTCACTGCTACAGCGCATTCGTCTTGAGATGCCGGATACGCTGGTCACGCTCGACCCTGGCTGTACCGGGGATATTCGTCTCGGCTGCGAGAGCCTGCGCTGCGAAGACGAGCTGTTTATGCCACTGTTCGATGAGCACTATATGCTGGCGTTCCCCAGTGACCATCCGCTGGCGCAGGTGGCGGAGCTTACGCTGGAGCAGCTCTATAGCTACCCTTGGGTGATGTATCCGGCCCACGATTCTCATCAACGCTTCCTGCCGTTTTACGGCACGGCAGCCGGTGCGCCCAGCGCCAATGCGGGCAGCTTTACGCTGGCGCTGGATCTGGTCGAGGCGGGGTTTGGTCTGGCGATTGCGCCACACTCGCTGATAGCGGCCCGCTGCGACCTCAGCGCCCGGGCGCTGCCGGGGTATCCGCTGCTGCGGCGGATTGGCATTTGCTATGCGGTTCAGGCGGTGGAGAACCCGGCGGTCAATCAGCTGCTGGAGCAGCTCAACGAGACGGCAGAGCCAGCAGGATAAAGCGCGGATAATTACGCGGAAACCTTGATTCCGGTCATAGTGGGTTTTGTGATCCCGCTCTAATTTATTCGCCTTCCCGATAAGAGACCACCCTAATGTTCATACCTTCTATTGGTGCAACGGCGTTCGTTGCGTCTATTGCCACGCTCGGCATTTTGTCTCCCGGCCCGGACTTCTTTATGGTGATTAAAAACGCCGCGCGCTATCGCCGACTGCCCGCCATGATGACTGCCTTTGGCATCACCTGCGGCGTGCTGACGCATATGTCTTACTGCGTAGCCGGCCTGGCGGTGGTGATCACCACCACTCCGTGGCTGTTCGATATTCTGAAGTACGCGGGGGCCGCCTATCTTATCTGGGTAGGTCTGCTGGCACTGCTGGCACGCGGGCATAAAAGCATGGACATGACCGGGGTGGTACAGCAAGAAACCACGCTGAAAAAAGCATTTCTGCAGGGCTATCTGTGTAACCTGCTGAACCCTAAGGCCACGCTGTTCTTCCTCTCGATTTTTACTCAGGTACTGAACGTGAAATCTGGTTTTCCGGAAAAACTGTGGTACGCCGGGGTGATCCTCACCGTTTCCGTCATCTGGTGGCCGATGCTGGTGGTACTGATCCAGAGCGCGCCGGTACGTCGTGGGCTGGCGAAGGCACAGAAGATTATTGATAAGATGCTGGGTGGGCTACTGATTGCACTGGGAATTAAGGTCGCGCTGAGCTGATTACCTGCTTTTGAAGATGCGCGACCTCACTGACAGTTTATTTCGCTGATTTAGCTTTCTGATTAAACTGATATTTAATAAGGGTGTAAGGGAATACACCTTCAGGAAGCTGATCCGGAGGATAAACATCGGATGCCATACAGTACACGATGATTTCTCCTCCGCGCCCTGCCAGCGTCAGGGCCTGCTCTATCACATACGGAAGTTTGTTATCCACAGTGACAGACACGCCTTTTTCGTTATTCAGCGTTTTCCCTTTCACGACCGACTCGGTCATGTCGAATCGCACCGTTTCTCCCGAAGCCACTTTCCCGTTGCCCTTACGCGTCTGAACAAAAAAGAGGGTGCCATTACGCTTAATCAGCGCCTTCCCGCTAGCCAGTTTCTCCAGCTGTTTCACCCCCTCACTGTATTTTTCCTTTTCACGCTTTGCCAACTCGGTTATCAGAGCACGATAGCTGTCCTGCAACGTCGTGCTGTCGAGTCGAACCTTGCTATTGACGCCATCGGACAGCCCGGCAATCAGCAACGCCGCAGATAAATCAGCCCCCAGATCCCGGTGTAACATGAGGGTTCGCTGGAAGTTGCCGGCTAATATTGCACCGCTGGCATACGCCTGCTTTTGCCTCTCGGTTTTCAATTCTGGCACAGCACTGGCGGGCTGATTCGCCTTCTCCTGGCGCTGACTTTCTACCAGCGCCGTATGCTGCCCTGTCAGTTCTGTCAGCTGTTTACGGAGATCGTCTCTTTCCGCGGTGAGCGTTTTCAGCAGAGCCTCTGTCTGGCCCGACTTTTCCACCTGCGTGGCGGTTTTCAGGGCTGCGTTCTCCTGTTGCAGGGATTTTACCTGCGCCAGTGCCCCCGCCTCGGTAGCAAGCGATTTATTCAGATTGCCGTCTATTTGCACCAGCTCTTTTTGCAGACTCTCTCGCGTACTGTTGAGCTCGTTAATCTGCTGTTGCAGGGCGTTAATCTGCTGCTTCGCACTGCCCTGAGCGGTTTGACTGTTTTCCTGCAGTGCCGACAGCGCCTGCTGCGACTGCGTTAACTTCTGTTGTAAGCTGTCACGCTGACGCCTCAGCTCAGTCACCTCAGCCTGCATGGGCTTACCCTGCTGTGCTACAGTTTTCAGGGCCGCACTCTCCTGTTGCAGAGATTTTACCTGCGCCAGCGCGGCCTCCCCCGAGGCAACCAACTGCTGCTGGCGAGCATTCGCCTGTTCAAGCTGTTTCTTCAGGTCATCACGCGTACTGGCGAGTGCAGTTATCTGTTTGTGCAGGTCGTCGCTCTCGGACTGCGCCTTCTTGAGCTCTCGCAGCGCCTTTTCCCTCTCAGCCAGAAGTGTGGAAGCCGCTGGCTGAGCGGGAACCGGAGCGTGTAGGGCCGCTCGCTGCAGGTCAGCCACCTTCTGCTCAGCTGCCACCCGGATGGTTGTCTGCTGCTTTAGTTGTCGTTCCAGAGCAGATAACGCCTGCCTCAGCGCAGTCTGCTCTCGTACCGATAGCTCATTTTTCTTACGCAGTATGTTGTTCTGGCGGGCAAGACTGGCTTTTAGCTTTTCATTCTCATTTCTCAGCAACTGCAGCGTCTTGTCTTGAGAGACCGCCATTGGGGCGGCGGCGGGCGGCACAGCACGCTTATTCTCCACTGGCGCGGCTGAAGGCGGGACATCCACGTCCGCTATTACGGATAAAAAATCATCGGATGCCGGTTCCCGACTCTGTGCGGGAGTGATATACCCAAGTCCGGCAACCACCAGACTCATCATGCTGAGACGGAATATCCGCTTCCTGTTCATTTGTCATTATCTCCCGACACTCTCGCCATGCTTGAGTTCCGCCAGCAATAGTTGCGATACCGTGTTACAGGCATCATTAACTTTAAACTGGTACATCGGGGTCAGCGTATCCGTATTACCGGTGCTCAGATTCGATGATACCGAGGCATAATACTTTGCGGCTCGGATATATTGATACAGTGTATCCACCGGCTGGTTATACTTCTGCTGATTGAATTTAAGCAGCAGTTTTGCCTCAAACAGGCAGGTCGTCAGCTGCTTTTTCGTCATATCGTCCGTCGGCGCCTTTAGCTGTGCGTCCTGACTACTGCTTAACACAGGCTGGCCCTGTGCGGGGGTCACCGTTGTTTTTTTAACGCCCTGACACCCGCCGAGGACAAGAAGTATGGATAACCAAACCATTTTTTTATATGTGTTCATAATATCCCTGGTGTATATTTCACTGATTAGAAGTTACGAGAATCGCCCAGAACCAGGACATGCAGTCAGGAAAAGTGCCTCCCGGTTTCGAAGACAATAATTAAACCGGGCCAATTCCTATCGTGCTGTGAGAATGACGTCCTGAATATATTCCCGCATTCACTGACAATAGAAAACATCATCATCCTTAAATTAAGGTCGACATCATAGTCATTTATTCACACCTGAGCAATCTGATATTATTTCAATAATATGCCGAATACATTGCCGCTATAAATATACATTTTAATTATAATTCCAGCCGCGTAATCGCGTTAACACTGACGAGTAAAGCATGCTCCAACGGCCCCCCTCATCAGCCCAGCGTCTGGCTGAATTACCCGTCCGGTGGTGTTGACTCGAATCTACTGGATACCGCTGGCACAGCATCTCTTCCTGGTTTGCACATCGCGCGCTCATTAAATTATTTAGGTGAAAACTAAACGCCTATATTTAATTAACGAGATCTTAAATTAATAATTACATTTGCAATGCTATCATCTGGTAATTGTTGTAAAAAAAAACCTATCCTGAATGAAAACGGTATCGATTTATTCAATTATCTGGCCACTCAGAAAATTAACTGTTTTTATTGATACATCGCACCTCTGGTGACGACATTAAAAAAGCCCCGACGCAGGGACCGATAGCGGGTTGCTTATAACCAGGCCGCTTGATCTGCGTTGGACGTCGGCCCTAACGCCATCCGACCACGCCACGCAACAGAGGGCGGACAACAAGAAAGCAGATCTGTGAGCATCAACACAAAACACTGCCCATGAAACTTTTTACAACACAAAACAAAAGAAACCGATTTCACAACCAAAACGAACACCCAAAAAATGAGCAAAAAACCATAGTTAAATAAATGTTAATTATGATAACGACCTGTAATATATAATTTTATAATTAATAACTAATACGTATCTTTCAGAACAATCACGGAAAAAAAATGTGATACTCGGCATTCTTTAATAAAGATAATGGTTCATTTAAAATTTAAGTTGATAAATTACACATTAAATTTAAGTCATTTATTGACCGTTAATCACCCGATAATTGCTTGAAAGTTCGCCAGATGGTGATTATTAACGACGCCCAAAAAAGGTCATCGTTATCGCCATAAAATATTTTTATCCCCCCATCATTTTTTGACAAAAATCAGAACAACACGCTATAAGAAAAACAACAACCGATTGATATATAACAATTTTATTAAAAAACCATAAAGCACAATAATTCACCAAAAGGTAATTTGTGAGTGCTCGCACAAATCACCGACCTATTAATTTGTTACACTTATTTCCGTCAACAAAGTAATTAACACGGATTGTTATGAACACATTTATTCTCCCTAAAATACAGAATCTGGTGGTCTTTCAGGAAGTGATCCGTAGTGGTTCTATTGGTTCTGCGGCTAAAGAGTTGGGATTAACGCAGCCAGCAGTCAGTAAAATCATAAACGATATTGAAGCTTACTTTGGTGCCGAGCTTATCGTTCGGAAGAATACCGGCGTCACGCTGACTCACCCAGGCCAGGTGCTGCTCTCCTGGTCGGAATCCATCACCCGTGAGATGACCAACATGGTGAATGAGATGAACAGCATGACCGACGATGCAACGGTAGACGTCTCGTTCGGCTTTCCGTCACTGATTGGCTTCACCTTTATGTCTGACATGATTCAAAAGTTTAAAGAGGTGTTCCCGAAGGTACAGATCTCGATGTTCGAAGCGCAGCTCTCCTCGTTCCTGCCTGCCCTGCGCGATGGTCGCCTGGATTTCGCGATTGGCACCTTAAGCGATGAGATGAAACTGCAGGACCTGCACGTGGAGCCGCTTTTTGAGTCAGAGTTTGTGGTGGTGGCGAATAAGTCACGAACATGCAGCGGTAACCCCACGCTGGCTTCGCTGAAAGACGCACAGTGGGTGTTACCACAAACCAATATGGGCTACTACAGCGAACTGCTTATTACGCTACAACGAAATGGCATCAGCATTGAAAACATTGTTAAGACCGACTCGGTGGTCACTATTTATAATCTTGTTCTCAATGCCGATTTTCTGACGGTGATTCCTTGCGATATGACCGCACCTTTTGGCTCCGACCAGTTTATTACGCTCGAGGTTGAAGAAGCACTGCCCGTGGCGCGCTACGCTGCCGTATGGTCAAAGAATTATCGAATTAAAAAAGCCGCATCAATTCTGGTGCAATTAGCAAAGGAATACTCGGCCTGCAATGGACGCAGGCGAAAACAAATAATAAACACTAAATAAGCCAGTAATTTAAATACCTAATATCTATGCCGCCGATCGCGCTATCGGTCTGCGGCAACCAATATCTATTACCCTAACATTTTGGTTATGAGGTTATAATGCATATTACATACGATCTCCCGGTTGCCATTGAAGATATTATTGAAGCCAAACAACGCCTGGCTGGTAAGATTTATAAAACCGGCATGCCTCGCTCAAACTATTTTAGCGAGCAGTGCAAAGGCGATATTTTCCTGAAGTTCGAAAATATGCAGCGCACCGGTTCATTTAAAATCCGCGGCGCTTTTAATAAGCTCAGTTCATTGACCGAAGCCGAAAGACGCAAAGGCGTGGTGGCCTGCTCGGCGGGCAACCATGCGCAGGGCGTTTCGCTTTCCTGCGCAATGCTGGGCATTGACGGCAAAGTGGTGATGCCAAAAGGCGCGCCGAAGTCTAAAGTGGCGGCCACCTGCGACTACTCCGCTGAAGTGGTACTGCACGGCGATAACTTCAACGACACCATCGCTAAGGTAAGCGAGATTGTTGAAATGGAAGGCCGTATTTTTATCCCGCCGTATGACGACCCGAAAGTCATTGCTGGGCAAGGCACTATTGGTCTGGAAATTCTTGAAGACCTGTACGATGTCGATAACGTGATTGTGCCTATTGGTGGCGGCGGTTTAATTGCTGGTATTGCCATCGCCATTAAATCAATTAACCCAACCATCAAAGTGATTGGCGTACAGTCGGAAAACGTTCACGGTATGGCGGCCTCTTATTATGCCGGTCATGTGACCACGCACCGAACGACCGGCACCCTGGCGGACGGCTGTGACGTCTCTCGCCCGGGTAATTTAACCTACGAAATCGTTCGTGACCTCGTCGATGATATTGTTCTGGTCAACGAAGATGAAATCCGCAAAAGCATGATTGCCTTAATTCAGCGTAATAAAGTCGTGACCGAAGGCGCTGGTGCGCTGGCCTGTGCCGCATTATTAAGCGGCAAATTAGATAGCTATATCAAAAACCGAAAAACGGTCAGCATTATTTCTGGTGGGAATATCGATTTATCTCGCGTATCGCAAATTACCGGTTTAGTTGACGCTTAATTTCATCATTAATTTCTCGTTGAGGATAGGATATGAGTACTACTGAAAGCATTATATCCAGCCAGACCAAACAATCGACCTGGCGTAAATCAGATACAACGTGGACGCTGGGTTTATTTGGCACCGCTATCGGCGCTGGGGTATTGTTCTTCCCGATTCGCGCCGGGTTTGGTGGGCTGATCCCCATTCTCCTGATGCTGCTGCTGGCTTACCCTATCGCCTTCTACTGCCACCGCGCGCTGGCGCGTCTGTGCCTGTCGGGGTCTAACCCTTCCGGCAACATCACCGAAACGGTAGAGGAGCATTTTGGTAAGACGGGCGGCGTGGTGATCACCTTCCTGTACTTCTTCGCCATCTGCCCGCTGCTGTGGATTTATGGCGTTACCATTACCAACACCTTTATGACCTTCTGGGAAAACCAGCTGCAGATGCCGGCGCTGAACCGTGGCTTTGTCGCCCTGTTCCTGCTGCTGCTGATGGCGTTCGTTATCTGGTTTGGTAAAGACCTGATGGTGAAAGTGATGAGCTACCTGGTCTGGCCGTTCATTGCCTGCCTGGTGCTGATTTCGCTGTCGCTGATCCCTTACTGGAACTCTGCCGCTATCGATCAGGTGGACCTCAGCAATATCGCGATGACCGGGCACGACGGTATCCTGGTGACCGTATGGCTGGGCATCTCCATCATGGTGTTCTCCTTTAACTTCTCGCCAATCGTCTCTTCCTTCGTGGTCTCCAAGCGCGAAGAGTATGAGAAGGACTTCGGTCGTGAATTCACCGAGCAGAAATGTTCGCAGATTATCTCCCGTGCCAGCGTGCTGATGGTTGCCGTGGTGATGTTCTTCGCCTTCAGCTGCCTGTTTACGCTCTCCCCGCAGAACATGGCGGAAGCTAAAGCACAGAACATTCCGGTGCTCTCTTACCTGGCAAACCACTTTGCCTCTATGTCTGGTTCGAAGTCGACCTTCGCCACCACGCTGGAGTACGGTGCGTCTATCATCGCCCTGGTCGCTATCTTCAAATCCTTCTTCGGCCACTACCTCGGCACGCTGGAAGGGCTGAACGGCCTGGTGCTGAAGTTTGGCTATAAAGGCGATAAAACCAAAGTCTCCTCTGGGAAACTGAACACCATCAGCATGATCTTCATCATGGGCTCCACCTGGGTCGTCGCTTACGCCAACCCGAACATTCTGGACCTGATTGAAGCCATGGGTGCGCCAATTATCGCTTCCCTGCTGTGCCTGTTACCGATGTACGCCATCCGTAAAGCGCCGTCGCTGGCGAAATACCGTGGTCGTCTGGATAACGTGTTTGTCACCATCATTGGTCTGCTGACCATTCTCAACATCGTGTACAAACTGTTTTAATCTGTAAGCTCAGGATGAGTCGTAAAATGAATGAATTCCCGGTCGTATTAGTGATTAACTGTGGATCATCTTCAATTAAGTTTTCAGTACTGGATGCAACCAACTGCGATGTATTAATGGCGGGGATTGCTGACGGTATTAACACTGAAAATGCGTTCTTATCCGTAAATGGAGGTGAGCCAGCTACGCTGGCTCACCACAGCTACGAAGGCGCATTAAAGGCGATTGCCTTTGAACTCGAAAAGCGTGATTTAAATGACAGCGTGGCCTTAATTGGCCACCGTATTGCCCACGGCGGAAATATCTTTACTGAATCAGCCATTATTACTGATGAAGTCATTGAGAATATCCGCAGAGTATCCCCACTGGCCCCGCTGCATAATTATGCCAACCTCAGCGGTATTGAGTCTGCGCAGCAGCTGTTCCCCGGCGTCACGCAGGTGGCGGTGTTTGATACCAGTTTCCACCAGACGCTGCCGCCAGAAGCGTATCTCTACGGCCTGCCGTGGAAATATTTCGAAGAGCTGGGCGTGCGCCGCTACGGCTTCCACGGCACTTCGCATCGCTACGTTTCGCAACGCGCTCATGACCTGCTTAACCTGACAGAGCAGGACTCCGGCCTGGTAGTCGCCCACCTCGGCAACGGCGCCTCTATCTGTGCGGTGCGTAATGGCCAGAGCGTGGATACCTCCATGGGCATGACCCCGCTCGAAGGGCTGATGATGGGCACCCGCAGCGGCGACGTCGACTTCGGCGCCATGGCGTGGGTCGCCAGTGAAACCCAGCAGACGCTCGCCGACCTGGAGCGGGTGGTGAATAAAGAGTCCGGCCTGCTCGGCATTTCCGGCCTCTCCTCCGACCTACGGGTACTGGAAAAAGCGTGGCATGAAGGCCATGAACGCGCCCAACTGGCGATTAAAACCTTCGTCCACCGCATCGCCCGCCATATTGCCGGGCACGCGGCTTCGCTGCATCGCCTCGATGGGATTATTTTCACCGGCGGTATCGGTGAGAACTCGGTATTAATTCGCCGTCTGGTGATTGAGCATCTCGCCGTGCTGGGGGTGAATATCGACAGCGAGCGAAATAATTTACCCAACGCCTACGGCGAGCGAATTATTTCTACCCACGATGCCCGCGTGGTGTGCAGCGTTATTCCAACCAATGAAGAAAAGATGATTGCCCTCGATGCGATTCATTTAGGCGAAATCAGCGCCAGCGTCGAATACGCGTAATTAACGGTTAGTCAGCAGAGAGAATTTCCATGAAGGTAAATATCGATATCGGCGATAAACTGTACGCCGACGCATGGCAGGGATTTAACGGCACGGACTGGAAAGAGTGTATTAACGTCCGCGATTTTATTCAGCATAACTACACGCCGTATGAAGGCGATGAATCCTTCCTGGCTGAAGCAACGTCAGCCACCCTCGCCCTCTGGGAGAAGGTGATGGCGGGCATTCGCATCGAAAACGCCACGCACGCGCCGGTCGACTTCGACACTAACGTTGCCACCACCATTACCGCTCACGACGCAGGCTATATCGACCAGAGCCTGGAAAAGATCGTCGGCCTACAAACCGACAAGCCGCTTAAGCGCGCGCTGCACCCTTACGGCGGCGTGAATATGATCAAAAGCTCGTTCGATGCTTACGGTCGTGAGATGGACCCGAACTTCGAATACCTGTTCACCGAGCTGCGTAAAACCCACAACCAGGGCGTATTTGATGCCTACTCACCGGATATGCTGCGCTGCCGTAAATCCGGCGTGCTGACCGGCTTACCGGACGGATATGGCCGTGGGCGTATCATCGGTGACTACCGTCGCGTGGCGCTGTACGGCATTCAGTATTTGGTGCGCGAACGCGAACAGCAGTTCGCCGACCTCCAGTCTAACCTGCAACGCGGTCAGAACCTCGAAGCCACCATTCGCCTGCGCGAAGAGCTGTCGGAGCACCGCCGGGCGCTGCTGCAAATGCAGGAGATGGCGGCGAAGTACGGCTGCGATATCTCCCGCCCGGCGCGTAACGCCCAGGAAGCGGTGCAGTGGCTCTACTTTGCCTACCTCGCCGCGGTGAAGTCGCAGAACGGCGGCGCAATGTCGCTCGGCCGTACCGCGTCGTTCCTCGACGTCTATATTGAGCGCGACTTCAAGGCCGGTTTGCTGACCGAAGAGCAGGCGCAGGAGCTGATTGACCACTTCATTATGAAGATCCGCATGGTGCGCTTCCTGCGTACACCGGAATTCGACACGCTGTTCTCCGGCGACCCTATCTGGGCCACCGAAGTCATCGGCGGGATGGGGATGGACGGGCGCACGCTGGTCACCAAAAACGCGTTCCGCTATCTGCATACCCTGCACACCATGGGGCCAGCGCCGGAGCCAAACCTGACGGTGCTGTGGTCAGAAGCGCTGCCGGTGGCCTTTAAAAAATATGCCGCCCAGGTGTCTATCGTCACCTCTTCCTTGCAGTACGAGAACGACGACCTGATGCGCGCCGACTTTAACAGCGACGATTACGCCATTGCCTGCTGCGTGAGCCCGATGGTCATCGGTAAGCAGATGCAGTTCTTCGGTGCGCGCGCCAACCTCGCCAAAACCCTGTTGTACGCAATTAACGGCGGCGTGGATGAGAAGCTGAAGATTCAGGTCGGCCCGAAAACGGCACCGCTGATGGATGAGGTGCTCGACTACGATACGGTGATGGAGAGCCTCGACCACTTTATGGACTGGCTGGCGGTGCAGTACATCAGCGCGCTGAATATCATCCACTTCATGCACGACAAATACAGCTACGAAGCCTCGCTGATGGCGCTGCACGACCGCGATGTTTATCGCACCATGGCCTGCGGTATTGCCGGGCTGTCGGTGGCGGCAGACTCCCTTTCGGCTATCAAATACGCGCAGGTGAAACCGGTGCGCGACCATACCGGGCTGGCGGTCGACTTTGTGATTGAAGGGGAATATCCGCAGTACGGCAACAACGATGAGCGCGTGGACAGCATTGCCTGCGATTTGGTTGAGCGCTTTATGAAGAAAATCCAGGTGCTGCCAACCTATCGCGACGCCGTGCCGACGCAGTCCATTCTGACCATCACCTCTAACGTGGTCTACGGCCAGAAAACCGGTAACACGCCGGATGGTCGCCGTGGCGGCACGCCGTTTGCGCCAGGGGCTAACCCTATGCACGGCCGTGACCGCAAAGGCGCCGTCGCCTCGTTGACCTCAGTCGCGAAGTTGCCGTTCACCTACGCCAAAGATGGGATCTCCTACACCTTCTCTATCGTACCGGCGGCGCTGGGCAAAGAGGATGGCGTGCGGAAAACTAACCTCGTGGGGCTGCTCGACGGTTACTTCCACCACGAGGCGCACGTCGAGGGCGGGCAGCATCTGAACGTTAACGTGCTGAATCGGGAGATGCTGCTGGATGCCATTCAGCATCCGGAGAACTATCCAAACCTGACGATCCGCGTTTCTGGCTATGCGGTGCGCTTTAACGCGCTGACCCGCGAGCAGCAGCAGGATGTGATTTCGCGGACGTTCACCCAGGCGCTTTAGCGCTGGAAGCCCCGTGAAATAGCATGGCTGGCCGCGCGGGAACGCGCGGCCAGTTAAGCGATGTGTTGTTGACAAAAAAGTGTGTTTGTCTCTCCTTTGGTGCACGGTTGTGCACCTTTTTTGGGAGGCCAGATTTCCGATATGGCTTTTGTATTGAATAATACCGTTTCAGCGCTAATGTATCGCTTTCCAGAAATGAACCTTGTTACTCCAAAAGCAGACTTAGCGCCCCTTCCGACAAAACCTTCACGGTGAAAATAATCGACGCCCATTCGAATAGCGACTACTTTTTCACAGGACACGTGTTTAGGCTGCAGGTAAACGCTGTAGCAAACCACCATTTCTAATAGTTGAATAACGTTCAGCCAGCTAATATCTATATTACATTACTTTCCCGCACCCCTAAATTTAATAGTTCACAAACTGAAGTAAAGGAAGGTGCCATGCATATATGATATAAATACAAAGATATTATCTAAAAAGAACTGAAAACACTCAACCTTATAATAAGTGCAAATTTAGATTAAGTGACATCTAAAGTGTTTTTCTTTCTTAAATTACCATATGCTCTTATTTATGCATTTAGAGGAAAGGAACAATGAAATACAAGTTCGCCCTGTTATGTGCTTCGGCCATCGCGCTCAGTGGCTGTAACAAAAATGACATCGATTGTGGAGATTCATCAGTTCAGAATGACCTCATCAATCGACTAATTTCAGCTATGGTGCTGGAAGGTGGCGGCGATAGAAGTACCCCAGATCTGCTAAAACAACTCAAAGTAACGTTTAAAGACTTCACACAGGATAATGAACGCGCAACAGAGACCTCTGCACAATGTACCGCTACGGCCACGATTGTCGATTCGCAACAATCAGGACAGGCGATGGCGGGCTCTTTCCATTACGAACTGAATAAGGGAGCCGATGGTAAAGTTAAGCTTGATGCTGACTCCGTGCGTCTTGGCTTAAACCTTGATAACTTCAAAGCGATAAAGATTGATGAAACGCCAGAACAAAAGGAATGGCGTGAAGCACAGGAAAAAGCCAAAGCAGAACAAGCCCGTCAGGAAGAGGCGCGTAAAGCTGAAGAAGCGGCCAAAAAAGCAGAAGCAGAGAAACAAATTGCAGCAGCTCAGGCGATTCCAGATAGCGACTTTAAGGCCATCAATGCGGATGACCTGATGTTACTGTTCCTGGCTAATTCTGGACGCAAAGTGACCGATGACGAGAAGTTAGGTTTACTCAGCAATCGCTGGAATGCGGAAAACGATCCCTTTAAACGAAATGATATGAAGCAAGACGAGTTGGCTAAAGCCGATGAGGAGATCGCTAAGTTTAAAGGTGTTAAATATATTAAGGTAAGCAAAATGCTATCCCGTCTGAACAGGCGACAAGATAGCGTCAAAAAAGGGATCATCACTGATGCTTACCTTAGCATTAGTAAGCCACAAGGTTATGATTTCACAAGTAAAACATTCCCGATAGACGTCGCAGGATGCGGGTCATCACTGGAATTTGGTCCAGCCACATTCTATCGCTCGCGTCAGAATATCAGCATCATGATGGAGAAAAGCATCATTCAGTGCAAAATTACTCCAGCAAATGAGGATGAAGCTCGAAGCATTTCAGCCGCACTGTCGAGCATCCCTGATAATAACTTCGGTGCCGAAGGTACGGCTTATCTGATGGTGACAGGCTATGAGCCGAATAAGGCTCACGTTAATACCGTATTAGTCCGCGAGGATATCTCTATATTCCGGTATGCGGTTGATGCCTTAAATGATAAATCACCACTACTAAACTTCACTTTAAAATAGATGTTCAGTGATGGCGTTTTGCTTTGAGCAAGACGCCATTGTACAAAATGGCATTGATGAGAACGGTAAATGAAACTTTTCACTAGAATGTTTATTCTTGCTATCGTCACGGCAACGCTTGCCGGATGTAACAGCGAGCCATCTGAAAGTGACATTCAGAAAGCACTGCAAAATAAGCTTGATGAAGGTAATGCCCGAGCAAGTCAGATGATGGGAAGATATGGCGTAAATACTGATGGTATGCTGACAACGCTAAACTCGATACGAAAAATATCCTGTGATGAGTCCGGTAATAACAAGCAATACAACTGTAAAGTCGAGGTCGATATCACCTCTCCGCTTATTGGGCGTAATAAAAGCGTCACGACGATTAACGTCATCAATGACAGCGGAAAATGGTTGGTGATGGAGTAATCCAGCCTCCCAGAGTTATCTGGCACAAGCTGGGTCAACGCTTTGCGTGTAGCCCACGAGCATGCCCGCAGTGAGTTGCGGGCATATTATTAAACGAAGGGTGCAGCAGCGGTGAAATGCAGCAGGGAGGCGGCGCGCTTTACCCCAACCGCTTATTCAGCGCCAGATACTGCAGCAGCATAATGGTCTTAGCATCCATAATCTCACCGCTGACCACTGCCTGCAGTGCGCGTTCCAGCGGCCACTCCAGCACCTCAATATCTTCGCCCTCTTCTTCTACGCCACCGCCGCGGCTGACGCGATCCTCATCCTGGTACTCCGCGATAAAGAACCACAGCTTTTCGGTCACCGAGCCGGGGCTCATAAAGGCCCTGAATACCGGCTCGATTTGCGTAATGCGAAAGCCGGTTTCCTCTTCCGCTTCGGCGATGATACGCGCCTCCGGAGAGGCGTTGTCCAGCAGTCCCGCCGCCGCCTCGATGAGCATCCCGCAGCCGTCATGAAGGTATACCGGCATCCTGAACTGGCGGGTAAGCACCACCGTTTGCTTACGGCGGTTGTACAGCAGCACCACCGCGCCGTGGCCGCGATCGTAGGCTTCGCGACTCTGCCGTTGCCATATGCCGTCGCGGCGGCGCAGGTCGAAGGTGTATTTTTTCAGGGTATACCAGTCGTCAGAAAGCAGCTGCGACTGAATATTTTTCACTAACGGCTCAATAGCGCTCATTTTTTCTCTCCTGTCGATGACATTTTGCAAACTATCACGCATAATCGTGCGACATCAAGAAAAAACACGCATGAGAAAAAACATGTTAGCCAGCCAACGAAAGCAGCAGATCCTGGCGATTCTCGCCCGGGATAAACAGGTGCACTCCACCGAGTTAAGCCAGCAGTTTCAGGTTTCGGAAGACTCTATTCGCCGCGACCTCAGGGAGCTCGCCGCCGCCGGGTTACTCCAGCGCGTCCACGGTGGCGCGCTGCCGGTCTCTGCCGCCATTGCCCCGTTTGAAGCAAGAAAAAACGTGCAAATATCCGCAAAGCAAACCATCGCCCAGAAAGCCGTTTCGCTGATCGGCGCAGGTCAGGTGGTCATGATCGACGGGGGAACCACCACCAGCGAAATGATCAAGCTGCTGCCGGTCGATCTGCCCTTTACCGTGGTCACCCACAGCCCGAGCATTGCCGTCGGGCTGATTGATTACCCGGCAATTGAGGTGATTTTGCTGGGCGGCACGCTGTTTAAGCACTCCGTCGTCACCACCGGTTCCGCCATGAGCGAAGCGGCCAGCCGTATTAACGCGGATCTATTTTTTATGGGCGTGACCGGGGTGCATTACCGCGCTGGCTTTACCACCGGCAGCTTTGAAGAGGCGGCCGTCAAGCGCCTGCTCAGCGAGCGGGCCTCAGAGACCATCGTGATGGCATCGCAGGAGAAAATTAACGCCGCTTCCGCCTTTGCGATTGGTGGGCTGAATCTCGCCAGCACCCTGATTGTCGACGGCGAACTGGATGCTTCGCTGACGGCGGCGTTAGTCAGCAACGACGTGTCGGTTATCGCCTAGCACGGCTGTTTTCCATTTCACTCTGAGGTTGTCATGCTGGATATCACCAATCTGTGGCTGTTTAGCCTGTCAGTTCTGCTGCTCTCCATCACGCCGGGGCCAGATATGGCCTATGTCGTCGGCCAGAGCGTCGTTAACGGGCGCCGCGCGGGCGTTATCTCCGCCAGCGGCGTCGCGCTGGGCAGTTGTACCCATGCGATCGCCAGCGTGGTTGGGCTGACGGCGCTTATCAGCGCCTCGCCGCTGATGTTTACCCTCGTGAAATACATGGGCGCGGTTTACCTGATGTACCTCGGCGGAAAGATGCTGCTCGGCTCATTTACCGCCAATGCGGCGAAGGACGATGCTCCCGCACCGCGCAGCATGCAAGCAGACCTGCGCAGCCTGCTGTCGAAAGGGTTTATCACCACGCTGACCAACCCGAAGGTTATTCTGTTCTTTATCTCGTTCTTCCCGCAGTTCGTCACGCCAAACGGTGAGCATCATGCCGCATCGTTCCTGATCCTCGGCATGGTGTACGCGCTGATTGGTTTTATGACCGATGCAACCTTTGCCATTCTGGCCGGCGGTGCGGCGGGCGCGGTATCGCAAAACAGAATGCTGCAACGGCTGTTGGATCGTATCGTCGGCACGGCGTTTATTGGTTTAGGGATTCGTCTGGCATTGACCCGGAGAATGTAGGTAGCTCACAACTCTGCGGTCGCTCGATAACGGTTCGTATTTTCGCATGATAGGCTTTTTGGATGACTCCTTTCGGCACTGGCCGCGGCGAACCGTATGACGCTCCGATTGACCTTTCAGATGAAGCTGTTTCTGTCGCTGCTGGCATTCTCCTGCCTGCTGCTGGCGTTGCTTGGTGCGCTGCTGTTTCATTTTATCGACCGCCAGTTGCATCATGATTTGGGCCAGCGCGCCCGGATTCAGGCCAGCGAGATTGCGCTGATGCCGGGGCTTGCGGCCATGGTCGAGCAGCGGGATATTCCCGGCATTGCGCGGCTGATCCAGCCGCTACGCGCCGAAAGCGATGCCAGCTATATCGTGGTAGGCGACGCCCACGAGCAGCACCTCTACCATTCGGAATCGCCGGAGCGCCTGAACCTGCCGATGATCGGCGGTGATAACGCCGAAGTGCTGCAGGGCAAAACCATTATCTCAATACGCAAAGGCGGGATTGGCGTGTCGCTGCGCAGCAAGGCACCGATTTTTGATAGACAGCATCGGGTTATCGGTATTGTCTCCGTCGGCTACCTCACCTCCTACATCGCCAATATCAACGCCCGCCTGTTATGGCGCACCGGGCTGTACGGCATTGCCCTGTTGCTGCTGCTGTTTATCTTCTCCTGGGTACTGGCCCGCACGCTAAAAAAGCAGATGTTCGGCCTCGAGCCGAAGGATATCGCCCAACTGGTACTCCAGCAAAAAGCGCTGCTTGAGGCGATGTACGAAGGGGTATTTGCGGTCAATGCCGATAAACAGCTGATCCTTATCAACCGCGCCGCCAGGGAGATGCTCAATATTCAGCAGAGCGAACAGGCGCTGCTCGGCAAGCCGCTCGATGAGGTTATTCAGCTGCCGCCGTCGTTCTTTGCGCCAGGCAATACTGCGTACGATAGTCGTCATCACGATCACATCACCGTGCTGAATCATCGGGAGACCATCGTTAACCGCGTCGCCATTGAAGTGGAGCCGGGAACCCAAAGCGGCTGGGTATTCAGCTTCCGCGACAGAAACGATATCACAACGCTTAGCCACCAGCTCAGCCAGGTGACCCGCTATGCCGATAACCTACGCATCATGCGCCACGAGCAGCTTAACTGGACCGCAACGCTGGTCGGCCTGCTGCAGATGCAGCGCTATGACGATGCCCTGCGCTATATCCGGGTGCATTCGGAAGGCGCCCAGCAGGTGCTGGATTTCCTCTCAACGCAGTTTGCCTCTCCGGCGCTGTGCGGCCTGCTGCTAGGGAAATACGTTAGCGCGCGCGAAAAAGGCGTGGAGCTGACGTTCGACCCGGCCTGCCGAGTGTCGCGGCTGCCGGAAGGGCTGAGCGAAACCGAACTGATGTCGGTCATTGGCAACCTGGTGGACAACGCCGTTGATGCCACGCTGAATACCACCCCCCGCACCGCGCCGGTGGAAATCTATATTTCTGACCGCAACCACGAGCTGGTTATCGAGGTCGCGGACCGGGGCTGCGGCGTGGATGAAGCGATGAAGCCTCATATCTTTGAACAAGGGTTTACCAGCAAACCCGCCGACGGCAGCGAGTTCACCGGCTCAGAGCACGGCATTGGCCTCTACCTGGTCGCTGGCTATGTGCGCCGGGCCGGCGGCAGCATCGAAATTAGCGATAACGTTCCGCAAGGTACCGTATTTTCCGTTTTCATCCCGTTCCAGACCGCGCTTGCTACAGGACCTTCCCATGACTGATACCCGCCCGCTTGAGGTTGTTATTATTGAAGATGAGCCGCATCTGGCGCAGCTGCATCGGGAGTTTATTGAGCAAAACTTCCGTCTGCGCGTGGTGGGGATCGCCAGCACGCTGGCGCAGGCGCATGAGCTAATCCTCCAGCATCGACCGCGCCTGGTGCTGCTGGATAACTATTTGCCGGACGGCCAGGGCGTTGAGCTTATTGGCAGCCCGCTGCTAAAGCAGTTTGAGTGCTCGGTAATTTTCATTACCGCCGCCAGCGATATGCAGACCTGTAGCCACGCTATGCGCAGCGGAGCCTTTGATTATCTGATTAAGCCGGTTTTCTCCCACCGCCTGCAGGCGTCGCTTGAACGTTTTATGCTGCTGGAACACACCCTGAGGCAGGTGAAGGTGGTGGACCAGAATGCGCTCGATAAGCTGTTCAATCTGCCCGCCGGGGAGGCGTCGGGGCAGCCTTCCACCAAGGGGATTGAGCCTGCGACGCTGGCGCGGGTGCAGCGGATTTTTAGCGAGCATCCTGAGGTGAACTGGTCAGTTGAGCAGGTGGTTGAGGAGGCGGGGATCAGTAAGACGACGGGGCGCCGGTATCTGGAGTACTGCGTGGAGATTGGGTTTATTGTGATTGAAATTCAGTATGGGAGTATTGGGCATCCAAGGCGGTTGTACCGGAAGGCGGAGCTGGAGTGAGCGTTGGTGCGGGGCGACCGTTGCACCCGCGTTGCGCGTTGCTAAGCATGGCGCTTCTGCATCAGTGAACGGGTCATGCTCCCCTTAGCACGCCTCTCGGGGGAGCAGGACGTTCAGTCACGCTGGTTTATGCTATTCGCCAAAAGACCCCAGCGCTTGCAAGATGTCATGATGGCCTAATTTGTACATATGCAATTTCTTCCCGCATCCTTCGCGTTATAAAGATAGTGATCGGCTTTAGCAATCGTATCATCAAGATGCTCGCCCTTCTGCCAGACAACCAGTCCACCGCTAAATGATGTTTTTAATGCAGGCTCGCGCCATTCTTTATTACAAACACTCAAACGCCATTGATTCAGAAGTTCTAAACAAGAACGTAGACTCTTTCCAGGGAAAATCACTATAAGTTCCTCACCGCCAAATCGGTATATTGGGTTCTCATCTCCTAGTATTCTCTTTCCTTCCCTTGCGACAAATTTCAGAACGTCATCACCAATAATATGCCCGAAAGTATCATTAATCATTTTAAAATGATCGAGATCGATTATTGCCAGATTAAACGAAATACCTTTCGCTACCATTGATACATAATCTTCCTCAAGCTTCTTTCTATTATATAAATGAGTTAATTCATCTACCAGAATATCATGCTGGATCTGCTCATACCTTATTCTATGTTTAGTAATCTCATTACTAAGATTGTTAATGTTGAATGATTGCATGTTGACATCAACACCATTAATATCAAGATATAGCTTTCCAACCACCTGTTTATTATATGTAATATATAAAAACAGCAGCGTCATCAGGATCACAAAACACACCAGAACGGTAAGATAAAATACATACATAGACTTGTTATAGTATGCTTTTATACTTGCTTTATCGGCATAGGTGAAAGCAATCCAGGAGGGTTTTGAATATAATTTATAGAAGACCAGATTGCCCTCAGCATCATGAAATGAACCATGGGGGTTTATCGCTTTCTCCAACCATTCCTGAGGCACTTTTTTTCTTAAAATATCATTGGGGTTGGGTGCATTAATCACCTGACCATCAGAAGTTGTTACCAGAAACGTACCATTTAGTGGGATCAATTTGTCGCGTAACGTACTAGACAAATGTTTTAGATCTAAATCAGCAGCGATAACACCGAGGATTTTTCGTTCTTCATTCATTATGGAGGTGCTAGCAGTAATACCCCATTTATTGGAAGTATTGATATTATTAGGATTATCCTGATTATCGCTTTCATAGGGCAATGAATAAGATATTTTACCGGATGAACTCAATATAAACCACGGGCGAGTCAACGGATTGAAATCTTTTTTGAATGTAAGGTGCTCTGGATATGTTTTATATTCACCGCTTTGTACTTTTACGATCATAACGCTATTAAGATATGAATATGAATTCATGATGGCAGCAATTTTGTTATTGAATGGACTGCGCTCAGAGGATATATATTTATCAATTCTATCTTCGGCTGATAAAATACCCGCCATATTAATTAATGTTTGGTTTATCTCTGCAATTGGGATATCAATGCTATCAAATGAAGTATTCACATTGAATCGATATAACATTTCATCCACAGTGCTCTCTGTCTGATAATTAATATACATTAAAAATGACAATGTCATTACTGCCAGCGGCAGTATGACCATACTGAATAGAATATATTGTAGATTTTTCCCAGAAATACTCTTCATTATGCTTCCATCAAAAATGATAACCAATTGTTAAATTTATAATACAAAGAACGGCAAAGCTGACATTTTTAAGATATACAACATATTACAGAAAACAATTGATCGTTAAAACAGGTCGATAAACAAATTAAGATAGGAGATATCTATCAAGATATGCCATGCCGATGGCTTTAAACAATCATCCACTTATCATACTTAAATTTTTCTTATGTTAATTAATTGATAATTAAAAATATAATTACCTTCATTGTTTTTATATTTAACTGAAACTTTAAGAATAATCAGACATGATAGCATGCTAATAAAAAGCATGATTAAGATTAATCCAACCGCCATTTTGTTTTAAGTACATGGTGATTAAATTATGCTAAAGAGAGATGGAGAACTAAACCGACTAAAATCAATTCAAATTTTATTTCTAAAATGATAACTCGATGAGGACCAACTCTATGTTTGTTAAATTGAATGGTATCATTTGTCCAGTGCAGGTTAAGTCACATTGTGCCGCCGTGGTCAGCTGTTCTCCGTTGTGTCTACGAACGTTATATAGCAAGAACTGAGAGAGAACGTCATGGCGCACTTAGCCCGATAGCTCCCCTATTTCACCAATAAACAATTCCCCGAGCTCGCGGTTTCTATGGTGTTAATTACCGAAACAACGCCAACAATCACATTTCCACCAGCCCGTTATCTTCCCCCTCTTGTCACCCTCCTCCTATCCGCTATGTTGATTTTTAGTTCTTCAAACGTAACTAAAAGGTTAATAATAATGTCGAACACATTCCGTATCTCCCTACTCTCTGCTACCGTTTTCATGTCGTTCTCCGCCCTGTCCGCGCTGCCTCAGGGCTACCCGGCCGACTACCAAAAGGTCGTCGATGCGGCGACCAAAGAAGGCAAAGTGGTGATCTACTCCACCACCGATACCAAAGCAGCCGGGCCGCTGATTCAGGGCTTTGAGGCCGCCTATCCGGGCATCAAAGTTGAATACAACGATATGAACAGCACCGAACTGTACAACCGCTTCATCAGCGAGCAGGCCTCCGGCGGCGGCAGCGGTGATGTGGTCTGGAGTTCCTCCATGGACACCGCGATGAAGCTCGCGACCGACTACGCCATGGAGTACGTTTCCGCTGAACAAAAACAGCTGCCGAAATGGGCGGTCTGGCACAACAAAGCTTACGGCACCACCTATGAGCCAGTGGTCTTTATCTACAACAAGCGCCTGATCCCGGCAGCTGACGTGCCGGACTCACACGCCGCGCTGGCGAAGCTGGTTGCCGGCCAGGTCGATAAATTCAAAAGCAAAGTCACCACCTACGATATCGAAAAATCCGGCGTTGGTTTTATGCTGTCGGTGATGGATTACAAAGCCGATCCTAACTACTTCAAGACGCTGGCCGACGTGGCAAAAGGCGGCCTGGCGGTGCAGTCCTCCACCGGCACGATGATGGAAAGGGTCTCTTCGGGCGAAAACCTGATCGGCTACAACATCCTCGGTTCCTATGCCGAAGCGCGCGCTAAAAACGACCCATCGCTGGGTATCTCCTATCCGAAGGATTACACCCTGGTACTGTCGCGCGTCTCCTTCATCAGCCAGCAGGCCGAGCACAGCAACGCCGCTAAGCTGTGGATGGACTACGTGCTGTCTGAAAAAGGGCAGAGCATCCTGGCCAATCAGGCGGATATCCCCTCTATCCGTAACGATATCGAAGGCAAAAACGACATCGACGGCATGACAAAAATGCTGGGCAACGCGCTGAAGCCAATCCCGGTTGATGAGTCATTGCTGGAATACCTGCAGCCGAAAAAACGTCTGGACTACATCAAACAGTGGCGTGAAGCCGCGGCCAAATAAGCGCCTGAATCACGCGCGCCTTCACAGGCGCGCTGTGTTCTCGCTTCCTGAATTCGTGTTATCGGATCTCTTTGCTTATGAACGCATTACGTAGAAAGTGGCAGAGCCTGCCGCGCGGCGTCGTCGTGCTGATAACCGCGCTGGCTATCTACACGCCGCTGTCGTTTATCGTGATCCAAAGTTTCCTGTCCGCGCCGTTTTTCTCCCCGGCAAAGGCCTGGAGCCTTGAATCCTTTGGCTTTATTTTTACCGACCCTGACTTCTATAAGGCGCTGAAAAGCGGCTTTATTCTCGCCTTCGGCCTGGTCATTATCGCCATCCCACTGGGCGGCATTCTGGCCTTCCTGATGGTGCGTACCGACCTGCCCGGCAGACGCTTGATTGAGCCGCTGATCCTGGTGCCTATTTTTGTTTCGCCGATGGTGCTGGCGTTTGGCTACGTGGTCGCCGCCGGGCCGGTGGGCTTCTTGTCGCTATGGGCGCAGTCGCTGATTGGCTTCGTGCCGTGGAATATCTACGACATGTCGAGCATCGTGGTGATTGCCGGTCTGACTCACGTGCCGCACGCCTATCTCTATATCTCGTCGGCGCTGCGCAGCGTCAGCTCGGACGTCGAAGAAGCCGCGCGTATTTCCGGCGCTTCCCCGCTACAGGTGATGACCTCGGTGAGCCTGCCGATGGTGCGGCCTTCGATTCTCTACGCTGTGGTACTGCTGTTTTTCCTCGGGCTGGAAGTATTCGGCCTGATGCTGGTACTGGGCGACCCGGAAGGCAACATGGTGCTGGCGACCTACCTGTACCAGCTCACCAACAAGCTCGGCACACCGTCGTACCACCTGATGGCGGCAGTCGCCGTGGTGCTGATTTGCCTGACCATCCCGCTGGTGATGCTACAACGCCGCCTGATGCGTACCGCCAACCGTTTCGTCACCATGAAGGGCAAAGCCTCCCAGGCCCGCGCGCTGCCGCTTGGCAAATGGCGCTGGATAGCAGGCGCCGTGGTGGCGTTCTGGCTGACCATCACCATCGGCGTGCCGCTGATGGGCGTGGTGCTGCGCGCCTTTATCTCCAACTGGGGCGTGGGGGTTTCGCTGTGGGATGAGCTGTCGCTCAGCACCTTCCGCACCATCTGGGATCAGCCGAACCTGCTGCGCGCTATCGTCAACTCGATGGCGATTGGCGTGATCGGCGGCGCGCTGGCGGTGGGCTGCTATCTGTTTATCGGCATCGCCATGCACCGTAAGCCGGACAACACCACTCGATTCCTCGATTACAGCGTGCTGGTCCCCCGCGCGGTGCCCGGCCTGCTTGCCGGCCTGGCGTTCCTGTGGGTGTTCCTGTTCTTACCGATGTGGCTCGATAACGCGCTGAAATCCGGCTGGCTCTCCGGCATGCCGTGGTCGCAGTGGCTGCGCGATAACCTGATTGTCTGGCTGCGCTCGTTGCGCAGCACCATGTTCAGCGTCTGGCTGGCCTACACCGTGGTGTGGATGGCCTACGGCCTGCGCCTTATCTCCTCAACCCTGCTGCAGGTAGGACCTGAGCTGGAAGAAGCCGCACGCAGCACCGGCGCGACGCGCGGACAGATCACCCGCCACGTCACGATTCCGCTGTCGCGCTACGGGCTGATTGGCTCCTGGCTGCTGATGTTCCTTATCTTTGAGCGCGAGTACTCAACGGGTGTCTATCTGCTGTCGCCGGGCACGGAGACCATCGGCTCGATGCTGGTTTCTCTGTGGGCGGCGGGCGCTATCGACATCGTCGCGGCGCTGTCGTTTATCAACATTGTGTTGGTGGTGATTGGCCTGGGGATTGCCCTTCGTTTTGGAGTGAAATTACATGATTGAATTATCGGTCGAGAACCTGCACTTAACCTACGGCGATAACCCGGTGTTAAAAGGCGTGACCATGAACCTCAAGCGCGGTGAAGTGGTCTCGCTGCTGGGGCCATCCGGCAGCGGCAAAACCACCCTGCTGCGCGCGGTCGCGGGATTAGAAAAACCGACGCAGGGGTCGATTACTATCGGCAACAATAAGGTCTACGACGGCACCCCGCGCAGCGAAATCCCCGCCGAGGAGCGCAACCTGGGGCTGGTATTCCAGTCCTACGCCCTATGGCCGCATAAAACCGTGTTCGAGAACGTGGCCTACCCGCTGAAGCTGCGTAAAGTCCCCGCAGCGGAGATCAACCAGCGAGTACAAGGCGTGCTGGATCAGCTGGGTCTTGGGCACCTTGGCAAACGTCACCCGCACCAGCTTTCCGGCGGCCAGCAGCAGCGCGTGGCGATTGGCCGCGCGCTGGTCTATAACCCACCGGTGATTCTGCTTGATGAGCCGCTGTCCAACCTCGACGCCAAGCTGCGTGAAGAGGCGCGCGTGTTCCTGCGCGAGCTTATTATCAAGCTCGGCCTTTCGGCGCTGATGGTGACGCACGATCAGAACGAAGCGATGTCGATCTCCGACCGTATCCTGCTGCTCAACAACGGCAAAATTGAGCAACAGGGTACACCGCAGGAGATGTACGGCTCGCCAAAAACGCTGTTCACCGCCGAGTTTATGGGCAGCAACAACCGCCTGCACGGCAAAGTGACTGAAATCCGCGACGGCAAAGCGCGCGTGGAGGGCAGCGGCTGGGCGCTGTGGGGCCAGGCGGGAGAAGGCGTGCAGGTTGGTAACGACGGCACGGCGGTGATCCGCGTCGAGCGCGTGGCGCTGGTCGATGGTCCGGGCGACAACCAGCTTGAGCTGCCGCTGGTCACCAGCATGTACCTCGGCGACCGCTGGGAGTATCTGTTCCGCACAGCCGGGGATGATTTTGCTATCCGCGCCTACGGCAACGAGGTGCGCGACCCGCAGCACTGCCACCTGTCGCTGCCGGAAAAACACGTCTGGGTATTCCCTAAATCCTGATGATTCAGGGGGCGGCGCTGGCCGCTCCCTTATTCTTGCTGATTTATAGCGCTCTCAGCCGCTGTACGTTCAAGCTTTCCAGCTTGCCATCCAGGATCGCCAAAAAATCATCGTGATAGGACATGGCGACATGCTTTTTCAAATCATCCTCTGATTTCCAGCGTTCAATAAACACGAACGACACCTTGCCTTCGTTTGCCAGCACGCGCACATCCGCAATCGCCCTGCTTTCGTGGAGATCGTACTGCAGACATCCGGCTTCCTGATGGGTGAGCGGCACCATGGCCTTCGCGGCATTGCGGACGGCGTCGAGGTGTTCTGGGAGAGGCGTGAGTGTGGCGACTATCTTAACTTCGCTCATGGGGGAAGGCCTTGTGTGAGTGAATGACATCATAGAGCGTAGATGGGGAAAGGCGGTGTAGCCAGCCGATCTCGCCCCAGCTTTCTCAGCGTCTGCTCATCGCCAGCTTCACGGCAAACAGAAGAAACAGGCACCCGGTAGTACGATCCATCCATTTCACCACGGCAGGCTTTTTCAGCACCCCGGAGGCGTAGCGAGTGGCTGTAATCAACGTCAGCGACCAGAGTGTGCCGATCAGCACATGGATAGTGACCAACAGGAACGTCCAGCCGATGGGGGAATGCCCAGCCGGAATAAACTGCGGCAAAAAGGAGACGTAAAAGATGCCCATTTTAGGGTTCAGCACGTTTCCCAGCATCCCGCGCAGGAACCAGTTGTTTGACGAGTTCGTCTCCCCTTGGTTCAGGCTGAACTGCTGACGCGGGCGTAAGAGTAGCTGAACGCCTAACCAGCAAAGGTATGCCGCGCCGCAATATTTCAGCAGCGTGTAGGCGAATTCAGAAACCGCCAGCAAAGCACCTAGCCCAAAGGCCACCAGCGCTCCCCAGATAAAACATCCCGCATCAATGCCTAATGCAGCATGGAGCGCTTTTCGACCACCTTCAACGGTTGCGGTACGCAGAATCAGTGCGGTATCAAGGCCTGGAGTTAAGGTCAGGAGGGTTGCGGCAAGGGTGTAGGCAAGGAGTGCATCGGTGACGGACATGTTGTGGCTCCGAAAGAGATGAGGTTACTGGAGGAGAGGCTGTTTTGCAACGGAGCAAAAAAATGGTGCTGGCAGATGAACAATATCGGCGTTCAAACGGCAAGCAGACCGAGTAACGTTTTCCTAACCAGGTCACACTTTTCCATCTTGCAGATACCCATAAAAAAACTACGTGTTACCATTCACCACGTAAATACCTTTCAACTCAACCCGAGGCTTTGATGCTGGAGAATGTAATCATCCGATAATCAGCTTCCCGACCTTTTCAGGCCGGACTGATTATCAATGCGCCGAAATCGAATGCGGACACCGCGGTGTGTTTGCACGTTTTGCACATGATGATTAAACAGGTTCTTCAGCATGAATTTATCCCGTCAGGAACAACGTACCTTACACGTTCTCGCCAAAGGTGGCCGAATCGCGCACGTCCGCGATGCATCAGGCCGCGTCACCGCCGTTGAATGCTACACCCGAGAAGGGCTGTTGCTCACCGACTGCACCCTCGCCACCTTCAAAAAACTCAAAACCAAAAAGCTCATCAAGTCCGTCAACGGTCAGCCCTATCGGATCAACACCACCGGGCTGAATAACGTTCGCGCTCAACTCGATAACCGCTAAGGAGAGCTTCTATGACATTACGCCCTTTCACAGGCCTAACCCAATAACAGGAATTCACACATGGATATCCCACGTATTTTTACGATTAGCGAAAGCGAGCACCGTATTCATAACCCCTTTACGGCTGAAAAGTACGCCACGCTGGGCCGAGTATTGCGTATGAAATCGGGGACAAAAATCCTCGACCTTGGCAGCGGCTCGGGGGAGATGCTCTGCACCTGGGCACACGATCATGGCATTACGGGCACTGGCATCGATATGAGCCCACTCTTCACCGCGCAGGCAATACAACGTGCAGAAGAACTGGGCGTCAGCGAGCGGGTTCAGTTCATTCATAACGACGCCACCGGGTATGTGGCAGAAGATAAATGCGATGTGGCCGCCTGCATCGGTGCCACCTGGGTTGCCGGTGGATTTGCCGGGACCGCCGCACTGCTGGCGCAAAGCCTTAAACCGGGCGGGATCATGCTTATCGGTGAACCTTACTGGCGTCAGCTACCCGCATCGGGCGAAATAGCCCAGGCTTGTGGCGTCAGTTCGCTTGCCGATTTTCTGACGCTGCCAGGGCTGGTCAGCGCGTTCGATAACCTCGGCTATGACGTGGTGGAAATGGTACTCGCTGACCAGGAAGGATGGGACCGGTATGAAGCGGCGAAATGGTTGACCATGCGCCGCTGGCTGGAAGCTAACCCTGACGATGACTTTGCAGCGGAAGTGAGGGCTGAGCTTACCCTCTCGGCGAAACGGCACGTCACGTACACGCGGGAATACTTTGGCTGGGGCGTGTTCGCGCTTATCGCCAGATAACAACAGGTTCCCGGCATCTCTGACACAGGATGCCGGGCACACAAGATTTCGCCTTAGCGTTGATCTGATGCATCACCTGCACAAGACATATTCAGTATATTTATTAATCAATGCATCACCATAAGGAGCATCCTATGTCACAACATGAAGAGTTCTGTCAGGCTTGCGGAATGCCGATGTCGGCGCCCGATGCACAAAGTGCCAGTGATAAATACTGCGCGTACTGTAGCGACAGCAACGGCAATCTTAAATCCTGGGAAGAGGCGGTATCAGGCCTGGCGAGTTTCCTCGACTCCTGGCAAAAGGTCGGCCCGGAAGAAGCACAAAAGCGGGCTAAGCGCTATCTGACGGCAATGCCTGCCTGGGCGCATAAAGCGGACGAGTGAAGACCGAAGCCTGGATGATTTGGGGTGATTATCTTCGGCGACTGGAGCCATATAGGGATGCTTATAGTGCTTGTAAGTGTCCCATTTCGCTTTTAGAAATCTTCCAACATACTGATTATGTCCATGGAAGAAATCGCCATGCGTAAAGCACACCCGATCATTGCAGCACGGGTACGCACCGTACCTATTCTCTTGCTTTCCCACGTTCGCCTTTCACCGATATTGCTGTTGTGACTAAACGTTATTCCTGCCGTCATTATCAAAATCCAAATACCAGCAATACAAATGCAAATATCATATTTGCGCCCTGTTCACCGCCTCTGTAATTTGTGTTTCATATAAACGAAATAATTTCAGGGCGCTATTGTTTCATATGATAAGACTAGAAAACATAAACAAAACGTACCCTGGCAGTACGCACGCCGCGATCGGCAAATTAAATATTGTGATCAATGAAGGTGAATTCTGCACATTTGTTGGCCCCAGCGGCTGCGGAAAAACCACGATACTACGTATGATTAATCAACTGGATATCCCGGATGCCGGTTCGGTATATGTCCAGGGTATTAAAATAGCCAATGCCGATATTATTCAGGTACGGCGAAAAATCGGTTTTGTGATGCAAAGTGCCGCGTTATTCCCGCACCGGACCGTTTCTCAGAATATCGCAACCGTCCCGCGCCTTCTTGGCTGGAATAAAGAGCATATTCAGGCACGTATCGATGAACTGGTTGAGATCATGTCCCTCGACCCGAGTCTGCTTGCGCGCTACCCCCACCAGCTTTCGGGCGGGCAGCAAGGTCGGGTGGCGATTGCCCGCGCGCTGGCGGCCGATCCCCCTATTTTGTTAATGGATGAACCCTTTGCGGCCATCGACCCGGTCGTACGAGAAAAGCTCCAGGACGAGCTGTTGCAGCTCCAGCAGCGCCTGCACAAAACTATCGTGCTCGTCACCCATGACATCAATGAAGCCATTCGCCTGGGCGATAAAATGGCCATCTTTCAGGAAGGTGGCATCCTGGCTCAGTTTGATACGCCCGATCATATCCTCGCCCAGCCGGCCAGCGAGTTCGTGGCGCGATTCATCGGGCCGGAGCCTAACTTAAAACGCCTTGCCAGGCTTCAGGTTGGGCAGCTTCCGCGTCACGATGTGCCCCTGGTGGACGAGGCGCTAACCCCTATTTCCAGCCAGCATCCGGTGGTTGCCAGCCCGCTGCGGCTGGTGCTCGATAAACAGCTGCGCCCGTTGTACTGGCTAGACCCTGAGCGGCGCACCACCCTGCCCGTTTCGCTCACCCTGAAGGCGCTTCACTCCCTTCGTTTCGCCTACAGCGCACTTCTGGATGCGCCGGGTGGAGTGCTGGTGCATGTCAACGGAGACGGTCAGTATCAGGGAAGTATTTCCCACGGGCTGCTCCAGCGCGTGCTGGACGGGCATGTGGATGTTCGCCGCTATGATTGACTGGCAATGGATTGTGGATAATCAGGGGCCGATTGCCGACCTGCTCTGGCAGCACACACTGCTGGTGGCAGTATCGCTCTTTTTCGGCACGGCGCTCACCGGAGTGTTGATTGGCCTGACTCTGCGCTGGCCCGCCTCGGCGCCGGCACTACTCGGTCTGTGTGGGGTGCTGTTTACCATCCCCTCGCTGGCGCTATTTATTCTGTTGATCCCATTTACCGGCCTGTCGCTCACCACGTCAGTGATTGGCTTAACGCTCTATTCATTGCTGATCCTGCTACGTAACGTGGTCGCTGGAATAGAAAAACTGCCGTCGGACGTACTCGAATCCGCCCGCGCGCTGGGTTACACACGCTGGTACCGGTTTGTCGACGTTGAGCTGCACCTGATTATGCCGTCGTTGTTTGCCGGGCTGCGTATTGCTTCGGTCACGCTAGTGGGGCTGGTGACGGTCACGGCGCTGATTGGTCAGGGCGGTCTTGGGCAACTGCTGCTGTCGGGCTTTAACCAGGATTTCCTTACGCCGATTGTGGTGAGCGTGGTGCTGAGCCTGGTGCTGTCGTTTATTTTTGACTCTCTGATAGCGCGTCTGGGCTATTGGGTTACGCCGTGGGCACGCTAATGGACATCTTAACGACAACCTGGCATTGGTTAATTCAGCCAGACCACTGGCTCGGCAATGCGGGGATCCTGCTGCGCTTACGCGAGCATCTCTGGTATGTGCTGGTAAGCATGATTATCGCCTCGGCCATTGCGTTACCTCTGGGAGTGGCGCTGGGCTACTGGCGCAAAGGGGCTTTCCTGGTCATCAACCTGTTCAACATTGGCCGGGCGATTCCGTCTCTTGGCCTGATTTTATTGTGCATTATTCTTTTTGGTTTCAATGATGTGCCGGTGTTTCTTGCGCTAATCGCGTTATCTATCCCACCGATCCTGACCAATACCTGGGTGGGGATTTATCACGCCGACCGCACCCTTTGCGACGCCGCCACCGCACTTGGCATGACGCCTGTACAGAGCCTGTGGCAGCTGCGCATCCCGCTGGCAATGCCGTTGATCTTTGCCGGAATGCGTACCGCGCTATTGCAGCTTATCGCCACGGCGGTGGTCGCCGCCTATGCCGGGCTGGGGGGGCTGGGCCGCTTCCTGATTGATGGTCTTGGGCAGCGCGATATACCGCAGGTCATTTCCGGCTCCCTTGTGGTGACGCTGCTGGCACTTGCCTGCGAGGGAATATTTTCACTTATCAACAACGTGTTATTTCCGTCAAAGGCTACCCCTGCAATAACGGAATCATGATAAAAACCACCTGCAAAAAAAGAGGCACTATGAAGCAATCATTATGGCAAGCATTTAACCGCCGTGGATTTAAATTATCCCTGCTGGCGGCAGGATTATTCAGCTTGAGTTTTACTACTCTGGCAGAAACCGTCACCATCGGCGGGGCAAACTTTACCGAAAGCTCAATTCTTGCCAATATTTACGCCAGCGCATTAAAGAAAAATAATATTGATGTTAAAACGCGGCTTAATCTGGGTAACCGCGAAATTATTATTCCAGCCCTGAAAAGCGGCGAAATAGATATTGTTCCGGAATATCTCGGCGCATTGCTGAATTATTATGACACTAAAACGCTGGCGACGACCCAGAGCGACGTCAGCGCCGGGCTAGCAAAAGTGCTGCCGGCAGAATTCACGCTGCTCACCCCCTCTCCCGCCAGCTCGGTCACGGCCTGGGCCGTCCGCGCCGACACGGCCAAAAAATACGGGTTAACCAAACTCTCCGATCTGACGCCTGTTGCACACGAGTTGGTGATCGGCGGCCCGCCGGAGTTTCCGGTTCGCGCTCTCGGTTTACCGGGCCTGAAGCGCGTCTACGGCCTGGAGTTTAAAGAGGTGAAATCCCTCGACATGGGCGGGCCGCTGTCCCGCCTGGCGCTGAACTCCGGCAAAATTGACGTGGCAACGGTGGTATCCACCCAGGGTTCGCTCGCCAAAGAGAACTGGGTGGTACTGGAAGATGATAAACACGAACAGCCAAGCCAGAACGTTGTCCCGCTGGTACGCAAAGCGGCGCTAACGCCAAAAATCGACGCCGTTCTCAATCAGGTGTCTCACAAACTGGATAACACCGCCCTGGTCGAGCTGAACAAGCAGGTCGACCTTCAGCACAAAGATCCTGCCGCCGTAGCAGAGCAATGGGTCAACACCAACCTTTAACGCGTTTAATTATTCAATGGCCAGGGATCGGCCACAACCTGACACAGGCCCCACAATGTCGCACAACACCATGATCCTGAACCTGTTCTTTTTCAATCCACAGGGTGATTACCGGTTTTCATGGCGTCACCCGGACGCTCCTGAACACGAGGTTTTCACCCTCAGCTACTACACCGCCCTTGCCCGCAAGGCCGAAGCTGCCACGCTTGACGCCCTGTTCATTGCCGACCATACCGGGATCTGGGACAGCGGCCTTGCCCATTATGCCAATGCCCGGCTTGAACCGCTGACGCTGCTCTCGGCGCTGGCAGCCGTAACGGACAATATTGGCCTGATGGCAACGGCTTCAACGTCTTACACCGAACCCTATAACCTGGCGCGCTACTTCGCCTCACTCGATTTCCTGAGTAACGGGCGCGCAAGCTGGAATATTGTGACCTCCTGGCTGGAAGAGGAAGCCGCCAATTTCGGTCTGGATCAGATCCCGCAGCACGGTAATCGTTACCAGCGCGCCGGGGAATTTATCGATGTGGTCACCCATCTGTGGGACTCATGGGAAGACGGTGCGCTTCTGTTTGATAAACAGCGCGGCCTGTTTGCCGATGCAGACAAAGTGCATCATCTTAACCATCACGGCGATTTCTTTAAGGTGCGTGGCCCGCTTAATGTGCCACGTCCGCCGCAGGGGCATCCTGTTCTTGTGCAGGCAGGCTCTTCTGAAGCCGGAAAGCAGCTCGCAGCCAGCAGAGCGGATATGCACTTTGTGTTTATCAAGTCCATCGAGCAGGGAAAAGCCTACCGCGAAGAGATGAATCAGCGCCTGAAAGCACTTGGTCGTTCGCCTGAAGCTTTTAAAATCATCGCCGGAGTGTTGCCGGTGGTGGTGAATTCCGAGGCCGAAAAAACCGAACGCCGGCAGCTTAACGCGCAGTTGATGAGCGACAAGATGGCTATCGATCTGCTGTCGGCTTATCTGAAGCTGGATCTTAGCCCTTATCCCTACGATAAACCGCTGCCGCCGCTGCCGGACGAAGCACACTTCGATGGTATTCGCACCGTTCTGCAACTCATCCGGGATTATGACCCCGCCCTGACCATTCTGGAGCTGGGTCGTCTGTTGCTACAAAGCTCCGACAGCTGGCTGGTTATTGGCAGTGCGCAGGAAGTTGCCGACACGCTGGCGGAAATCTACCTTTCCGGGGCCGCAGACGGCTTTAACCTGATGTTCCCGCTGTTGCCGGGCGATTTTGATCGCTTCGCTGAACAGGTTGTCCCTATTCTAAAAGCCAAAGGGGTGATGAAAGCCGAATATGCGGCGGGTACCCTGCGGGAAAAACTTGGCCTTCCACTGGCCTGACTAGCTACAGCCGGGTGAACCCGGCTGTTTGCGCTGCCTTGCGCCAGTCCAGTAACTGCGAATAAGGTTGGCGCGTCACCTCGCTAAACCCGCCAATCAGCAGCGCGGCACAAACTTCCCGGTATTCCGCCGCACTCACCAGCGTATGAAGCGCCTCACGTAGCACAGCAAGCATGTCGGCAGAGGTTTCCCCCGCAGTGATGAGCGGTAACCCAGGCGCCAGCGGGCTTTGGTCGATAATCGCCAGTCCATCCAGCAACGTGGGGTCATGACGTTGTAATAGTGCCCAGGTTACGCAGTCGATGGCCGCGATATCCCCTGCACCGTGCTTCACATCGTGAAGCGACTGACGATGGCTGCCGCTCAGGACAACGCGCGAGAAAAAGCGCCCGTTTATCGCCAGTGGCGTCACCATTTTCATGAGTACGTTGTAACCTGACTGCGAATCGGTGGAATTGCACACCACCGCTCGGCCGCGAAAATCAGCAAAGGTTTGCTGTTTATCCTCTTCGCGCACCACCAGCACGCTGCGGTAATAGATGTTCTCGCAGCCCGGCGCGGTATAGTGAAAACAACCAACCACCTGAACGTCCAAAAGCTGCGTCACAAGCGGATAACCGCAGGTCTGGCTCAGGATCAGCTGCGGATTTTGCCAGTGTGCTACCAGCGCCTCCTCCGGCAACACTGGCGTGAGGTTCCCTACCGGCACGCCCCGGGCAACCAGCAGTTTTTGAACTGCCAGCCACAGAGCATCGTTGTCGCGGCGGTTAACGGCGTACATCGGGAATGCCAGCGGGTCACTCATGACCGTCTCCTTTATGAATACCCGGATGCACCGTCACATCCACCGGCTTCCCCCAGAAATGACGTAACCATTCACCATATCCCTTCACCAGAAAACCATGGTTGCGCTGCTGATAAGCATCGCGATTGTGCAGGTAAACTGCCTTCAGCCCATACCAGGGCACACCAGGTAGATCGTGATGTACAGAATGATAGTTAAGATTTAAAAACAGGACCCGCCAGAACAGCCCGGCTTCGTTGATTACCGAACGCGCCAGCGGATCGTCCGCCGCCCGGTGCTCAAAAAAGGATCGCACTTTGGTCAGCGCCAGCGCGGGGTAACTCACCGCCAGAACAAACCACAGAGGAGAGAAGCCAAGGTGCAACATCCAGCTAAAAAGCACGGCAAGTAAGGCCCCGTGGATGACCCACATCAGCATGGCAGCAACCTGAACGTGGTGAAAGGCGGACCAGGCACTGCCCAACGTCTGCACGATATCTATCAGCGGTGCCAGCAACAGCCGTCCAATAAAGGTGTTTCGCAGATGAATCACCCGCTTCTGCCACGGGCGAAACCGCGCCCAGCTTTCATCGCTAAAGTAATAAGACTCAGGATCGTCCACCGGTACGGTAAGGTGGTCATTACGGTGATGCGCCAGATGAGAGTCGCGGTATAGGCCATAGGGATACCAGACCGCCAGAGGCAGCGTGCCAAAAAGCTGGTTCAGCCGGGAAAATCGCGTGGGATGTCCGTGGATCAACTCATGCTGCAGCGACATGTACCAGGCGGTAAACCCGATAAGCAGCACGGTGGCGGGATATAAACCCAGCGCCTGCCAGTTCGCCAGGGTCGCAAACCAGCCGCCATAAATAGCTATCATGATTAGCCAGGTCGGGAGTTCGCTGCGCCACAGGATGCTGGTTGAAAGCTGGTGAATATGTTCTCGTTGTTGTTGGTGCAAATAGAGGGAGTTTCGTTTACCCATTCCTTCAGACGCTCTTTCCGCCAGTGAATATATGGCATGAAGATCCGGGATAACGCCTGAAATAACAAAGAACTTAAATCGCTATGCTTTGCCAGAAAAACAGGGGCAGCAGCGCGTGACATCAGATTAGCTAGCTGACGATAATCATCGTACGAGCACAAGCGCCAGCATCTTTTCGTTTTATAGAAACCTGCGTCAAACTCAGATAGCCGATTATTTACCCGTTTTGAATTTGGCTTGTAACGGCAATAGGTGGATAACGCCGGGCGAATAAAACAGCCAACACCACGAAAAATAAGGGAAAATGGAGAATCGAGGATGATACGGGAAGAAAAAATGGTGCGGTAATAGGAACAAAATCATCAACACAAAGGCATTGATTTTTAATCACTTTACTTAATTCGATCTTTTAACATACCCCCATAAGTACCCCCAAATGTTTGCATGTATGACTTAATTGCAGATCAGAACAACAAGATCAATCACTGCAATCGGCTCTGATTTAGTGCCTTATCTACAAAGGATGCTATTCAGTCCTTTTTTTAGTAGCGCTCAAAAGTATCAGGTATCAGCCTCATAGCCGAGCTCATTCACTGTAATGAAGGCCGCACTAGTAGATCTGGGTTTATTTTAAATGACACTAAACGCCTTTTACTATGCTGGCGCATTTCAGTCCACTTCGGAATGGTTCGATTGACCGACGTTGCACTGCTCGCACATAACCTGCAGGTTAGACAGTTTTTAACACCAGAGACGGGTATTTGCTACGTGGCTTGATATGACGTTGGTCGTAGTTGCTTTCAGAAGTAAGTCACGCTTGAAATATTAGACTGCCGCTTGCCAGGAACGCAGTCAGGTGTTCAAATTTTATGCGGCAGTGTCGACTTCCATATAAGCCGTCAGAAATATCGTCCAACGTTCGTCCAAGTTGGTGGAGTTAATCGGCTTAACTGTCTTGATAGTCTTACCTTCATAAGCAGCCAGATCAGGATCGCTTTCCAAGATGGTGAGACTAAAATGTATTGTCATGGCCAGCGGATCAATCGCGCACATTCCAGCGTCAAACAAAGTATGCAAGTCGGCACGGAGCAGCAGGCCGTTTTTAAAGCTCGCACCACCTTTGCGGGCGTGCGCCAACAGGTGAGCCGCTTCGCAACGCATCAGGCTTGCACCGGAAATCACGCAGCGTTCAAAACAGTTCAACGCCACGTCAGCACGGAATTGTGCCTGTGTACGGCGGCGCATACCGTAAAACGGTATATCGCCTTTAGCGTCGCGTTCCACCAGCTGACGAATTCGCGATTTACGTGGTTTGCGTACTCCCGATTTGCGCTGTTTTGACTGGCTTGGCTCTTCTTCTTTTGGACTTGAAATAACGACATCAGGCGCTGTTTCGGTAACTAATACCGCTTTTGTTGTATCAGAAACACCCTCAACTGGATCGGCACCGTAAATTTTGTTGTAAAACGGTTTTGTATATTCCAGCTCGTTCTCCAATTCAGGTTTAGGATCCGACTCAGGCACTAGCAGAACCAGTTTAGGCGTGGCCAGCAGAAGGAATTCAGGCATTGGAGCGAACATTTGCGCCACCGCTAGCAACTCATCCTCGGTTAACGATGCAGTAGCTAAAAAAAGCGCTATGCGTTCTTTCTCGGGAATTCTGTTGAGTTTCTTATGGTTCATCCCTACCCAGCGGCGATACGATAGCACTCTCATATGTGGGAGGCCTTGAGCAATTTCCAATGGGTATTTTGGATAAAGCATCTGCGGTAAATTTTTCGCTGAAACTGATGTAATTTTCTCTTCTGTAAGAGTTGTGTCTTTACGCATTAGTTTTGCTGTACGTGCAACCGCGGCTGCACGCTTTGCCTGTAATGCCTCAGATTCTGCCTTTTGCTTATTGATCTTCGCTATCTTGCGATCTGCGTCAGCGTTACCATATAGCTCCAACTGTTTGAGAGTGGCGATCACCTTGCTCTTATCCATCCCACGAGTGAAGGTATATGTCTTACCCTTCCAGTTAAAGCGCACGTTATGCTGTTCAATGTGCACAATCGCATCACCCTGATCAGTTTTTTCAAAGAAAAATTGAAACTCGGCGCGGCTTATCTTCATGATTTCGCATGCTGCTACCGTGGCCTGTGAGTGAGCTAGCGTGTACGTAGAATCACGCGGACCGCAATGAACGGTGTTCCAACAACCCGGAGTCCAATTTCCGAAAGCGTAGTGATTTGCCTTCCAAACTCGTCGAGTATAATTAGCACGACTAATGACGTGCTTATAACCGTTGTGTTCACGAATAATCATTTCATTTCCCCGCTCGGCACGGCGATATTTTGGCCTGCCAGCTGTTGTCAACTTCCGCGCAAACGGCGTTATATTAACGGCGAACGGCCTTACAAGTACTTATGTAGTCTTCCAGTTCTCGCGAGGCTATCAGTTCGCAGCCTTCCAAATCACGGTGTTGGCTTCAAACGGTAAGCTTCGTACCAGGAGCTGACTTTCAACGCCGCAAATCACGGCAGACAAAAGTTACATTGCGAGGTCCGAGCAGCGCAGCTTTTTGGCTGTCCGTGTGCTTAAGTCGCCAATAGCGTTTTCCATTAGGGTTGACCAAAAGGTAAAGTCCCCCGCCATCTGAGAGTTTGTAAGGTTTATCTTTTGGCTTTGCGGTATCAACCTGGCGGGCGTTAAGTTTCACTGGGGGTATCTCCATAAGACCGAACAGCACATACCCCCGAATGTACCCCCATGTGCATGTAGATTTTGGGGTATGTCAGTAGACGTCAGAATACAAGCGAGAGCTGAAAGATGCCGATTATAAGGGGGTTTAGTGAACTTGAGTAGACTTTGAAAAATGCAAAATGGTGCGATAATAGGAACATAACAAAACCCATTCACCCATTGATAAATATAAATATTTTCTTGTTTCATCTTTATAAATGCCCCCTTTTGTGCCCCCACCTTGTTTTTCATGGGACTCGATGAGCCTTTCATCGAGTCGCCAATATCACCAATTTCGTTACAGACCGTGCAAATCTTCTCGACTCTTGGAGCTCTCCTCACTGCCGTGATCGGCTAAGAACAATATTACTTACTTCCCGATACGAACAGCTGTTCATTAATCCGCATGCTCTCCTGGCATGAAGGATATCTGTCACAGTCAAATATGGCGCTTGTTCCTGTGAGGTAAATCCTGTGCGATCGCTACGTACTAACTCATGCTTTTCTACAAGAAAGTTAACGGCATTAGCCAGAGTGATACCGGCATCGATATGTTCCTGTATAACGGTTTGATCCCAGAACGGCGTATCGTTCAGGGTCAGACCATAGTGTTTTTCCAGTAGCCGTGTAAGAAGCATTTGCCAGACTGCAACGGGCGACAGACAAGGCTTCGCCGCCCGCGAAATTGTAGCAGGTAGAGTTTTCATGTTTGCTCTCGTGAAATTCGTTAGCGTTGAGTGGGATAAATGGCGATATATACGTAGCCGCAACTACCAAGGGTATCGGCTTCGCAGGTAAAACCGTTGTGGTACAGAGTGACACAGTGGGCATGGCGAGGATTCATTTCACCAGTAGTCAGCATTGATTCCATCTGACTGATAAAATGCGGGAATGCGACATCCAACTTCAGGCATTTGGCATCACTAAACTTACCGGTGATACTTGCTCGATCAGCCAGATAGTGCAGCCGGTTGCCCTCCTGCACTAGACGTGCTCCCAGGCGTGGCGTAATATCCCGCTGCAGGCCCCATGTGATGTTGCTCATTTATAACCTCCTTTATTGTCAGTTCAGGGTAATACTCATCAGGCAGGCATACGGTCCGTTGCGGTCCTGGCGACGTTCTGCGTATACCGCCAGCACGCCGGGAATGTCAGGAACTACCTGACCGGTGTAATGACAGACACTGCCGCGCCACTGGTATCTGCCGGTGCAGTAGCGAAAAATACGGGAGGCCGGATGTTGACGGTAAATCGTCATCGCCCGGCGTTTACTGATAATTTTCATGTCATACCTCAAAGCAAACCGTGTTCAGCGAATGAATAGATTTGCCTGCCACCGACAATCAGATGGTCAGGGACGCGGATATCAACCAACTGAAGTACCTGAACCAGTCGCTGCGTAAGGGCTTTGTCAGCCTGGCTGGGCGTCGTCTCGCCGGAAGGATGGTTATGCGTCAGTATTACCGCCGCCGCGTTGAAATACAGGGCGCGCTTGACCACCTCACGGGGATGGACCTCGGTGCGGTTAATCGTGCCGCTAAAGAGCGTCTCATGGGCGATAAGCTGGTTTTGGTTATCCAGATACATTACCCGGAACTCTTCCCGTTCAAGTGTGGCCATATGCAGCCGCAACCACTCCCGGACGGCATGAGTGGAGGTGAAGGCTACCCCAGGCTCATGCAGGTGCCGGTCCAGAGCCCTGAGAGCACGCTGGATGAGGCGCCGGTCCTGTGGCGTTATCTCGCCAGGTAAAAAGGAAAGTTGTTTCATTCGTTGTTCCTCCGGTCAGTCGATGATGCGCAGAATGGCGTGGGCCTCTGGATGCTGCAGGGCATAGTCCCTCAGGCGGTAATAGTGCACGGTCATTGCGTCACACTCTGTACGGCAGGCGTGATGGCTGTATTCAATCAGGCAGACAGCGATACCGGCGGCTTCCGCGCTCATTTGCGCATCATTGCCGTTCATGCTGTTGAGCAGATGCCATTTATCGTCACTGTCAGCATCGGGAGCCATAAACGCGCCGCCATTGCTGAGCGTGTAAAAGGACCAGATGCCACCGTTGTACTCATCACAGAAGCGGTCCATCCCGGCGAAAATACGGGGTTCCAGCGTTATCCACTGCGGGATAGTGCCAAAGTGCTGCGGCCAGAAATCGAGACGCTGTTCGTCGGGTACCTGCGTTACGGTCAGTTCAAATTCAGATCCGTTAGCAGCAGATGCGAGGTTGTTTTGTGTCGCTATTGTCACGGGTATGTCTCCGTTAATAAAAAACGCCAGCGGCGATGGCTGGCGTATGAGGTAATAAAGCGTGTTCGGGAAGGTGAAATGTTGCTGGTAAATGATTCGGCGTCAGCGGGGGAAGGTGTCAGTGCAGATGCCTGACCTGCGGATATAGTGGTTAAGACCTTCACCGGCATCCGGTTCAAAATTCCATGCCCGCCAGACCATGCAGCCATCATCGTCACGTACAACCAGACAAAAATGCGTGTTCTGGTCATCTTCGATGGTGACGTTGTGGTTCCGACTGATAATGGCTTCGGCCTGCTGCCGGGTGAACGGCCCCGGTGGCAGTAAGTGAGATTCAGGCATGACGCGCTCCTTAAATGCAAAAAGCCCCTGCTGGCTGAGCAACAGGGGCTGTGAGAACTGCTGATACCACTCAAGTCAGAGTGGCCGGATTATCAGAAGGCGACGTTCAGTGTAGCCTGACCGTTGTAACCGTCAGCACTGTTGCCGCTGACGCTGCGGGTATAGCCTCCCTGTACACCCAGCGTCACGTTCTGGCGGACACGCGCTTCAATACCTGCCTGCAGGTCAAGCGAGGTGCCATCCTGAGACGGGGTGAAGCTGACATTGCTGCCTGCAGCCGCCGTGCCCATGCTCATATCGCCGTCTGAACTGAAGGTACGGATGACCGACGGACGCACCCACCAGTTCACCGGCAGCTCGCTTGCGCTGCGCTTGATGCTGTCAGCAAACCCTGCGACTGCAGAGGTGCCCTGGCCGAAGTCCATTTCAGACGAACTGCCGAAACGAATACCAACGCGGACATGTTGCGCACTGCCGTCACCAAAGTTCACGTAACCGCCGTTGTCATGCCCGTTATCCAGAGACAGTCTCTGCCAGACGTACTGCAGCTGTGGCTCCAGCACCAGTCCCTGACTGATGTTAAACGGCAGACCGGTTTCCACAGAGGCCAGCCAGCCGGTGCCGTCAGTTTCAAAACGGTTATCCGCAGAGCTGGCCTTCAGGCTGTGACGGGAGCCCTGTGCCACTACATCGGCCCACAGCCCGCTGGTATCATGAACTGCCGTCAGATACCCGCCGAGGCTGTACACGGTGTCGCGCACACTGCCTGCCGCAGAGCGGTCATCGTTTTTCACATCCACCAGCGACTGGCCTGCCGCGCCATACAGGCCACTGGTCAGGGAAAGCGAGCCGTTATCACGCTTCAGCAGGTCTCCGCCGAGCTGGATGAAGCCGTAGCTGCCGCTGCTTTCCGGAGTGTCGCCCCGGGCAATACCTCCGTTACCGTCATGCCCGGTATGCCCGCCCTGAATACGCCCCCAGAGCCCCTGGTCGTTCACCGCACTGCTGCGCTGGCTATATGTTCCGGCCAGCGCCCGGTCGTAATCCATGCTCTGCGCAAACAAAGAGGCGTACAGTGCCACTTCGGCACGGTAGCCCGCTTCACTGGACAGATACCAGTTTTCATCGGCACTGCCGTGGCTCAGAGTGTAGTTGTACGCCCCGGCCTGCAGTTTGCGGCCCAGCGCAAAGGCTCCGGCTTCGGTGGTGGCTCCATTAATCGCCTCCACCACTTTGATACCGCTGCCGGTTGTCGCCAGCCCCAGCCCGGCATCACCGGTATTGGTGAAGTTCAGCCAGGTTTTACCGGTTGCCTGCCCGCCGTCAATGACCAGCATATCGGTCGGGAAGGCCGGGTCATCAAGACGAATAGACAGGTTAAGGGTGCCGTTGCGGCCCGTCAGATTCTTGACCGTCAGCGTTTCAGGGACAAACGAACCGTTTGCCGGTGCAGGCGAAAAGCTGATGGTTCCGGCGTTATCCAGGTTATCAAGCACCGATTTCACCGCTGCACCGCGCTGAATATTCCAGCTTGCACCGCTGTCGAGTGAGACGTCAGTCGGGTCAATCGCCCCGTTCATCACGGAGTTGCCGGTCAGGCGGACCTGCGTACCGGACTGCGCAATGATATCGCTGTTGATAATGGCATTGTTCAGCGCCAGCGTACCCTGATTCAGGTTTACCTGTGACTGGGACAGTGTGCCGTTGCTGACCGTCAGGATGCCGTCACCGTCCTTGAGTAGCTGCCCGTCACCGCTTACCGAACCGCTGATGACCGCGTTCTGACCGTTACCCGTGCTGAAGTGCAGTTGTCCGCTGTTGGTGGCGTCCCCCGTCAGCGATGCACCGTCGCCAAATGAGGTGGTGCCGGTGAGCGTTCCGCCCTGTGCCACTTTCAGCGTGCTGCCTGCCCCGATGGTGGTGTTATCCGCACTGCCATTACCCAGTACCGTGAACTGACTGCCATTATCAAGACGCAGGTTACTGGCTTTACCAGTTGCACCGTCAATGCCGAATGCGCCAGAGGTGTTTGTGCCGCTGACCGTTGCGCCGGTATCGGCAATCAGTACACCCCCGTCATGCATCACGATGTTCTGCGCCTTACCGCCGGAGGAGACTGCCAGAATACCGCCCTGATTAACCGTAGTGGTATCGGCGCTGCCGTTACCCAGCACATCAAGACGCCCGCCGTTTTCCAGCAGCACGTTAGTGGCACTGGCAGTCGCGGCATCGACGCTGAAGTTACCCAAACTGTTGGTCCCGGACACGGTGGCACTGGTGTTCGTCACCAGTGCGCCCCCGGCATTCTGGGTAACGTTCGTGGCATTGCCTCCGGCACTCACCTGCAGTTTGCCGTCTGTGTTGACCGTGGTGTTGTCCGCTGTCGCACCGCTTTTCACCACCTGCCAGCCGCCTGCATTGATTACCGTATCAGTTGCGGATGCACCGGCATGCACGTACTGATTACCGCCATCCAGGCGGGTATGGGTTGCCGAACCGTGCACACTCTGGTCGCCACCCGCTTTTATCACTGTGCCGGTGGCAAGCCCACCAGCGGCAATAATCTGACGACCATTCGCACTGATGGTGGTATCGGTGGCGGTGCCAGATACAAACATTCCGTCACTGTTTTCCGCATCCGGGCCACCCTGTGCACCGGTGTTGACCACGGTACCGGTCGCCTGCGCCCCGGCCTTGACCAGCTGATATCCACCTTCATTAATGACGGTACCTGCTACGCTGCCACCACTGTGTACCCACTGCGCCCCGCCATTGAGTACCGTATCTGATGCCTGACCATGTACGCTCTGACCGCCGCCGCTGTTGACGGTGGTGTCCGTGGCGCTGCCGCCTGCCAGTACACCCTGCAGACCATTACCGTTAATGGTCGTCTGGTTTGCCATACCCCCGGCCTGAACAAACTGACCACCGCTGTTGGCCTCGTCGTCATCGCCGTATTCCTGACCGGTGCTGATGACCGTGTTGTTTGCCGTACCGGATACCAGCTGGGTGTCATGGTTGCTGATAACAGTGTTGCTCGCCACGTCTCCGGCAGCGACAGTGCTGATATTACCCGGTGCATCGCCGGCCAGTGCGGCAGGACTTGCCACCAGTCCGGCAACTGCCAGCGCCAGAACGGCAGTGCTGCGCTTTCCTTTTGCTTTTGCCAGCTCTGAGACAATAACAAATGCTCCCAGAACCTCGCTCCATACCAGCCGGTAGCTGGTGTTCAGGTTTCGCTTCATCATTAGTACCTTGTTGTGTGTAAATAATAAAAAGGTCTGCATCCGCCTAGCGGATGCAGACCGGTAAAACTCAGGGTGAAGACAGACTGTTGAGCGACTGCAGGACGACATTAAAGTGCGGCAGTGCCCGGATAAAACGTAAATCCTCCGTCAGACGGTAAAGGCGCTCGTTGCGTCTGAAGCTCTCCATAAGGGGCTGCACAAGATGAATATCACTGAGCGCAAATACCGCCGGATGGTTGTTGTGCTCCGCAATCAGGTACCAGTGGCCCTGCTGCACAATCAACCGGTAAGGGGCCAGTCTTTCGCAACGTTTTCCGTCAGCCAGCAGCGTGACGCGCTGGCAGGTGGTAATAGCCTGTATCAGCCGGTAAAAGGACAGTGGGGTCGCGGGTGAGCCTACAGAAACGGCATCCCCGGTCAGGCAGGGTGCACCCTCGCAGTTCAGCAGCAGGCTCACCAGCCGACGGTCCAGCCCCGGAAAGAGACCGGCGATGCCGGTACGGTGGGCAAAGCTCAGGACGTCCAGCTCGCCCTGCGGCCCGGCCCCTGTCCGCAGGCGATAGCAGCCCTGATGACATTCGAGGTCCAGATAAATCAGCCGCTCACGAAAATCCCGGTAAAGGGTGCGAACTGACACATCAAACTCGGTTGAGAGCTTTTGCATGTCCAGCGTTTCACCCGCCACGAGGCGGCTGATAATCAGCGACAGCCTGACCGCCAGTCTGTCGTAGCGGCGCTCTGCCAGTGGCATGATGGATTCTCCGTGCAGGTTAACCGGTTGAAAGGCATGCGATTCTAAAGGAGGGGGTTGACAGGATATGTCTGCGGGAGCGGCTATTTTGAGGAAGGCCTGAAGCCTGTATCTGTCAGGCCTGCGCCATTTTCCGGTGAATTAACCGGCAAACATCCCCGCCAGAAATGACAGGAAGTGTCATTTATTAACATTGCCGTAACGTTATTTAATGCAAAGTGTGAACTCACGCAGGGAGGAGACCACTGAGCATTGCTTCCGCCATCACCCACAGTGCCCGGTTAAGCTTCACATCACCGTCTATGCCGCGTACCGCACGGGTATGCGTGCGCCCGCCTTTTGCGCTACGACCACTGAGCCCACCCTTAATCAGGTTCTCCTGAATTCGCTGATAAGTGGTCCACAGGTCATTACTTTCATCCTGCCAGCGCCGGGGGGAGAGTACCAGTGACGGCGCAACCGGCTGGTGGTCCTCCCCAAAGCGGTACGTCAGCGCGGCTTTTGCCAGTGCCTGCTGCGCAGGTGGCGGTAAGAGCAACGACTGCATGGCATCCCGCTTTTCTTCCACACGGTCAAAAATCCCCAGCACCTCATAGGCCCCCTCAATCACCTGACTCACCACATCCCCCTTGTGTGGCACCCTTACCTCGCCAAACGACTCACCGCAGACAAGACCGTTTTGACACACAGCCCTGAACAGGCCAGGCAACATCTGGTACGAGCTGGTGCCATCATGGGAGTTGAGGAGGATAATTTCCGGCACCTGCTTACCGGTAATTTGCCCCTCCCGACGCAGGCGCAGCATGTGCTTCGTATGTTCACGACGACCAGGGTCACGCACGCGGGTCTGGCAGGCAAAGAATGGCCGGAAGCCTTCCCGCTGCAGGCTGTCCAGCAAAGAGATGGTGGGTATATATGTGTATCTTTCACTACGGGATTCGTGTTTGTCCTCGCTGAATACGCTGGGCACCACGTGAAACAGCTCCTCACGAGTTAACGGGCGGTCACGACGGATAAGGTTTGCAGCGCCAAAGCGCGAAGCCAGACGGGTCATAAGCAGACTCCTAATAACGGGAAATAATAAATGAAAGCCCCGTCGCACAGGCGTCGGGGCTCAGGAAAGAATTAGCCGAATTAAATACTCAGAAGAAGAAATTCCAGACGCTACGGGCAACCGACACCACTGTATCGCGTACCGCCCTGATAACTGCCCGCACCGGAGCCGGTATCAACGGCAGGGCACTCACCGTATCCAGCGCCGCCCCGACGGTTTCACCAAAATCGTCACGCGCTTTTTCATGGACTGCTGCTGTGCGAAAGGGAGCCTGCAGTTGTGCCACCACGGGACTGCTGGCCTCGCGAGGAAGGCACTTAATCATTCGTTCAGCCATCACCCGCAGTCCCCACTGCAGCCGGACCGACACCGCACACACGGGATGCACGGGCTGAAACAGTTCATGCAACAGACAGCTTTTGCGACTGATATTCTGCTTCTGCTCCATGGACAACTGCCCCCCACCACTGGTGGGTTCGGCCTTGTCCGACTGGCTGATAACAAACAGTACTTTATGCCGGTATGCTTCACCAATCACCTGACGGTAAAAGAGTTCATCCACCGCCAGCGCCCGGTCATCGGCCTTAATCAGCCACAATACCAGATCAAGCCGGGGAAGTTGGTTGCGATACAACGCAGTATATTCAGCATCGCGAATGCTACTTTCCCCCACGCCAGGCAGGTCAACTATCGTCATGGCTCGTTCACCGAGTTGCAGATGCAGGTGAAGGGGCGCACGGGTGCAGGCAGCGACATCACTGACCGGTGATACCTCACCAGCAAACAGGGCATTACACAGACTGCTTTTCCCTGAGCCGGTTTTTCCCATAATACCTATTACCGGCCTGTATTCTGATATCTGTCGTATCTGTTGCATTAAGCGCTCAGTCACCCATTCAGGTAATCCTGATATGGGCTTAAGCAACGAGGAATAACCACTTTCAGTATTCATACCATCATCCCGAATTGATAATAAAAAAGCAGTCTGAAAGAGACTGCTTTGCCATGTGATTCATCAGGATAATATCTATCTGAAATAATATTTAGTGTGGATTTGTTTTTTGCTTCCATGCCAAGTTTATCGCATACTCAATGACTCTGGCATTTGAAATTCCTTCACGGGTACAGATATCCCGTATTTTGTCATGCGTTTCCTGTGATACCGTCACGTTAAGGACTTTATTATTACCTGTGCGTTTCTTTTCTCTGCTTTTTTGCGTACTCAATGCACTTTTGAATTTTTTAACAAACAAATCTTTTTCTGCCTGACCAATCATCAGGTTTTCTCGCCAGAGAAAATAGGATGCATAACAGTAAGCAATTTTCTCATCAGTACTTTCAGCATGCCGGTACCATTGCAGTGCAACACTATTATCCTGCAGGTATTTCAGTAACCACTCAACAGTGACACCTGTTTTTCCGTTGACATCAGAAAATAGGTTATCCTTTGTAATTAACTCAACCCATTCTTTATGCCAGTTCAGTATAACGTCTCTGGTTGGCCCAACGGGAATTGTTTTAATTATTTTCTCTTTCAGGAACTGCATCCTGGCCTCATGCGTCGGAGGAAGATTAAACCCGTAAACAGACGGTTCCTTCAAAAGCGAATTCTCACTCTGACCAGGAAGAGGTCCGGTATCAAAGGTAAAACCTATCTCAGTTTTATCTACTTTACATAGTAACCAGTAACTTGCGCGAGGATCTTCTGTGAACCACTCCAGCTCCTCTTCGGAAGGGATCGCCTTTTTAGCCTCAACCCGGATATTGTTAATGAGAGTATCTACAACTGCCTCAGTGACATTATTATTTTTCAACAAAAACGCCCGAACTTTTCTTTCATAATTGCGGATATTTGTTTCTGATGATTCAGGAGTGATGTCTGCTCCTCTCTCCTTCAATTTGAAGTATAAGTAAAGAATTGCATTCCTCTCATCGCTAAATCCGTTCATACAGCACCCCCTGTCACTATGTGATTTTATGTCCAAAAATTTCATTTTTAGTTCATAAACTCAATGTGTTGTTGTTGATAACGTGTATACGGTCACGGAAATGGCATTCCTGTTGCTCTGGGTAAGAGTCTCAACAGGCGAAGAGCGGATGATTTCTATCCGGGCATGAGTGTCAGTAAATTATAAAAAGTACAGATAAATAGCAAGGAGTTCATATCCTAATCCCGGGGATGACAACAACGATACTGCTATTGCATACGTATAGAGGCATTACCTTAAATTCATTCTTTCCTTAAACCGCACATTTTATTTTTTACATGACAACCGGTTGTTATGCCAGAACGGAAAGTCAATTGCAGACTACAACTCTGGCCTCACCCATAGCAACCGGAGAATCTAGCATGACAACTGAAAAACTATTAACTGAAGATAAATTGGTGGATATGACCTTTATTACCACACTAACTGGGTTGACAGATAAATGGTTCTATAAACTCATTAAAGACGGTGCTTTTCCAAAGCCTATTAAGCTAGGACGAAGTTCTCGTTGGTTACAGAGTGAAGTTGAAAAATGGTTAAGGGAACGAATTAACGCCTCTAGAAGCTAAAATGAAAAAAACATCGTCACACATACCCTCCCGATGATTTAAAGGAACCAACAAAACCTCTTAAGAACTAATGTCATTATATGATACACAACTAACTTCGGAGTAATAAAAAATAAAATTAGCAAACGGAGTCACCTCCTGTACAGGCTATCAACAAACTAATATTGCCGGATTGTTAATATATATTTACCAGAATGCTAATTAATACAATGTTACATACCCTACACTATGGTCATATAACTCTATTACCAGGAGGCTATACATTCATAACAGGCACCCTGTATACCCACACTCATGTAAATGCATATCCATTGCATATATACGTCTTTCTAAAATATTAGCCTCACGCACACCCATTGCTTACAAATAAAACCAATAGCATTCAGCTTAAAAATATACACTCCATCTGAAGCCCCCTCTCCTGAACGCTATTCAAACAACAGGATTATATAATGATTGATGATATTAATCTCGACCAACGTCATGCCCCGTTCAATACAAGGTATCTGCAACGGATACTTCGTGTAATAACTCAGGCCACTACGCAACACCCACGGACGATGGCTGTCCGTATCGATCTCAGACTTCCTGATAAACACTTCAACATCAGGACCGGCCTTTTATCGCGATTTATAGAATCTCTCGACGCAAAGATAGAAGCGCGATATCGAAAAAAAATAAAGCAGGGGATTCGTAGTTACCCGTGTCACTTACGTTACGCCTGGGTACGGGAGGTGGGGGAGGTGAACGAGAAGTCACATTACCATCTAGTACTCTTTGTGAACAAAGATACCTTCAATGGTCTGGGAGGATACGGGGAAGAGGGAACGGGGTTAGCCAGCCTGATACGCGAGGCCTGGCTGAGCGCTTTACAACTGAGCACATGCCCTGAATACCGAGCGCTGGTCCACATCCCGGATAATCCACTGTATTATCTGGATGTAAACGCCCAAGACTATGGTGCAGTTTACGATAAACTCACTTTTCGTCTGAGTTACTTTGCAAAAGAGCGCACCAAGTCCTATAGCCCTGATGAACGCTCATTTGGCTGCAGCCAGTCATGAGATGAAACTAGTGAGATTCAGGGGGAATTTATTATGCCAGGGTTCTATTTCTGACTGGAGCAGGATTTTAGGTTCATGGTTGTTCAGATCTCAAGCAAAACCGGAGATGGTAGAATTTATATCAATAATATTGATATTGAAAATGAGTATTTTGCCAAATTACAATTGCACATCAATGTGTGCACTTCGTGGCTTGACTCGTAAAAATCCACTAGCGATTTTAGCTTACACCAGGCTTCCTGGCTCCCCCTATCCTGGAGAAAACCTCGCGTATGGCGAAACTCGGCACAATCGATTTTGACGACTGTATTCTTGACGCTTTACGGGATGGCCGACTCGTTGTCTTCGCTGGGGCTGGCGTTTCAATGGGCTCGCCATCGAACCTCTCTAGTTTCTGGAATCTGGCATCCGACATCGCCCAAGGCACCGGATTTGTTCCCAGTGAACCGCTGGATCGGTTTCTGGGGAAACTGCAACATAGAAACGTTAACGTTCATGAACGTGCTGCGCATCTCCTCTCACCTGCAGATAGTATCCCAAACGCTCTTCATTACGACTTGTTGCGATTGTTTCGGACAGCTGATCGCGTCAGATTAGTAACCACAAATTTTGATTTACATTTCGAGGCCGCAGCCGATGAATTATGGGGAGATATTCCCGATGTTTATAAAGCCCCCGCTTTACCACGAGGTTATGATTTTTCTGGGATAGTTCACGTTCATGGTGCCCTGCCAAAAGCACAGGATTTAGTGCTAACGGACTCAGATTTTGGTCGCGCTTATCTGACTGAGGGTTGGGCTCGACAATTTCTTGTGGATGTTTTTCGCCAATATACGGTGTTATTCGTAGGCTACAGTCACAACGATGTCGTTATGAATTATCTGGCCCGTGCGCTGCCTGCGGACAGTGTTGCGGGCAGATTCGCTTTAACAGAAGAGGATGGAAGCTGGGAGCTGCTGGATATTACTCCCATTCGCTTTACGAAAGGCTCCAGCGAAGATCCATTTAGAGAACTCTATGATGGTGTCCAGCGACTCTCCGAGCGTAATATGCGGGGAGCGCTGGACTGGCAGTCACGTCTTGCTGAACTGGGTAGCCGTACTCCGCCAACAGACGAAGAAGCGATCAGTGAGGTCGAACAGGCACTGCGCGAAGTGTACACTACACGTTTTCTACTAAGCGTTGCGCGCGATCCGGAATGGCTGCGGTGGCTGGATGCGCGCAAGCATCTTGATGCACTATTTGGCAATTCTGTTCTCAATGAGCGGGATAAACTGCTTGTTCAGTGGCTGACACAACATTTTGTAATCGAGCACTCACACGAAGTTCTGGATATTGTTGCAGCGCAAAGATTGCAGATGAGTCCAGAACTCTGGTGGGCTGTTGGCCGTGAGCTCGGCATCAGTGATAAATACCTAGAAACGTCGGCGCTTAAGCGCTGGGCCTCTATCATGCTGGCAACTGCGCCCAATAATAATGCGGATCACCACGTATTTATGTGGCTGGCTGAACGATGTGCAGGCCAGGAATGTATTGAAATGACGCTGGCGATGTTCATGGCTATGAGCGAGTATCGGCTTATCGTTAAACAGAGCGTTGCATTTTCTAATGATGAGGGGCCTGAAAGCCGCCGTCTTGATGCAGAGTGTCCATTGCAAGCTGATCACTGGTCACTGAATGAAGTTTGGACGAAGCATCTGAAGCCGCATCTACCACGTATAGCTCAGTCCGTCTTATCGCGGGTTGTTCTGCGCCTGGAAATGATGCACGTTGAATTAACTGCTTGGGATAAAGCCGCGCCAGTGTGGGACCCCATCAGCTATGGGCGTTCGGCCATAGAACCGCATGAACAGGATAAGTATCCGAAGGCTATTGACGTCCTGATTGACGCCGCGCGCGATGCGCTAGAGTGGTTCGCAACAGATTGCCCTGCACTGCTAGGTGCATGGATCGAGAGTTTGGTGAGCTCGAGTATTCCGCTACTGCGTCGCCTGGCTATACACTCAATAACGGCTTATCCCGAGTGGTCACCTGAAGAGCGTCTTAAGTGGTTGCTGGGCCGTACAGGACTCCATCAAAGTACCGAACATCACGAAATCCGCCGCGCTGTAGCAATGAATTATCCAGCTGCGACAGAGCCTGCACGTAAAGCCATTGTTGATGCAATTTTAGCGCACAGTCTGGAGGAATATAATGACTGGCCTGCTGAGAAGGTAACGGCTTACTCTCACTTCGACTGGTTATCCTGGTTGCTCCAGTCAAAACCTGATTGCGAGATTGCTGGTGCAGCTTTGGCACCTATCAGGATGCAGTATCCGGAATGGTGTCCGTCTGAACATTCAGACTTCACTCACTGGATGGGATCAATAAGCTGGGTGGAATCAGAGAGTCCTTGGTCAGTCGAGCAACTTCTTTCACAAGAACCTCGTGAACAACTCGATGAATTGCTAAGTTTCAAGCGCAATGTCTTCGAAGGACCAAATCGGGGAGGTTTGTTGACTAATTGCCTGGAAGCATGCAGGCAGAACACCAGTTGGGCTTTTGCACTTGGCCACACCTTGGTCGATCAGGCTCTATGGTCATCTGATCTTTGGCCAGTGCTGATTCAGGGACTGCAGGAAAGCAAACTTTCTGCAGAAGGCTGGCAAGACTTGCTAACCTTGGTATCTAAACAGGAATTACAGTCAGCACATACTTACGACATCGCAAATCTACTATTTAGCTTAGTGAAAGATGGCGGCAAGCCATTTGCGCTGGACTTAATGGAGCAAGCTAACTCTATAGCACTACCAGTTTGGCAAGCCCTGGAAAACGACGCTCAGGACGAAAATATTACCGACTGGCTGGGCCGAGCCATCAACCACCCTGCGGGAGTTATTACAAATTTCTGGATCAATGGACTGTCGTTAATTATACGTAGTGAAGCAGGGTCCGAGCGGGTTATGTCTGACCGTTACCGCCATTGGTTTACAATGGTACTGCAAGACGCTACTTCAAAGGGAGGGATGGGACGATGTTTGCTGGCCAGTCAAACTGCATTCTTTTATGGAGTGGATGAAGCATGGACTCGCCAATACATTATTCCACTGTTCAGCGATCCAGATCAGCAGAAGTTTGTGCAGGTATGGGATGGTTTCCTTATGTGGGGACGTTTATATCCAGCTCTTATTGAAGCCTTGTTGCCAGCTTTTGTTACCGCTATACCGAGACTCACTGTCGATCTGGGCGAACGTCGCCAACGATTTGTTGAATTCTATACTTTTCTCATCGTATTCCATGTCTCAGATCCGATGCTTCAATTATTACCGACGCTGTTTCAATATGGTTCTTTGGACGACCGATTAACATTCGTATCCCATATCGGAAATATCCTGCGTCAGATGCAACAGCCAGCCAAACAGCAATTGTGGGACGGTTGGTTACGTCGCTATTGGGAGGGCCGGTTACAGGGAGTGCTCGCTGTTCTGGATGAAGCAGAGATCTGTAAAATGCTGGAGTGGCTACCTCACCTTGGAGATGTTTTCCCTAATGCAGTAGCCTTTGTGGTCCGCTGCCCTGCAATTCGAATAGAGCACAGCCATATTTTTTACGAATTGTGTGACAGTGAACTGGTAACACGATTTCCGACAGAAACAGCTGAACTGCTTATTTATCTTTCTAGCTGCACTATTGGCTACCATACGAGGGACTTATCCAAAATAGAGGCACGTCTGTCCCAAGTACCTAGCTATGTCCGTAGTAGACTCGATGAGGCATTAGCACGTGCTGGAGTGATGAACCAGTAAAATTAAAAGTTATTATTTAATGATCCATTTGCTGCCCCATCCGGGCAGCTATATCCTGGACAGAACTTAGTTTTGATGAAAGCACGCTTTTTAGCGATAATCTTAGCGCTCCAGTATTAACGAACATTAAATATTAATAATTATTTTTTGTGTTCCATTATGCTGCAGAACTCTATACTTTCACCGGTCAGTACTTTTAGCTTTGGCAGGCCCTGAGCCTTGTAAAATAGCAATACATAATCATTCAGTATATCAGTTTCAGTACCCGTTATCTGCAAGGGCAGGTGTTATGTATAATGGATAATGACTACAACCAAGCATTTTATCCCACCAGCTAAGGTAGCAAGTGCTGAATATCGATTATCGTCTTATTCCTGTCCGAGAAGTGGGTGTTTTTTCTATTCAGTTCCTGAGTCTGCTGGTGTAAGAGCGGTTTATCCAGCCGTAGATTTTTTCTCCATCAACATCGACCTGAACGTAAAGCCATTGTCTGCCCTGCGTATCCATGATCGCAACCACCGTCCCTTTATTAAGCATTTCAATAGTTTCGCTGTTCATTGTCGGCGAGAGTCTGAGCCTGACATTCGTACCAGTGATAAGGCGGAAGTGATTCAGCTGCTCCCAGTTGAAGTCCGGATGAGAGGCAACAATAGTACTTTTGCGTAATATCTTTGGCTTCGCAGGGGATGTGAATTCAGTTTTCACTTCATTAATTCCATCAAGCACAGCTGCTTTTATACTGTCCTCAACCATGCTGACAATTACCTGATAAAAGAACCAGCAAATGAATGCCTGGAGAGGGACAGGTAATTTTTTGAATCCGTCGACCAATGCCTGTGTGCTGAGAAGACTCAAAAAACCGGCTGTCGGGGATTGTTCCTGAGAAGAACCTCCGTTGTCATATGAGGATAGGATTTCAGTCCGATGCGAAGGCGCGTTATCCTCAGCTTGCTGTGCGAGCCGTGAAAATGCCTCTTCCCAGTACTGGAACGCCAGTTCGTATTGGGATGGTTCCAGTTTCCCTTGCTCGATAACATCCCTGAAAATGTTATTCAGCGGTAGAGCTCGCTGGTTTATTTTTTGCAATTGCTCTGCGAACTGTCTAGTGCGTTGACCTGAGGCAGAGGCGGGCCAGGAGTTAAAAAGATAGTTGATTCGGGATTCAATCCGGTAATCTCGTGCTATCCGGTTTAGTACATCCATGGCAGGAATTGCCTGCCTCGCAAGTGATTTGAAGGTGCGGTCGTAATAGAGGGTGAAAGTGTTAATTCTATCGATGATCCTGGATGCTTGTGAATTGGCTACCACATTCATTACCTCGGGTAACTTAATCGCATTCAGCATTGTTTGTTGTTTGTTTATTGCCTGAAAGAAAGGAGATTTGTTCAGCTCTGCCAGTGACGTAAAGATTGGGGAACGGGCAGATGATAATTTTTCCAGTTGATTTAGAGCCCTAAATAGTGGCGTGTCAATGGCTGCAGCAGGATTGAAAGTGTGGGTTTGATGCCCGGTCTGGGGAGTATTCTCTGAATAAGTATTACCTTCATGCTCTTCCGACGGCAAAACTGGGTTTACAGGAACGTTGTCGTTATTGTTCATTTCATCTTTCCCGGCGTTCGTACAGATGTAGATGTGTACTAGAGATTTTGACTAAGGATCAACTGTATATGATTTGATAGTCTAAACGCTATTGATAAGCCCTTGAGTTTTGTAATTTTCACTCATTTTTGTATACAAAACATACCGGTTAAAATAACAGGGTTATACGCCCCCTTTAAAACATCAAAAAGCAAGAGGCATGCAGGATATGCAGGATATAAAAACGAGGTGTGTAACGTTACGGGTGATTCCTCCATAGTTAATTTGCTAAGTCTCAGAAAAGTATGAACTAGCGTTGCTCCAGGGCAAGTTGGGCTCTGGTTCAAGCCGGGCTTGAACGCGCCAAGGGTATTTCCAGTAAGAACTCGGAAGAGCTTTGTATTTCCACTTTCAACAGGTGCTGCATGAGATCTCGACAATGGAATGGTAACTCACGGTTGTCTGCTGCTATTCCATACTCACTAAATTCATTAGTGCTTTCGGTTTTCAATACTGGGCTGAGACTGCATAGCCAACAGCAAGCCGAAAACAACACGGGGGCCGGTATCCCTTGATTTAAAACTAGCAGATCGCGTAACGGTATGGGCAGATCCGTTTCATTAGGTTAAAATTTTCCATTCCCCGCTTATGATTTTTTCGAAACGATAAGCGTTAGTCTATGGAATGGTCACAATTAAAACACGCCAAAAAACGGGCATTCTCCCCCCGAAACTCTTCGCAAAATAGTCTGACTGGACTAAGATTACACTAATGGTTTAAATAAAAAACACATATATAATTTTTTGAATTAATAGAAATATATGGGCCTATAAATAGGCCCCACATACATTAACTACTTATGATCATATTCTTTCCATTTTTCTTAGCATTGTATAGAGCTTTATCTGCCCGTGAAATTAAGTCAGTAAGATAGTCACCATATTCATAAATAGTTATTCCTCCGCTAAATGACACTTTTAGTGACGGTTCTTTCCATTGTCTCTCATTTACCTGCAATCGCCATGCATTAAGTAATGATATGCATGTTTGAAGGTCTTTATCTGAAAAAATAACTATAATTTCTTCACCACCTACTCGATATAATGGATTTTCTACCCCCAGAATTCTTTTTCCTTCTCTTGCCACAAATTTCAGAACATCATCTCCAATAAGATGCCCAAAAGAATCGTTAATCAACTTAAAATCATCTAGGTCAATCATTGCAAAACAGAATTCTTTTCGTTCAGAAATTAATAGACTTATATCATCGTCGAGCTTTTTTCGATTAAATAGTTGAGTCATGCTGTCCGTAACCGTTTCATGCTTCACTATATTTAACTTGGTACGGTGTTTTGATATTTCCGATTCTAAGCTATCAAAATTAAATGAACTAGATGAAACATCAAAGCCATTTAAACCTAAATAGAATTTTCCAAATAATCTTTTGCTATACGAAATATACAAAAAATATAAAACCCCTAGTATTAATAAAGATATCACAGAAGTGATATAAAATAATAGATATGAACTCTCATAATATTTTTCTTGTTTTTCTTTATCTACCGATGTGAAAGCAACCCAGTCCGGATTAGAATAAATCTTATAAAAAACAATGGAATTTTTTTTGTCATAAAAATGCCCATGCGTACCATTTATTTTCTCAACCCATTCCTGAGGTATTCTATTTTTTAATGCTTCCCTGACATTAGGTGATACAACCACCCTACCGTCATACGTTGATATTAAGAAGTCACCATCAAAAGGTATTTTCTTTTCTTTAAGCATGGAGGATATCTTATTCAAATCTAAATTTGCAGCAATTACTCCAAGCATCTCTCCGTCGCTACCTATAATTGTTACACCACTTGCTACAGCAAATTTTTTATTCTCTAAAGAACTTTGGTCATAAGTCTCATATGGATCAGTATATTTTATTTTACTCTATTGAGTGAGATGGTACCAAGGTCTCAACTTTGGGTTAAACCCTTCATCAAATCGAATATTTTCAGGATAAGTTTTGTAAGCCGCACTTTTATCACTAACAACGATAACATCATCAAGATACGAATATGAATTCATTATAGCTGCTATTTTTTTATTAAACTCATCAGTATCAGGAGATATAAAATTTTCGATTCGCTCAGGGTCAGATAAAATCTCAGCCATATTTTTTAATGTTCTATTAACATCTAACACTGGAATATTGATACTATCTAAAGCTGTATTTTCATTAAATCTATATAATTGCTCTTTTAAGTTTTGAGATGATGTTGTTTTGATATTAAAAAAGAACGACACTGCTAATATAGTTAAAGGTAGCAACAACATCATGAGCATTATAATTTGTAATCTTTTCCCAGAGACTCTTTCCATAATTTATTCCAGTAAATAACAAAATTATCACCCCTATCATTTAATAATAAATGATTAGGCCTTTAGGCTTTCTAATTAATATTTTACTGCAAATGCAATGATCGGCACAACAGATAGTTACTTAATTAACAATAGGTAAAACCTATCAAAACAATTGAATTGATCATTGAAACCGTTCTAGTTATGCCAATGCTCCCGACTTTTATAATTATAATAAAAAATAATTAATGATTTTCTTTTTGTAATTCTGGATTTAACTTTGAAATGGAAAATAAAGCATTATCCCAAACAACCAAGATAAATAAAAAAAACACAAAAATCAAACAATTACAACAAAGAGAACATACAAAAATAAATTAAATAATTGTTGAAATAAAAAAACAAACATCAAGATAAATTAAAGTATTACTATACTGGCAACATAAAATAACCATGGCATAACAAATGCGCAATAGTAAGTTTTATCGATTAATATACTCGAATAATCCATAAGAACGCTCAGGCTTAATACTGCTTACCATCACAGTAATAATGTAATTTATTGCTCTAATAACTTTTGGTTCAAAATATAAATTTTTATACGTTTGAATTTCTCACATAAATTACAATCGATGTTATGTTCATTGACATGAGGTAGATAGTTTTAAGAAGTTGTCTCTTCGTAATTTGCCACATTAGAGACTATGTGTATTCAGCGGACTAGTCTACCAGTGTAAGAATAATACAACTTTAGGCCTGATTTTTTCTACTGACTCGTGAGGCTCCCCGCGGACGTAATGAAGCCCGCGTAGGCTGGTTATTTATACTGTCACTCAGCCTGAAACTGGTCGCGGAATCAGAGATTACCCCTATGAAAATGCAGGTGAAAGTGCCGTCTGAAGAGGCCAAGTTTAGAGCATACGGTTAATATGCAAACCAGCCGTTTCACCTAGCTGATGAAGTAGCTGGTTGATGTGGTGCACTGGTATTAAGTTTCCCCCCTGATTAATACTCCACGCGTTATCATTAATTTTTATGCACGTTAGATGGACAGCAGGACGTAAGCAGCGGCGTCAGATGAAGTCAGAAAGCTCTTATATTACCCTGTTAACTTAAGGGTTAATTTTCAGCGAAAAATGACCGATAGGACCTAAGATGAAAAAAGTAATGATGATAGCTCTATCACTTTTGCCGCTCTCTGCGTTTGCCGCCTCACCGCAGCCGTTCAACTTTATCTGTGCCAGTGCAGGTGGGGCATACAGCGACGGTCAGGGTGGGGTCTGGCTGCAGGGGCAACCGGCAACCGTTAAGCAAATGAGTGATAACTATTGGGAAGCCCGACAGGGCAAAGTGGTGTTAAGCATCACCCGCCAGAGTGACGGCAACCCGGATATCTCCTTTACCGGACCTGGCCGCGCCCATGGTGCATGCCTCCCAGAAGATAATCGTAGCTTTGCCCCCGCAGCGCAGGGGCCCTCTTTCTCCTGCAAAGGGGTCAGTGCGAGCAGCATGGAAGAGCGCATCTGCAAGAGTCCGGAACTGTCCGCCCTCGATCGTAAGATGGCCAAAACCTGGCGTGCGGCCCTGGATAAATCGGGCAATGACACTACGCTGAAGGCAACGCAACGGGGCTGGATCAAAGGCCGGGATGAGTGCTGGAAAGAGACGGATCACGATGCCTGCATTAAAACCCAGTATCAGCAGCGCCTCGGCGAGTTGCAAAAAACCTATGGATTGAATTAACCCGGTTGAGTGAGCCAGAGGGTGAAGGCCGCACATAGCCGAAGTCTGTGCGGCTTTTTTGAGATCCCCCGAGCAGTAACCGGCCCTTCTGCAGGTTAGCGCTAGCCCCGTTAGCGCTTGCCTGGAATGAAATTATGGTTCTTGCGCGGACTATTGTCCTGTAATCCTTACAATTTAAATGGGATTATTTCTTTTATCGATAAAAATAACCTTAAATATCCGACAGATATATTTCTTTCATTCGAAATTAATTGATGGTAGCAATCATGGCTTATGAAAATGGTATTCCACACCCGGAAGTGCAGATCTCAGATATTGCTGCCCCTCTCCCCTTCCCGTTAATGACTATTGTTAATAAAAAAAATGAAATTGTTAAGCAGCCTGACCATATTCAGGCACAAATTAACGAACTGTCGAAAAGGTTGCTTAATTTAAATAACACCGCCCTTGATAATTTAGCTAACGAACTTAACACCATTTCTACCCGCTTTGAGACGTTCCGGGCAAGCTTACTCATATGTACTGGTGAACCCGATAAAAAATAGACGGGTTGTATCCAGTCTCCCCCTCCGGTGCCATTTAGACCAGGATAAATGCCGGTGGCGATAGGCCCTAAGCGGGCAGTGGGTTGTCCGCCCGACACGTCACGCACAATCTGTCTGGAATGGCTGAAGCGTTAATCGTTAATTTGAGCTGAAATATGAAAACAAAAACGTTATTTGCTGCTGTTGCGGCAGCACTAATACTGTCTGCCTGCGCCCCAAAGACCACTGCACGTAATTGCGATCAGGCGGTTGAGGTGGCGTACCATTTTACTGAACGCGCAATTTCACTGCGCCCGGATCTGGCTTTTTCCCCAGTGCGTAATGAAACCGACGATGCTTTATTCTGGCTTGCCTGTCGGGATGGTGTACGCAAAGGAAAGACGCATGATGAAACACGTCTTGTCGCCTTACAGGAATATATTACCGAGGCCGCAGAGCAGCCGGATTTAACACCTGAGGATGGCCGCTATCTGGTTGGCAATATGGCGATGTATCTCGCTCACCTCTACGGCTTTGAATCCGTGAATAGCTAACCCCTTGGCAAGTGGGGAAATAGAATAGGGCATAAAAGATTCGGCCCTTCCTTTCGGGGGGAGGCCAAAAGGAGAGTGTTGGTACTTGATTGAGTAGATGCGCCTTGCGCGCCCTCCCTGGTTCCTGTCTTCGGGGAGGGCACTTTTTCTCATTCTCATTATGTGTACGGGAATGTATAGCCCTCCCACCGTTACGCTGACGGGTGCGGTATGAACCTTTCAACGCCCGGCTAAACCCACAGATAAAACGGATTCAGACTTTCGTTGCCAGACGTTTTTGCTGCCGCTGTACCCGCACAAGGGAAATCAGTATGCTCATGAAGAAGTTGGTTTCCATCAGGATCGGGGGTGTGCGCAAGGATGTTATTGGCAATTCAGAACAGGTTCCCCTAAAGGGTGAACAATCGCAGCCGCTGTCGTTGTTCTGGAACGCCGCAAAGGTGAGAATGAGACTACCGCCTAGGGGCAGGAGATCGACCATGCCTTGCCAGGTAAACGCGCAACTTGTCATTGCTGCGAAGAGGAAGAAATACACTAGGCTCGATTAGTACTACGCGTAGCCACGAGAAACCGAATACAGGCCAGCAGCATCATGGCTGCAGGCCTGTGCTTATCTAGTAATATAAAATGAAGTGACAACATGAACGTCGAAAAGCCAAAGCACGTAAAACGTAGACGCATTTTGGCAGATAAAACGCTATCAGAGCAGAAAGGGATTACTGCAAAATCTGCGAGAGAACAAAAGCAGTCATGATCGCCCGGGCTTTTTGAAGGGTTAAGTGGGTGTAATATATCCGATGTACTATATCTTCAAAGAGCTTTTCGCTGGAAATTGGCGGGGAACACCGCAATGAAACCTTACGTTCTGGCGGATACCTTATTTTCAGCCAAAAACAGTAAATCCTTGTCCAATTCGTGATAAGACCCCATATAGCATCAGAATACAGCTCATTAAAGACACAACGAAAAACATATTCAGTAAGATTGTGTGCCTTCGATATTGGATTATACCTCCCCCCTCTATGCTACCGACGAGACTAGCTCCACTCTTTCCTAGGGCATAAATGAACACGCCTATCAGAACGAACATTGAACCAACAATTACACTTACCATGGGTACCGCGGGTTTGGTCACCCGAAAAACATCATTGCAAGCAATAACCAAACCGGTACTGATAAACAAAATCGCTGATGCTCTACTTAACAATCTTAAGGGACACATAATCTGACCATCACTATGAACGAGCTGTGACTTTAACACGGCGGAACTATCAAGCTCACGCGCCGATGAGTTAGGTAATGATCTTTGATGAAGTGGGGCCACTTGATACCAAAGGACTGAGTTCCACAAATCCTCATGGCTTAGCTCTCTTTGCCTTGAATCATAAGCCCCCTGAAGGACAAGTTAGTTCTCTAGACAGCTCAATTCTCGGTGCAGCGTTGACAAGCAGAGGAAGTCACACAACAACAGCACCGCGACAAGCGTTATTAAACTCTTATTAGTCAGGAGAACGGAAAGGACGTTTAACTGCTGAAAAAGTGGATTGCATCGCAGGAATAAAGCACTTTGCCTTCTGCTGCTTCCTGAGTATATGTGCCAGATACCGCATGAGCATATTGCTCGCCCTGCTTTTCCAGCCCATCCATTGGGCCAAGACAGGAAGCACCATCCGGGTTACTCTCAATTAAGCTACTCTGTGCACCGGGAAGCTGGAGAAGGCGAATTGTATGACCCGTCGGCGCTGTATCAAAAATGATTTGATCGAAGCGGGTCAGCAGGGAAGCGTCTGTTAGCAAGCCAGTAAATTCATCGAACGCCGCAATCTTAATCGTACAGGGGGTCAGCTTGGAAAACGGAAAATATCCTACGTTAAGCCTGTTTCTTTAGCTGGCATTACAAAAAGCGAGCGTCTGCATGGTACAAACAGACGCCCGAATACGATAAAAATGAGACGAAAAAAACAGGTTACTTAACCCGCTTCCCCGTTTCGTCAATGACCCTTTCGCCGTCCTCTTTGGTAAACGCTCCTTTCTGACCTTCAGGTAGAATATCCAGCACTATTTCTGAAGGGCGGCAAAGACGAGTGCCAAGCGGCGTAACGACTACCGGCCGATTAATCAGGATCGGATGTTGAAGCATAAAATCAATCAACTGCTCATCACTGAATTTCTCTTCATCAAGGCCCAGGTGTTCATAAGGCTCAACATTCTTACGCAGCAATGCACGCACCGTAATTCCCATATCTGAAATAAGATTAATCAGCTCATCACGGGTCGGTGGCGTATCGAGATAATAAATAATGGTCGGTTCGTTACCGCTGTTACGGATCATCTCCAGCGTGTTGCGTGAAGTGCCGCAGGCCGGGTTGTGATAGATGGTAATGTTGCTCATATCTTTATCTCATTACAAAGTGATAGAAAGCCGCAACGCCAGCGCGGCCAGAGTGACAAACAGCACGGGCAGAGTCATGATAATGCCGGTGCGGAAGTAATAACCCCAGGCGATCGTTATATTTTTCTGGGCAAGCACATGCAGCCAAAGCAGAGTTGCCAGACTACCAATCGGGGTGATTTTCGGGCCTAAATCGCAGCCAATCACGTAGGCATAAATCATTGCCTCTTTGACGACGCCAGTCGCCGTAGTCCCGTCAACCGACAGCGCGCCAATCAGCACCGTCGGCATATTGTTCATCACCGACGACAGGAACGCGGTCAGGAAGCCGGTGCCGAACGTTGCTGCCCATAACCCCTTTTCTGCCAGCAGGTTCAGTACACCAGACAGATACTCCGTGAGCCCGGCATTGCGCAGGCCATAGACCACCAGGTACATGCCCAGCGAAAAAATCACGATCTGCCATGGCGCACTGCGCAGGACTTTCCCTGTGTTGATGCCATGACCTCTTTTCGCCACGATAAACAGTACTGCTGCGCCAGCAGCTGCTATCGCGCTGACAGGGATCCCCAGCGGCTCCAGAACGAAGAAACCGACAAGCAGCAATAACAGGACAATCCAGCCCGCCCTGAACGTTGCCGGATCCTTTATCACACTGGCAGGCGTCCTCAGCAGCGAAACGTCATACGTTGCCGGAATATCCCTGCGGAAGAAGAGATGCAGCATGATCAGCGTGGCAACAATGGCTGCAATATCAACCGGCACCATGACCGACGCATATTCAGTGAAACCCAGACCAAAGAAGTCTGCCGAAACGATATTCACCAGGTTCGACACGATAAGCGGCAGGCTGGCAGTATCGGCAATAAATCCGGCGGCCATGACGAAGGCCAGCGTAGTGCCTTTGCTGAATCCTAATGCCAGCAGCATGGCAATAACGATTGGTGTCAGAATTAACGCCGCGCCATCGTTGGCAAACAGTGCAGCCACCGCAGCACCGAGCAAGACGATGTAGGTAAACAGCAGACGACCACGACCATTGCCCCAACGGGAAACGTGCAGCGCCGCCCATTCGAAAAAGCCAGATTCATCGAGCAGCAGGCTGATAATAATCACGGCAATAAACGTTGCCGTCGCATTCCAGACGATATTCCACACCACCGGAATATCGCCCACATGCACAACGCCAGATATAAGAGCCAGTCCCGCGCCCAACATTGCTCTCCAGCCGATCCCTAATCCCTTTGGTTGCCAGATAACCAAAACAATGGTCAGGACAAAAATAGCGCCTGCCAGTAACATAAAACCTCCTGACAGAGCGACTTTGCCGCCCTGTATATGCCAAAAAATTAACTCATCAACTCTCTGAGCTTTTCAATACCAGCGGGCTCTGACGCCAGCCCCGGAACAAGCGCTATACGGTTAGCGTGCTGATTCTTAACAGCCTCAATCTGAGGCAGTTCCTGATGAGCGCGCTGGCAAAGCAACGGAGAACGCGTATCCGCAATGGAAAGGCTGTTATTGATAGTCCAGCCCCACGGATGAATCCCCGCTCTTTCAAGGTCAGCCTGCAGGTTTGCCGCTTCCAGCACCGGTGTGGTTTCAGGAAGCGTAACAAGCAGAACTTTGGTTCTATCCGGGTCCTGAAGCTGCATCATTGGGGTAGTAAAATGCCCTTTACTCCCCATTTTTTTGGCAATCTCTCAGTGGTAAGCCCCCGTCGCATCCAGCAGCAACAGCGTGTGTCCCGTAGGGGCGGTAGTATTGCCAATAGACTGATCGAAAACCTGACCGACATTAGACGCCGGATAAGTACTGACAAGCAGGACGCGCTTACCTTGTTCTGCCAGGCGTATAGCCGTCGCGCAGGAAATAGAAGTTTTTCCTACACCACCCTTGCCGGTAAAAAACAGGTAAGGCGGGATATTCTGTAAGAATTTCATATGTCCTCCTGACATACTCAGCAACAGGAAGTATTCCCACCACAGCAGCTGGTGGGAGCTAACCCTACCCTCTCCAGCGGTATACCAAACCAGCGAGCTATCTCAGCACGTTTTGGGTATCGCCCTGCCATCACCGTTTCGCCATCCAACAGCAGTAGCGGAAGCTCTTCTGCCCCAGATGCTTCTAGGAATGCTTTCGCTTTCTCGTTCTGAACAAAGCTCATAGGCTGCTGAGCCAGATTGTAACGTTCAACCTGTACGCCACGTCCTTTCAGCCACTGCACATCAGCAGAGAAATCAACCAGAACCTGATCGACATCTGAGCCACATACGCCGGTACTGCAGCACATTGCCGGGTCAAACACCGTTAACGTCTTCATTCTGAATTCATCACATTCGTAAAATCATATATGTTCAGGCAAATTTTTTAGATGCAAACAGCCTTACCGCTACCAGAGCAGTTTGCCGATGCCAGCTTACGGGCGATGGCCTGTACGTCGTCCTATTGGCTTAACCAGGCCTGCTCAATCACCTGAGCGGCCCAGGAAGGAATATGCGGGGATAAGCGGTAGTGAACCCACTTACCCTGTTTACGGTCCAGCAATAGACCACTTTCCCGGAGCATTGCCAGATGACGGGAAATCTTGGGCTGCGACTGCTCCAGTGCCGTGCAAAGATCGCACACGCACAGCTCCCCCCTCTCCCTGAGTAGCAGCACGATGCCCAGGCGGGTTTCATCGGAGAGGATTTTGAAGAGTTGTAATGCTGTAAAAATCATAGTCGTTCCCCTACCTATCTGGCTCTATGGTACTCGACGATAGGTTCCTTGCAAGATCATATACGAAAAATCAAATGTATAGCATAAATAGCGAACGCACACACTTGTGCGTTCGCTATTAACTAAAGTAATCATTCAGTAAGCCGACAAGTATCGACAAAAATATCGAGGTTTAAATCCAAAGGTTTTGATAAAAATGTTCTCTCATGCTTCCCATCACCAATAAAGAATAAATTAGTACCATCAGGGAAGTATCGATTTTTAATATCTTTAACCTTGGCTCTTCGGAATGCACTTATCTCTTTACCATCTTTCAAGAGATTATCTTCAGCATACTCAGACATTGATATAAATGATTGAGTATCAGTCGGAAGATTTTTTCCCACAAACGACAGTATGAGATCAAAATTTCTGTCATCGATATCTTCCTTAAGAATTGCGTCAAGCATAAATGGAAGTCGATGTATATTGTCTGTTTTTCTTATTACAGAATTTAATGCAAAATGATATGACATTACAGTTTTATGAAGCTCTACCCCTTGAAAAGGAAATGAATTTATTTTATAAAGTTCTGTATATCTAGGTTCTGTTACATTGAACAGCTGCATATCATTAAGGTATTTTTTAAATATATCCTTGAAATCTTTTTCTTTGTTAAACCGCTCGATAAAAAGAGACTGCTCCTCTCCCATCCCGTCAATTAATCCTTTAATTTCATCATACCTTTTTGTATGTTCTTCTATCTCTTCATGAATATTGTCTAACAGACGTATGTTTGCTTTATTATCGATCCATGTGTTAACAGATAAATTTTGTGATTTTTTCTCAAGAAAATATGAATACTTTGAAGATATATCAATTTCTAACTTTTTAATCTTCGCAAGTGAACTATTAATATCAGACTGTATTTTTTGTATTTTATTATTTATTTGCTCCGATAGTTTATCAGTATCATTGATGTTTTGATAATAACCATATAACCCTTCTAAGGAATAAGGAAGTATTTGCGTACATGCAGGACAACGATCAATATTGTTATAGTTTTGGTTTGTAATATTTCTTTTAGTTCTTCTTAGTATCTTGACATGATTTTTAGTTAAGGATAATTTATTACATAAACTAGTATATACATCACGTTCTTCGTCTAATGATGCGACTAATTGTACATAACCATCTATATACTTCTGAGCCTCATCACCGAACTCTTCATCCAGTAATTTAGAAACAACAAAGTGAGGCTCGGCGCTATATTTATTCAATGAGGAGATCTTCGACTGAAGTTGCGCTCGCTCTTTTGTTAATTTATAAAAATATTCTTTATCAAAAGAATTCTCTATGCCAAGATAATAATCAAGATACGTGTCTTTAAAGTCTTTATAAAAACCAAGATTAGAGAATGACTCTCTTAAATAAACCCACCCTACAGATTGAGAAATATAATAAGGCAGGAACATGCATTCTATCGATGCTTTTTTTAGCTCGCCCTTCTGTTCTAAAAGCATGTTAAAATCAAATAATTGAGATAACATCTCCTTAAGCTTCACATGTTCAACTCGAACATCAGAGTCAATTCCATGAAAACTAAAAACATTTCCCCCATCCCCTTTTAAATATATGCTACCAAGCTCTCTTACTATTATATATTTTTTATCTACGCCTCCTTTAGTGATGCTGAAATCCAATCTGAACGTAGGGTTGTATCGAATAATTTCGCTCAAGCCATCTTTAACATCATTAATTCCAAAGGTAAATAAAATACTCTGTATTAAAGTACTTTTACCTGAGGTATTACACCCACTTATTATGTTTATTCCATTTGAAAACTTTTGGTCGAAATATAAATTATGACTTTCAGAGACAACAAACAATCTATCAAACTTTATAATTGTCTTCATGGTTTACCTTAATCGTAGCACTCAACGTATGAACACAGAACTGCAAAAAATGTATCAATATTATCTAGGTTTATAGAATGAGATTTTCTAACATTATCAACATATGCAGTTAATGCGTCTTGAAGAGAAAAATATTGAGTTGTGTAATCATTATTTCTAACAAAGTCTTTAATAATTTGATAGTCGTAATTACTCATATCCTTGAGTAGTTCAAAAGAGTTAAGTATGTAGCTTTCATGATTTTTCTGTATGTTAAGTGGTATTTTAAATTCCATTGAGAATTGCTGAGCTGCGGCACGCCAATAGTCGAATGCTTTTTGCTGTGAATCAATCATATTCATAACTTTTTTAATATCTTCGCCTTCAACCCTCTTTGTTGGATCAAGTAGGCGTATTTCCTGCCCTTGGTTATATACAGTCTCTACATCCCTAAATAGAGTAAGTATCACATCAACAGCTGCTTTCGAATCAGCTATATGAGGGAATTTTCTAACCATAAGTCCAATAAGCGATTCTTTTTGTTTAGCCGCAGTTCTTGGGAAATCTACCCACTGAATATTTAAGTTACTTAGCTCTTGCCGATGAAAAACAGAAGATTCCTCATTGCAAATTTCTGTTATTTTCTTTTCAATTTTAACTTTAATATTTTCATGTAATTTATCATATACACAGGTCGAGTTTTGCTCATTTATCTTTACTATCTGCTCAGTAGTGCCTTCGTCTTTTAACTTCTTCAGAGGCGAGTATTTTAATTCCATTTCTGTATTTGATATAAATGTTAACTGATGCCTATAATTCTCACTTTTTTCGAAAGAATCATTTTTTAGATTATCCCCTACCAATAGAATTTTAGATACCATCTCAGAAAACCTAGAATCGATAGTCCATATTTTCCCGCTAAGTTTCTTTGCCTGATAGGCATGTATCTCGTTTATATAACTTAAGCAATCAGTCTTATAACAAAATAGAAAATCATCGTGATGTTCAATACAAATAAAGAATTCTTTATTGATAAAAGAATTGAAATTATCTAACAAAAGATACAATGCACAGTTTCTTTGAAACTCAAAACCTGTTAACGCATCAACCCCAGCGTTTGCCGCTTTATTTTTAGCCACCCTGCTCTCCTACAACAGCTAAAAATTTCCATCATCATCCAGTGATGGATGTGGATGCAAATTAAACCATTTAAGGCGATGTGTATCACGAAAATCAAAAAAAATAAATTTATAAGATCATTTTTAGTGATCTAATGCACTGTTTTATATACTGTTTTTTTATACAGCTGAAAGATAGTACTTCTAGGGAAAACTTTTAAAACTCGTTTTCCCTATTTACAGACTTATATAACCTTAGTTAAAGATGCTTCAATATAATCCGCATACCACTGCATCATCTCCCTTCGCCCTTCCAGATACAACGCATGGTTGTACGTCCCGCGAATCGCATTCTTATCGACATGCGCAAGTTGAGTCTCAATCCATGCCGTATTGAACCCTTCCTCATGCAAAATTGTACTCATCGTGTGGCGGAAGCCATGCCCCGTTACCTTCCCCGTGTATCCAATCCGCTTGAACACCTGATTAATACTCGCTTCACTCATCGTCTTGCGGGGATCATTTCGCCCTGGGAATACCAGTGGATATTGCCCAGTCATCACTTTGAGCTGCTGTACGATTTCCAGCGCTTGGGTAGAAAGGGGGACAAGATGGGGCCGTTTCATCTTCATACGCTCGGCTGGTATTTCCCACACCGCTTTTTCAAGATCAAACTCACTCCAGAAAGCACCTCGGAGTTCGCCAGTGCGAACTCCCGTGATGATCAGCAGACGTGCCGCAAGAACAACTAACGGGCTCCCTGTGTAGCCTGCGAGAGCTTTAAAGAAGTCTGGTAACTCCTCAACAGTAAGGAAGGGATAATGCTTCGATTCATGCCCTGACATCGCGCTGGTTAGATCCGCTGCAGGATTGTATTCCGCACGACCGGTAACGATGGCGTAACGAAAGACTTCACTGCAACGCTGGCGAACCTTCTTGGCCTTCTCTGTCGCGCCACGGCTTTCCATTCGACGCAGCACATTCAGCAGAACCAGCGGTTTGATTTCATTCACCGGCTGCTGGCCGATATAGGGGAAAATATCTTTATTGAAAGCTTCGATAATGTCGGAGGCATAGCCTTCTGACCACCGGCTCACCTTCGTACCGTGCCACTCAAGTGCCACAGCCTGAAACGTGTTGTTGAGCTGCACATCACGAACCAGCTTTTCTTCTTTCTTGGCGAATGACGGATCGATGCCCTCGGCCAGCTTTTTCTTGGCTTCATCACGTAGCGCCCTCGCTTGTGCAAGGGACACTGCTGGATAGACACCAAAAGCCATACGCTTCTCTTTTCCATTGAAGCGATACTTCATCCGCCAGTATCGAGAACCAGAGGGAACGACTTCAAGATACAAACCAGCACCATCTGCCAGCTTATAGGCTTTCTCTCTGGGTTTAGCTGCATCTACCTGTCGCGCATTAAGCTTCATTGGGGGCATCTCCCTGGACCGAACATAGAATGCCCCCACTTATGCCCCCAACTGTAACTTGATTCCGGTTGAGTCCAGTTGATAACAGGAGATAAAATACGGGCCATAAACCGCAGTATACGGGCTTTAAGTTGATTTCGGTAGACTTGGAAAGAGTTTGAAATGGTGCCGATAATAGGAGTCGAACCTACGACCTTCGCATTACGAATGCGCTGCTCTACCAACTGAGCTATATCGGCCCTGCAAGACGTGTTCACGAACGTGAATCACGGGACAAAAGGTTAAAACTAACCGGGCGATGCGTCAATAGTCAGGTTAATCAACCGCCTATTTTTGCATCGCCCGCTATCAATTACGCACGAATGGTATCGTCACCGAAGCCGATCCACTTGTAGGTGGTCAGTGCTTCAAGACCCATCGGGCCGCGCGCGTGCAGTTTCTGCGTGCTCACCGCCACTTCCGCGCCCAGGCCGAACTGGCCGCCGTCGGTGAAGCGGGTGGAGGCGTTGACGTACACCGCTGAGGAGTCCACTTCGTTGATGAAGCGGTTGGCGTTGCTCAGGGTGCGGGTCAGGATCGCATCGGAGTGCTGGGTGCCATGCTGACGGATATGCGCGATGGCGCTATCAATGTCAGCAACCAGAACCACATTCAGATCCAGCGACAGATACTCGTTATCAAGCTCTTCAGCCTTCAGCGCAACTACCTTCGCCGGGCCTTGCAGCTTGCGCATCACAGTGTCGTCGCCGTGCAGCGTAATGCCGCTTTCGGCCATCTGCTGGCTCAGCGCAGGCAGGAAGCGGTCGGCGATGGACTGATTCACCAGCAGCGTTTCCACGCTATTACAGGCGCTCGGGCGTTGAGCTTTCGCATTGACGATAATCTTCAGCGCCGCTTCAATCTCTGCGCTGTCATCAATATAAATATGACAAACGCCGATACCACCGGTGATAACTGGAATCGTCGACTGCTCGCGGCACAGCTTGTGCAGGCCAGCACCGCCGCGAGGGATCAGCATATCGATATACTTATCCATTCGCAGCATCTCGCTCACCAGCGCACGATCCGGGTTGTCGATGGCCTGAACGGCCGCTTCTGGCAGACCGCACTCTTTCAGCGCGCGTTGGATAACGCCAACGGTGGCGGCGTTGGTGCGGTAGGTCTCTTTCCCACCGCGCAGAATGGCGGCGTTGCCGGTTTTCAGGCACAGCGCCGCTACGTCAACGGTGACGTTCGGGCGGGCTTCATATATCACGCCGATTACGCCCAGCGGGACGCGGCGACGTTCGATGCGTAAGCCGCTGTCGAGCAGACCGCCGTCAATCACCTGCCCTACCGGGTCGGCCAGCACGCAGACCTGGCGGACGTCGTTCGCAATCGCCGTCAGACGGGCTGGGGTCAGCGCCAGGCGATCGAGCATGGCTTCGCTCAGGCCGTTTTCACGCGCCTGGGCTAAATCTTCAGCGTTAGCCACAAGAATCTCTTCACTCTGAGATTCCAGATGATCGGCAATAGTTTCCAGAACCCGGTTTTTCTCACGGCAGGATAACTGCGCCAGCGTATAGGAGGCCTGCCTCGCGGCAATGCCCATTTGTTCCAGCATGTTGAACTCCTTAGCGGGTAATCATGTCGTCGCGATGCACGGCAACCGGGCCGTACTCGTAGCCGAGAATGGCGTCAATTTCCTGCGAGTGGTGCCCGGCGATAAGGCGCAGCGCATCGCTGTTGTAACGGCTTACGCCGTGGGCGATGTCGCGGCCAGCAAGGCTACGGATGCGGATCACTTCACCACGAGAGAAGTTGCCTGTCACGTTTTTAATGCCTTTTGGAAGTAATGAACTTCCACGCTCCAGAATCGCCGAGGTGGCACCTTCATCCACAATCAGTTCACCGGCCGGCGGTGCGCCAAAGATCCAGCGCTTGCGGTTTTCCAGCGGGGTATCCTGCGCGTGGAAACGGGTGCCGACGGAGACATTCGCCATCACATCGCCAATCACGCCCGGCAGGCTACCGGCAGCAATAATAGTGTCGATACCAGCGCGGCAGGCGACGTCAGCGGCCTGCAGCTTGGTGCCCATGCCGCCCGTGCCCAGGCCCGATACGCTATCACCAGCGACGGCGCGAAGCTCATCATCAATGCCGTAGACGTCTTTAATCAGCTCGGCGTCCGGGTTGCTACGCGGGTCGGCGGTAAACAGCCCTTGCTGATCGGTCAGCAGCAGCAGCTTATCAGCACCAGCCAGAATCGCCGCCAGCGCGGAGAGGTTGTCGTTATCGCCAACCTTAATCTCTGCAGTCGCCACCGCATCGTTTTCGTTAATCACCGGAACGATGTTGTTATCAAGCAGCGCGCGCATGGTATCGCGGGCGTTGAGGAAGCGTTCACGGTCTTCCATATCGGCGCGGGTTAACAGCATCTGGCCGACGTGAATACCATAAATGGAGAAGAGCTGTTCCCAGAGCTGAATTAAGCGGCTCTGGCCAACGGCAGCCAGCAGTTGCTTGGAAGCAATAGTCGCGGGCAGTTCAGGGTAACCCAGATGCTCACGCCCGGCGGCAATTGCTCCTGACGTTACGATGACAATTCGATGCCCAGCTGCATGGAGCTGAGCGCACTGGCGAACCAGTTCGACAATATGCGCGCGATTCAGGCGGCGCGATCCGCCCGTTAAAACACTGGTGCCCAGTTTGACCACCAGCGTCTGACTATCACTCATGATTCTCTGCCGTTAAAAATATGAAATATCAATACCAGACCAACGTTGTAGCAGGTGTCAGGCCGCTTGCCAACAGGCAGCGCAGAAAGCGAGGGGTTTTGTTGCGCGGGATCAGGCAGCCTAGTGGAGAATATTGACATTTTTATGACAGAAAAACTTAATCATACTTTTTTATATTTAATCTGACATTGTCATAAATTTTTAATACGGGAAGGATAAAAACGTTCCTGTTTTTTCACAGTGGTCTTTCACAGCAAATTTTAAAGCTAAAAAATCGGGATTGAGAAATGCAAAAAACAACTCTGGCATTAACGATGATGGGTATTATTGCTTCTTCTTCAGCTATGGCAGCAGAAGTTTATAACAAGGATAGTAATAAACTTGATGTTTACGGCAAAGTAAGAGCAATGCACTACATGAGCGATGATTCCAGCTCCGATGGCGATAAAACATACGTTCGTTTCGGCATTAAAGGCGAAACCAAAATTAACGACCAGCTGACCGGTTATGGTCGCTGGGAATCTGAGTTTGCTGGTAATAAAGAAGAAAGCAGCAGCTCCTCTACACAGAAAACTCGTCTGGCATTTGCCGGTCTGAAATTAAAAGACTTCGGTTCTTTCGACTACGGTCGTAACCTGGGCGCCCTGTACGACGTTGAAGCCTGGACCGATATGTTCCCGGAATTCGGCGGTGACTCCACCGGCAAAACCGACAACTTCATGACCAAGCGCTCCAGCGGCCTGGCCACCTACCGCAACACCGACTTCTTTGGCGTGGTCGATGGTCTCGACTTAACCCTGCAGTATCAGGGTAAAAATGACCGCGCCTACGATACCGCGAACGGTGACGGCTTCGGTACCTCTGTTGCCTATGACTTCGGCGGCAGCGATTTCGCTATCAGCGCAGCGTACACCAACTCTGACCGTACCAACGTTCAGCAGGCAAAATCTCTGGCTAACGGCGGTAAAAACGCAGAGTCCTGGGGCACTGGCCTGAAATACGATGCCAACAACATTTACCTGGCAATGGTTTATACCGAAACCCGTAATATGACCCCTATTAAAGGTCTGGTTGCGGCGGATCAGGGCTTTGCTAATAAAGCACAGAACTTCGAAGCGGTAGCACAATACCAGTTCGATTTCGGTCTGCGTCCATCTCTGGGCTACGTGCAGATGAAAGGTAAAAACCTGGAAAACGGTATCGGCGATCAGGACCTGATGAAATATGTTGATGTGGGCGCGACCTACTATTTCAACAAAAACATGTCCACCTTTGTTGATTATAAAATCAACCTGGTTGATGAAACTGCGGTCACTAAACGCCTGGCTATTATGACTGATAACGTCGTAGCCGTTGGTATGACCTACCAGTTCTAAGGCAGAAAATAATAACGCCAGACAACTGGCGTTATTTGCTTATTAATATAAAAGGCCAGCAAAGTTTGCTGGCCTTTTATATTTGACGTTGCCGGATGGCGGCTTTGCCTTATCCGGCCTACAGAACGAGCGGTAGGCCGGATAAGCGTAGCGCCATCAGGCATGCACTACGCGGTACGCTTCACCGCTTCATTGGCAAACCCATCGGCGGGTTCCAGCGCCAAATCCAGCGTCGCCAGCAGATCTTTTGCCCGCTCATGGAAGCCGCGCAGCGTTTGCTGCAGACGTTCAACGACCTCAGGGTCTTTGATCGCGACGGCCTGCCAATGGCCCTCTTTATCGAACAGGCCGAACTGGTAGCTGTAGGTAAAGCGGCGTTCTTCCGCTTCCATCTCCATCCACCAACCCCAGAATTCACGCTTCTCCGGCGCAGGCTTCACGTTTACACATACCGCCAGACAGTCGAAAAAAAAGCGGTTATCTTCGCACTGTTCTTCGCGGATATAGGGGCCAAGCGCAGTGAATTTCTTGATCAATCTACTCTTCGGGTGTCCACTCGGTAACGTCATTGCGATCTCCTTTAGTGATGCAACTGTTTTACCAAATCAATAGAATTTAGCAATATATTAACAAAATCTATTATTGATCCACCCGGCAATTTCTTTCAGCGCACGATCGAAATTACGGTACACCGGGTTAAACGGGATCGGCATCAGTTTGCCCTGCGCAGATGACGAAACAATTAACCGCGACTCCTCTTCCGGGCTGAACGGATCGTTATCCCAGTAGCCCGATAACATCGGCGTTGGGCAGCGTCGGCCCAGCAGCCCCTGCGTCTTCAGCGAGTAGCGATTAAGCTCAACGCGCAACGCTTCGTCCGAGGCATCGTGCATGCCCAGGCGTGAAGCCAGCACGTCAAGATACATCTCCGGCACGCGACCCTGATGCAGCGGGTCGTTGAGCAGGCCGTGTACCACCGGGCCAAGGCAGGCAACGGCTTTCAGCCGCGGCGCTTCCAGGTAGGCCAGGCGCACGGCGATGTTCGCGCCGAAGCGGAAGCCAAACGCTGCCACACGGGTATGGTCAACCCACGGAATATCCGGCAGCGCGCGCAGCGCGTGCTGGTGCAGCATACTGGAGTCCTGGGTCAGCTTCCATTTAGAGGAGAAGCCAATCGACGGCATATCCAGCGTCAGCATCGCAATGCCGAGCGGCGCGAAGTAGTGCTCATAAAGGCTGTAGTAATCGGTTTGCAGGCCATCCAGCCCGCCGCACATCAGCACCGTTGGGAACGGGCCGTTGCCTTTCGGCATATGCAGGAACCCGGTTACCGGCGAACCGCCGGGAATGGCAAACTCCAGCTCGCGTATTTCGCCAGGCAAGCGCTGCGCCGCCTCTTCATAGGCACGGTTTGCCAGCGCCTGCGCCTGTTCGGCGAGATCGTCACCCTTCAGGTGCGGATAGGCGGCAATGCTGTAAAGGTTTGAGGCGTGCAGCCAGTGGCGGCCGCTGAGGGCTTCGTCCTGCTCCTGGGAGGCCTTCTGCTGCCAGAGCATGGCCTGAGAAGACCACTCGTAAATCCAGTTACCGCCGCGATAACCCACCACGGTGTCATACAGCTCTTCGTCGGTGCGTTCGGCTTTACTCATCACGATACGCGCCTGCACGTCGAGAATTTCCTGCGGAGTTACACCGCGCCAGATCCACATCAGGCGGTTAATCATGCGGTACCAGTGCGGTACGTTATTGCCGCTGAGCGCCGATTGCATATGGGAGGTACTACCATTGTTGAACCGGCGTACCAGCGTTGACGTTTCAGGGTGTTTAAAGCGCGGCTTGAATAGCGTTTCGCTGAGATTAGCTTCTGGCATCACAAAACCTCCATAGATACTTTCCTGGATGTATTGTAACGCGTGGGGCGTTAAAAAAAACAACGCCCGGCATAACCGGGCGTTGGAAGCGCATTAATTGACTGAATTAACGGCCAGAGATTGGCGGTACGAATACCACGCCCATGTCCCAAGGCTGTTCGATCCAGGTATCTTGCGGGATATCAACAACATAATCGTCAACCAGCGGGCGACCTGCTGGTTTAGCGAAGATGGTAACGAAGTGAGCTTTCGGGTACATATCGCGAATCGCCACCGCGGTGCCGCCGGTGTCTACCAGATCGTCAATAACAATAAAGCCTTCGCCATCGCCTTCAGCGCGTTTCAGAACTTTCAGTTCACGCTGGTTGTCGTGGTCATAGCTGGAGATGCATACGGTGTCGACGTGACGAATGCCCAGTTCACGTGCCAGCAGTGCGCCTGGAACCAGGCCACCGCGGCTAACGGCGATAATGCCTTTCCACTGTTCAGAAGGCATCAGGCGTGCAGCCAGTTTGCGTGCGTGAATCTGCAACATGTCCCAGGTGACGACGTATTTTTCGCTCATGTGAAGTTGTCCCAGCCTATGTTATACGGCTTAAAAAATGTTCAAGGGGGAAATGGGTTGCGCGAGATTATAGAGATCTGACGCACTAAAAACCAGTGTTAAGCGGAATCCCACGCGCTTTTTACGTGGTTTGTTCTACCGGAAGAGGCAGAAAGTGGTATTCTCAACGCCATCGCGCAAGCCATGCTTGTGGTGTATGTATGTGCTAACCCTTTACCTGCAAGCGACTTTTGCAGAACGCCGTAAGGAGACTCATCGTGTCTGAACTGTCTCAATTATCCCCGCAGCCGCTGTGGGATATTTTTGCCAAAATCTGTTCTATTCCGCACCCTTCTCATCATGAAGAGCAGCTCGCCGCGCATATCGTTGGCTGGGCGAAAGAAAAAGGGCTGCACGCCGAGCGTGACCAGGTTGGCAACATTCTGATTCGCAAAGCCGCGACCCCGGGTATGGAAAACCGTAAACCGGTTGTACTGCAGGCTCACCTCGATATGGTGCCGCAGAAAAACAATGATACCGTTCATGACTTTGCCAAAGATCCTATTCAGCCGTACATCGACGGTGAGTGGGTAAAAGCACGCGGTACCACCCTGGGTGCCGATAACGGTATCGGTATGGCTTCCGCGCTGGCGGTGCTGTCCGATGAGTCCGTTGAGCACGGTCCGCTGGAAGTGCTGCTGACCATGACCGAAGAGACCGGTATGGACGGCGCGTTCGGTCTGCAACCAAACTGGCTGCAGGGCGACATCCTGATCAACACCGACTCTGAAGAAGAGGGTGAAATCTACATGGGTTGTGCCGGTGGTATCGACTTCACCAGCAACCTGCCGCTGACTCGCGAGGCGATTCCTGCGGGCTTCCAGGGCTTTAAGTTGACGCTGAAAGGCCTGAAAGGCGGCCATTCCGGCGGTGATATTCACCTCGGCCTCGGTAACGCCAACAAACTGCTGGCCCGTTTCCTGGTGGCTCACGCGAGCGAGCTGGATCTGCGTCTGGTCGACTTCACCGGCGGTACCCTGCGTAACGCGATTCCACGTGAAGCCTCTGCGGCGCTGGCGATCCCGGCTGATAAAGCTGATGCGCTGAAAGCCCTGGTAGAAACCTACCTGCACATTCTGCAAAACGAACTGTCGGCGAAAGAGAAAAACCTGACGCTGGTTCTGGAAACCCAGACCGTTGACGGTAAAGCGCTGACTGCCGTCTCTCGCGATGCGTTTATTCAGCTGCTGAATGCGACCCCGAACGGCGTGATTCGTAACTCCGACGTAGCGAAAGGCGTGGTGGAAACCTCTCTGAACGTGGGCGTGGTGTCCATGACTGAAGATACCGCCACCATTCACTGCCTGATTCGTTCCCTGCTCGACAGCGGTAAAGATTACGTGGTGAGCATGCTGGAATCTCTGGGCGCGCTGGCGGGTGCACAAACCCAGCCGAAAGGCGGCTACCCAGGCTGGCAGCCGGACGCTAACTCTCCGGTTATGCACCTGGTGCGTGAAACCTATCAGCGTCTGTTCAACAAGGTTCCGAACATTCAGATTATCCACGCCGGTCTGGAATGTGGTCTGTTCAAGAAGCCGTATCCAGACATGGATATGGTCTCCATTGGGCCAACCATCACCGGGCCGCACTCTCCGGATGAGCAGGTTCATATCGAAAGCGTTGGCCAGTACTGGCAGCTGCTGACGGAACTGCTGAAAGCAATTCCGGCGAAGTAAGTTTTGAGCCGTTCCCGGCGGCGCTTCGCCTGGCCGGGCTACATTCGACGTAGCCCGGCCGAGTGCAACGACGCCGGGCATATCACCGCCCTACCTGACCTTCTCCATTTGATAGTTCACAAAGCGCTCCCCGCGCGCTTCCACCTCTTGTTCCGCTACCACCACAAACCCCTGCCGTTCAAAACACGTTCGGGCCGTGATGCTCGCCTCTACCATTAGCGTTCCCGTCGGTATTCTGGCGAACAGCGCTTTCAACAATGCGCTGGCGATACCCCGTCGCGAATACGCCGGGTCAACAAACAGCAGGTCAATATAAAGCTCAATGGCGGTGACAAAGCCTACCGGCACGTCATCAATCGTCGCCACCAGTACCAAAGCGTCGGCCATTTTTTGCCGCCAGCGGGCTTCATCTACCTGCGCCCAGGCGTTTATCTGGGCAGTTGAGTAGTGCTGGCTGGCGGTTTCCCGTACCGCACGCTGAAAAATCTGGCACAGCGCGGAAAAATCACCGTCACGGTATTCACGAATCAGCATGGTTATATCCCTAAAAGAAGTTGCCTTTCCAGCTGCGGGTCAAGCAGCGTAACGTGCAGGCCAACCAGGCGCACCCCGCGCCCGGCACGGCGTTCCTGCCACGACTGATAGGCCGTGGCAAGCAGGTCGTCTTTGGTCAGCTTCGGCCAGACGTGCTCCTGGGTGGTTTGCTGAAAATCATTAAACTTGAGTTTTATCCCCTGCCGGGCGATGCGCAGGTCGGGCCGGACTTTCGCCAACCGCCGTTCCAGTTCGGGGTAGAGACGCTCGACGATCGCTTCACAGTCAGCCCATTCATGGATGTCCTCTTCCAGCGTGCGCTCAACGCCGATCGACTTTCGCTGGCGATCGTTGTGGATCTCACGCTCGTCGATCCCATGGCTACGTTCCCAGAGGATCCGCCCGAATTTACCAAAGCGCTTGAGCAGCATGGCAAGGTCGCTGTTTTGTACGTCTTCGCAGGTACGCAACCCCATGCTTTCAAGCTTAGCGGCCGACACCTTGCCCACGCCGGGAATTTTACCGAGCGGTAGGGTTTTGAGGAAACCGGGAACCTCGTCGGGGGTCAGCACAAACTGGCCGTTAGGTTTATTGAGGTCAGAGGCGATTTTGGCGAGAAACTTCACCGGCGCTACCCCCGCCGATGCGGTCAGCGAGAGTTCGTTAAAGATAGTCTGGCGGATCTCCTGGGCCATCAGCGTAGCCGATCCATAACAATGAGGGCTGGCGCTAACGTCCAGATAGGCTTCATCCAGCGACAGCGGTTCGATAAGCGAGGTATAGCGGGAGAAAATTTCCCGAATATGGTTCGAGGCTTCACGATAGGCTTCAAAACGCCCCGGCAGCAGCGTGAGATGCGGGCAGAGCTTCAGCGCCATTCCGGTCGGCATGGCGCTGCGCACGCCAAATTTACGCGCCGGATAGTTGGCCGTGCTTATCACCCCACGCTGTACCCGACTGCCGCCGATAGCGATAGGAATATCGCGCAGCGCCGGGTTGTCGCGCATTTCCACCGCGGCAAAGAAGCAGTCCATATCGATATGGATTATTTTGCGCATCAGGCTCCCCTCACAAATACCTGTTTAAGTATACAGTATATTTATAAGGGGAGGAAAGGCAGCGCGGCGATATTTCCGGCAAAGACGAGGAAGGGTTACGGTTTCACTACGGCTCCCCGGCGTAGCGATGTGGTCTGCTGTTTATCTAACTGTTTGACCAGCGGCTGCACGATTTTTTCACCGTGCTGACCAAAGTACTGATACAGCGTGTCCGAGGCGCTCTGGGTCAGCACCATAATCTCAATACGGCGGTTGCCCGCGCTCTCGGGATTTTTACTGTCCAGCAGCATCTGGTCCGCCATCGCGCTGACCTGCATCACCTTACCCTGCGGCATCCCGGCCTGCTCCAGCACGCGACGCGCAGAGAGCGCCCGGTCGCCGGAAAGGTTCCAGTTGTTGTAGGCGTCACTTTTATAGGCCATCGCATCGGTGTGGCCGGTGATAATTATCTTGTTATCCAGCGAGTCAAAGACCGGCGCCAATTCCACCAGCAGCGATTTGAAAAACGGCATGATCTTCGCGCTGCCGCGCTCAAACATATTCCGGTTCTGATCGTCTTTAATCAGTACGCGCAACCCCTGGGGCACAATCTCCATTTCGAGGTTGGTTTCCATATGCGCATTACGGGCGATGGCGCTGATGTCGGTCGCCAGTTCACCCAGTTCACGGGCCGATTTCTGCTTCAGCAGCACCGTTTTATCATTCACATCCTTCGCTTTTTTGGCATTCTCTTCGCTGATTTTCGCCAGTTCTTCCGGGCTCATCGTCGTGCGTTTGGCAACTTTCGTCGCCGGACCCGGCTTCGCTATCTTACTAAGCGATGTCAGGCCGCCGCCGTTAAAGATAGACTGACCGTGCAGCGCGGCGACGATATTCTCACGTTCGGATTTACTGACGCTGTTGACTATCAACTTCATCGTGGTGACCAAAGGGGCCGAGCGTATTTCCGAAGTCTCCGCCCGCTTCACCCTCGATGCGATGCCGGGCAAGCAGATGGCTATCGACGCCGACCTCAACGCCGGACTTATCAATCAGGCGCAGGCCCAGACACGGCGTAAAGACGTGGCGGGCGAAGCGGACTTCTACGGCGCGATGGACGGGGCGTCGAAATTCGTGCGCGGTGACGCCATCGCCGGGATGATGATCCTCGCCATCAACCTTATCGGCGGCGTGTGCATCGGGATCTTCAAATACGATTTAAGCGCAGAAGCGGCCTTCCAGCAGTACGTCCTGATGACCATTGGTGACGGTCTGGTCGCCCAGATCCCTTCTCTGCTGCTCTCTACCGCCGCGGCGATCATCGTGACTCGCGTCAGCGATAACGGCGATATCGCCACCGACGTGCGTACCCAGCTACTGGCGACGCCGTCGATTCTCTATACCGCCACCAGCATCATGTTCGTGCTGGCGATTGTTCCGGGTATGCCGCACTTCCCGTTCCTCGCCTTCAGCGCCCTGCTGGGGTTCACCGCCTGGCGCTTGAGCCATCGACCGAAGGCCGCCGAACAGGAGGAAAAAAGCCTCGAAACGCTGACCAAAACCATTAGCGAAAACGCCGAACAGGTGGTCAGTTGGGAAACCATTCCGCTGATTGAACCCATCAGCCTGAGCCTCGGCTACAAGCTGGTTTCTTTGGTGGATAAATCAAAGGGCAACCCGCTCACCCAGCGTATTCGCGGGGTAAGACAGGTTATCTCTGACACCAACGGCGTGCTGTTGCCGGAGATTCGTATCCGCGAAAACTTCCGCCTCAAGGCCAGCCAGTACGCGATTTACATCAACGGTATTAAAGCCGATGAGGCCGATATTCCTGCCGATAAGCTGATGGCGCTGCCCTCCAGCGAAACCTACGGCGAAATCGACGGCGTGCTGGGGAGTGACCCGGCCTATGGGATGCCGGTCACCTGGATCCAGCCGGCGCAAAAAGCAAAAGCGCTGAATATGGGGTATCAGGTGATCGACAGCGCCAGCGTTATCGCCACCCATGTGAACAAGATTATCCGCCGCCATATCCCGGATCTGTTCAACTACGATGACATCACGCAGTTGCATAACCGTCTCTCCTCCATGGCGCCACGGCTCGCCGAAGATCTTAGCGCTGCGCTGAACTACAGCCAGCTGCTGAAGGTGTATCGCGCACTATTGGTTGAAGGCGTTCCCGTCCGCGATATCGTCACCATCGCCACGGTGCTGGTCGCCAGCAGCGCAACCACCAAAGATCCGATTCTGCTGGTTGCCGATGTACGGCTGGCGCTGCGTCGCAGCATTACCCATCCGCTGGTTCGCAAGCAGGAGTTGTCGGTTTACACCCTGAATAATGAGCTGGAAAACCTGCTGTCGAACGTGGTGAATCAGGCGCAGCAGAGCGGAAAAGTGATGCTCGATAGCGTTCCGGTTGACCCGAATATGCTCAACCAATTCCAGACTCATATGCCGCAGGTGAAAGAGCAGATGAAAGCGGCGGGGAAAGAACCAGTGCTGCTGGTTGCGCCACAGCTGCGCCCGCTGCTGGCGCGCTATGCTCGCCTTTTTGCTCCGGGCCTTCACGTGCTCTCCTATAACGAAGTTCCCGATGAGCTGGAATTAAAAATCATGGGGGCATTAAGCTAAAGAAATAGATTTGGCGGCAGTTAAGTTCCCCTTAATTTTTGCCGCTTTATAGCTGCGAGTGTGCCAGGAAGGCATTTTTTAGATAATTGATTTATTGCCAGAGATATCACCCGATGAGAGATGAAAAAGTAAAATGGAATTTTGCTTACCGCTCAGGGCACTATTCTCGACGCGACTACTCCCCAAGCTTTATGGAATTTGTGCATCGTCAGGAGGAGCGTCAGGAACACGACGATCAGCAGATAAAGAAGCTCACCCTCAACGGTACATCAATACCGGCAGATACACCCGGAAAGCGCACCGTTGAGCGTCCTTCAGTACCGCTGCTTAGCCTTGCCGATTTGCTGTTGGCGGGTACGCTGATGTTTCTTTTTATCACCCTGCTTTTGCTTATTATGAACTAAAGAACGGTATTTTCTGTCAGGATCCGCCGTGCGCCAAGGTAGTGATCCTGCCAGAATATATCCGCTAAATGGCTGACGCGGATAGTTTCTCCCGTACGCGGAGATTCAATAAAATCACCGTTGCCCAGATAAACACCCATATGGTCCGCTATTTCTTTACTGTGAATATGGAAGAAGAGTAGATCACCACGGCGTAGATCGTTATTTGAGACGATCGTTGCTCGGCGGTAGTGATACATTTCATTAGCCGTGCGCGGTAATTTCGCCGCGAGGATCTTATTGTAGGCGTAAAATATCAGCCCGCTGCAATCAAACCCCCGATCGGGATTCACCCCGCCCCAGACATACGGTTTACCCAGCTGCTGTTCAAGGCGATGAATCGCGACTTCAGTCATGTTGTGCAGATGGTCGCTACTGAGAAAATGCGGGTTCTCAGCCAGCGCCTGCCAGCGGCGATCGCTGGCTTTCAGCGGCCCCGGGAACCATTCCGGATGCTGTTTAATCAACAGGCGATTTTGCTGACGCAGCGCTCTCTTGCTGTCCGCGTCACCCACCACAATATAGCTGGCCTGCTTTTTCAGCGTCGAATGATACTTCCCCCACAGCTTTTCCCGGTTACGCATGCGCAGCGTCGCCCCATAGCTGAGAGAAGTACTGACAATAGGCTTGCGGGTATGCGCAAAAGTGAGCGGACTCAGCACCATACCGATCAACAGTACGGCAGGAAGAAGACGGGCGAATGTAGAGGGGGAAGACATGGAAACCTTTCGACTGTGATGCGTCGAAACAGTTTACTGTGGCCTGGTTAACGCCAGGATTAAATCTCGATTATTAATCAATTAATACTTATATTTCATTGCGTTAAACAACCCGGCATAAGGACATCATGCCGGGTTATCCGTCGACCTACAGAATACGATTCTGCTGGCGCTGCGCTTCCTTCGCCATGCGCTTTTTACGCGCATCGCAGGGTTCAGGGCAGTTACACACTTTCTCCATCCCCAGCGTAGAAATCCCACCGCAGCTGCCCTGCAGGCTTTTGCGCTTCACGATATAGCCCAGCGACATGCCGAAAATCACCAGCACAAAAATGCAGAATGTCGCCAGAAAGACCGTTAACATCATCAGCCTCCAAAGTCGTCGAGCATGATGTTCTCATCCTCTACGCCCAAATCTTTGAGCATTTTGATAACCGCAGCGTTCATCATTGGCGGCCCACACATATAGAACTCGCAGTCTTCCGGCGCCGGGTGGTCACGCAGGTAGTTTTCATACAGAACGTTATGAATAAAGCCAGTATAGCCCGTCCAGTTATCCTCCGGCAGCGCGTCGGAAAGCGCGATGTGGAAGGTAAAGTTCAGGTTTTCCTGCGCCAGCTTTTCAAACTCTTCCTGATAGAACATTTCGCGCAGCGAGCGCGCGCCGTACCAGAAACTGATTTTACGGTTGCTATGCAGCCGCTTAAGCTGGTCGAAGATGTGCGAGCGCATCGGCGCCATCCCGGCGCCACCGCCGATAAACACCATTTCCGCCTCGGTCTCTTTGGCAAAGAATTCGCCAAACGGCCCGGAGATCGTCACTTTATCGCCCGCTTTCAGCGACCAGATGTAAGAGGACATAATCCCCGGCGGTACGTCAGGCGCGGACGGCGGTGGCGTAGCGATACGCACGTTGAGCATGATAATGCCCTTCTCGTCCGGATAGTTCGCCATCGAGTAGGCTCGCAGGGTCGGCTCTTTCACGTCGGAAACATAGCGGAAGAGGTTGAATTTATCCCAGTCGCCACGGTATTCATCCGGCACGTCAAAGTCGGCGTAAGCCACTTTATGCGGCGGGCATTCAATCTGAATATAGCCCCCGGCGCGGAACGGCACGCTTTCTCCTGCCGGAATGGCAAGCTTCAGCTCTTTAATAAACGTGGCTTTGTTATCGTTAGAGATAACTTCACATTCCCACTTCTTCACGCCGAACACCTCGTCCGGCAGTTCAATTTTCATATCCTGACGCACGGCAACCTGGCAGGCCAGACGACAGCCCTCTTTGGCTTCGCGCTTGGTGATATGCGAAAGCTCGGTTGGCAGAATATCGCCGCCCCCCTCTTTCACCTTCACCCGGCACTGGCCACAGGAACCACCGCCACCGCAGGCAGATGAGATAAAGATGCCGTTGCTGGAGAGGGTATTCAGCAGCTTGTCGCCGGCCGGCGTTTTGATCTGCTTGTCCGCTTCGTTATTGATTTCAATCACCACATCACCGGCATTTACCAGCTTCGATTTGGCAAACAGAATCAGTACCGACAGCACCAGCACAATCAGCGTAAACATCACTACGCCAAGTAATATTTCCATGATTAACGGCCCTTATAGCTGCACACCGGAGAACGACATAAAACCTAATGCCATCAATCCAGTGGTGATAAAGGTGATCCCTAAGCCGCGCAGTCCCGCGGGCACGTTTGAATACTTCATCTTCTCGCGAATACCGGCCATCGCGACAATGGCTAACATCCAGCCAATGCCGGAGCCAAAGCCATAGACGATGGATTCACCGAAGTTGTAGTCGCGCTGCACCATGAACGATACACCGCCGAAGATGGCGCAGTTCACCGCAATCAGCGGCAGGAATATGCCCAGCGCGGTGTAGAGTGACGGGAAGTATTTATCGAGGATCATCTCGAGGATCTGCACCAGCGCCGCAATCACCCCGATAAAGGTGATGAAGTTCAGGAAGCTGAGATCCACGCCGTCAACCAGCGCGCCGTCGCGCAGCACCAGGTTATAGACCAGGTTATTAATTGGCACGGCAAGGCCGAGCACAACCGTTACCGCCACGCCGAGGCCGAAGGCAGTAGAGACTTTCTTCGATACGGCGAGGAAGGTACACATCCCCAGGAAGAAGGCCAGCGCCATGTTTTCAACAAACACCGCGCGAACAAACAGGCTAATGTAATGAGCCATAATCGGTTACTCCTTTTCCTGCTGTTCCGGCTTCCAGCTTCGCAGCGCCCAGATCAGCAAACCGATAATGAAAAATGCGCTCGGCGCGAGCAGGAACAGACCGTTTGGCTGATACCAGCCGCCGTTCTGCACGGTTTCCAGCACCGTGATGCCAAACAGCTTGCCACTGCCGATAAGCTCACGCAGGAAGCCAACGATCAGCAGGATGGCGCCGTAGCCCAGCCCGTTGCCGATGCCGTCCATAAAGCTCGCTAGCGGCGGAGACTTCATGGCGTAGGCTTCCGCACGCCCCATCACGATACAGTTGGTGATGATAAGCCCCACAAAAACCGACAGCTGTTTAGAGGTTTCGTAGGCAAACGCGCGCAGCAGCTGATCGACGACGATAACCAGCGAGGCGATAATCGCCATCTGCACGATAATGCGCACGCTGTTCGGGATGTGGTGGCGGATCATCGAGATAAACATGCTCGAGAATGCCGTTACCAGCGTCACCGCTATGGTCATCACAAAGGCCGTTTCAAGCTTGGTGGTCACCGCCAGCGCTGAACAGACGCCAAGCACCTGTAACGCAATGGGGTTATTGGCGATAAGCGGGCCAACGAGTACCCGCTTCATCTCTTTCATATCACCCTGCTCAGCCATGATTCAGCCCTCCTTCACGCACCTGCTTCAGGAACGGGCCAAAGCCCATTTCACCCATCCAGAACTCAAAGCTATGCTGCACCCCGTTCGAGGTGAGCGTGGCCCCGGAGAGACCGTCAACGGCATAGAGATCGCCCTGCGGTGCCGCGCCTTTCATCACGCGCAGCGCCGGTTTGCCGTTATCGTCCACCACCCGTTTACCGACAAACTGCGCTCGCCAGTTCGGGTTTTCAATTTCACCGCCGAGGCCCGGGGTTTCCCCCTGGTCGTAGTAGGTTATGCCGCGAATAGTGCGCCCGTCGGTGTCCAGCGCGACGAAAGCGTACATCATCGACCACAGGCCGTTGCCGTATACCGGCAGGACAACTTCCTGCACCTTCTGCTGTTCGTCTTTAATCAGGTAGATTTCCACCACGTTACTGCGGCGGCGAATTCCGGCTGGGTCTTCGCTGGAGGCCAGCGCGACGCTTTGCGCTGGGTCTTTCAGCGCCTGGCTTTGGTTAAACTTTGCCGGATCTTTGTCGAGAATTTCGCCGCTTTTTAAATCCACCAAACGCGGTACAACGCGGGCCGCGTAGATCTCGGCAACCTCATCGGCGGACATTTTGTCGTGCATTAACCCGGCAACCGCCAGGATATTGCGCTGTTTATCCAGCGCGCGCTGCTCCTGCTGGAGAGGCTTAAGCCCAACGGCGGAGCCCGCCACTACGATGGAGCAGACCAGGCAAAGCACCAGCACCACCAGCAGCGTTTTGCCGATGCTATCGTTACTTTTATTTTCAGCCACGCGACTTCCTCCGCTTAATGTTGGCCTGCACCACCAGGTAGTCAAACAGCGGCGCAAAGAGGTTGGCGAACAGAATCGCCAGCATCATCCCTTCCGGATAGGCTGGGTTAACCACGCGGATTAACACGCACATCACGCCAATCAGCGCGCCATAACACCATTTGCCTTTATCGGTAAACGAGGCGGAGACCGGGTCCGTTGCCATAAACATCATGCCGAAGGCAAAGCCGCCCAGCACCAGGTGCCAGTACCACGGCATGGCGAACATTGGGTTAGTGTCGGAGCCAATCAGATTAAACAGCGTGGCGCAGGCGATCATGCCGATCATCACCCCGGCGACGATGCGCCACGAGGCCACGCGACCAAAGATAATCAGCGCTCCACCAAGCAGAATCATCAGCGTTGAGACTTCGCCAATCGAACCGGGGATATTGCCGATAAAAGCATCCATCCAGCTTACCGGCTGACCGGTCACAACGTTAACCAGCGACTCGCCGCCATGGCTCGCCCACTGGGAGAGCGGCGTTGCGCCGGAGAAACCGTCGGCCGCCGTCCAGACTAAATCACCGGAGATTTGCGCCGGATAGGCGAAGAACAGGAAAGCGCGACCAGCCAGTGCCGGGTTAAGGAAGTTACGCCCGGTACCGCCGAATATCTCTTTGGCAATGACGACACCAAACGAGATCCCCAGCGCCGCCTGCCACAGCGGCATGGTTGGTGGAACAATCAGCGCGAACAGAATCGAGGTGACGAAGAAGCCTTCGTTGATCTCATGCTTACGCACGATGGAAAACAGCACTTCCCAGAAGCCGCCCACCAGAAAGACCACGGCGTAGATAGGCACGAAGAACACCGCGCCAAGCATCATCATGCTGAGCCAGCCTGCGTCCGGGGCGAAACTCACGCCCAGCGCCTGCGCTACGCTGTAGTGCCAATTGCTGGCGATCACCTGTTGGAGTTGGTCAGCGCCGTAGAGTTTGTGCAGCGCCGGAATGGTCTGCTGACCGACGTTGTACATCCCCCAGAACATCGCCGGGAACACCGCGAACCAGACGAGAATCATCATACGTTTCAGGTCGATAGCATCACGAACGTGCGCTGCCCCCTTCGTCACATGACCCGGCGTGTAGAGCAGCGTTGCCGTTGCTTCATACAGTGGGTAGTACTTTTCCAGCTTGCCGCCCTGCGTGAAGTGCGGCTCAACTTTTTCTATTAGCTGTTTTAAGCCCATCACTTAGCCTTCCTGCTCAATTTGCGTTAATACGCGGCGTAATACCGGCCCGTATTCGTATTTTCCTGGGCAAACATAGGTGCACAGCGCCAGATCTTCCTCATCAAGCTCCAGACAGCCGAGCGCCTGCGCGCTGTCGGTATCGCCCGCCAGCAGGTCACGCAGCAGGACGGTTGGCAGGATATCCAGCGGCATTACCCGCTCGTAGCTGCCGATCGGGACCATTGCGCGTTCGCCGCCGTGGGTATCGGTGGAGAGGTTGAACAGCTTTTTCTTGAAGAAGTGGCCCAGCGTGGTGCGGGTAATAGAGAACTTATCCCGCCCCGGCGCAACCCAGCCCAGCAGTTCTTTGTCGCGCCCTTCTTTCAGCACGCTGACCTGCAGGTGGAAACGCCCCAGGAAGGCGTGTGGCCCAACGGCCTGCGTGCCGTTCAGCACGGAACCGGAGAGAACGCGGTTTTCACCGTCATGGAGTTCCCCCACCAGCATGGCGTCAAGATCCGCGCCGAGGCAGGTGCGAAGCAGACGCGGCTGTTTCACCTGCGGGCCGCCGAGCGCAATAATGCGCTCGGTCCACAGCACGCCGTCGAGGAACAGCTTGCCATAAGCGATAACATCCTGATAGTTCAGGTGCCACACCTGCTTGTTCAGGCTCACCGGCTCAAGGAAATGAATGTGAGTCCCCACTAGCCCTGCGGGATGCGGGCCAGCAAACTGGTTGAAGGTCACCTGCCCCTGCGGGTGCCCGCCGAGTTTGCCGTTGCTGGCCTGGCAGACGTGGACTTTGCCGTCGGTCAGGCGCGTCAGGACTGTCAGACCGGCGTTGAAGGCATCGCGCTGGGCGAGAATAATCGGCTGCGGGTCAGCTGCCAGCGGATTGGTGTCCATGGCGGTGATGAATATCGCCGCGGGCTCGGTGCCCGGCGCTGGCGTCTTGCTAAAAGGACGGGTACGCATCGCGGTCCACAGGCCGGATTCAATCAGCTGTGCGGCAACCGTTTCACGCGGCAGCGTCGCCAGCTCATCGGGCGCGTAGGCGTTAAACGTCACGGCATCATCGCCGTCGATATCAATCACCACCGATTGCAGCACCCGGCGCTCGCCGCGATGGATGGCGCTGACGATACCGCTGGCTGGGGCGGTAAAACGCACGCCGGGAATCTTTTTATCTTCAAAAAGCAGCTGCCCTTTGGCGACTCTGTCGCCCTCTTTGACAACCATTGATGGGCGAAGCCCGATATATTCTTCACCTTTCACCGCGACACGCGTGACCGTCACATCATCAATGCGTTGCCCGTCGGGCAGGCCAGCTATAGGCAGATCGAGGCCTTTGGTTATTTTAATCATACTGTTCGCAGGTATCCGTTAACGACGACGTCAGATCGAGACTGAAGCCAGCGTTTTGGTTAACGAAACAAAAGAAAGGAGTAAAACCTGAAACCCAATGACCATCCGTGATTGGGCATATGAGAGATTGAAGCATCCTTTCTTACGCAGTTCTGAGAGTTAAATACATTCATCATTCAAATGAAAAGTGAGTCACTCAATTTCATCTCGAATGATTCAGTAACGAAAGTTTACCATTTTCTCTTTCACTGATGCAGCAGTTCCGCCTTTGAAGCCGCTAAATTGCGAGCCGATACGCAAAGTGAGCGCGATTCAGACAAAGATAGCTAGTGAATCATCGGCTTATCCTACACTCTCTTTCGCTAGTGTTGCCAGGCGGTGAAACAGCACAACGCACCGGGTTCAAGCGGGATTGCGCTATGAAATGATAAACGCCTGCTGCCCCTCTTGCGAAAAAATGCGGTGGTGCTAAGGTGAGCGCACAAAAAACAGATTTGTCTGCTTTTTTCTCCTGATTGCCTTCCTGGCATGTTGTTATCTTTTATCAAGGAACAAGTAGTATGCGCAAAATCGCATTTGTTATTGCGATGCTTTTAATGCCATGCGTTTCGTTTGCTGGGTTATTAAGCAGCAATACGCCAACGACGCCTGTCAGCAAAGAATATAAGCAGCAAATGATGGGCTCCCCGGTCTATATCCAGATTTTCAAAGAGGAGCGCACGCTCGATCTCTTCGTCAAGATGGGTGAAACCTACCAACTCCTCGATAGCTATAAGATCTGCAACTACTCAGGCGGCCTGGGGCCGAAGCAGCGTCAGGGCGATTTCAAAAGTCCGGAAGGCTTTTACTCGGTGCAGCGCAGCCAGCTGAAGCCGGATAGCCGCTTTTATAAAGCGATTAATATTGGTTTCCCAAACGCCTATGACCGTGCTCACGGTTATGAAGGGAAATATTTGATGATTCACGGTGCCTGCGTCTCGATTGGCTGCTACGCCATGACCGATTCCGGTATTGATGAAATCTTCCAGTTCGTGACCGCCGCGTTAGTCTTCGGTCAGTCAAGCGTTGAAGTCAGCATCTATCCGTTCCGCATGACAGATGCCAACATGCAGCGCCACAAATACTCGTACTTCAACGATTTCTGGCAGCAGCTTAAGCCGGGCTACGACTACTTCCAGCAGACGCATAAACCGCCGATGGTGTCCGTGGTTGATGGGCGTTATGTCGTGAGCAAGCCGCTGAGCCACGAAGTGGTCCAGCCGCAGCTGGCATCAAACTATACGCTCCCCGAGACAAAATAAGCGCCACTCGCCTGGCATAATCTTGTGCCAGGTTTCATTCCCCGTCAGCGGTTGGGTTGCTATCACGGTAACCACATCGTTGGCGGTGGTCTCCTGCTGAAAATCGATTTCCACGTCCCTATCCAGAAGCTTCGCCACGCCAAACGGCGCACGGCGGGTGATCCAGTACAGGTTGGTTGAGCAGAACGCCATCACGTAGCGACCATCCGACAGCAGCATGTTAAACACACCCTTCTCGCGCAACTGATCCGCCAGCGAAGCAATATATTTAAAGACCGCCTGCATGTTGCCCGGCGTGCGCGGATAGCGCTCGGTGAGCTTATGCAACAGCCAGCAGAAAGCTTTTTCGCTGTCGGTTTCACCGACTGGACGGAACTGCCCCGTTTCCAGTGATTTGTAGCCAGAAAGCTGCCCGTTATGGGCGTAGGTCCAGTTGCGTCCCCAGAGCTCGCGGGTAAACGGGTGGGTATTTTCCAGCGCCACCATTCCGCGATTCGCCTGGCGAATATGCGCGATGACGGAGCAGGACTTAATGGGATAGTCCTGCACCAGCCTGGCAATTGGAGATTGATAGCTGGGCTGCGGATCTTTGAACGTGCGACAGCCTTTGCCTTCGTAGAAGGTAATTCCCCAGCCGTCTTTATGCGGCCCGGTGCCCCCACCGCGCTGGACCAGCCCGGTAAAACTAAAGCAAATATCGGTTGGCACATTGGCGCTCATCCCGAGCAGTTCGCACATATCACACCCCCACAGCTATCGGGGCCAGAGCCCCGAAAATCTTAAGCTTTAACCATCTCTTTTTCGATCAGCATGATCAGGATATGAATCACTTTAATGTGAATTTCCTGAACACGGTCCGCGTAGCCAAAGTGCGGTACGCGGATTTCGATATCCGCAGAGCCGGCCATTTTGCCGCCGTCTTTGCCGGTCAGGGTGATCACTTTCATTCCCTGCGCACGCGCCGCTTCGATGGCTTTGATCACGTTTGCAGAATTACCGGAGGTGGAGATCCCCAGCAGCACGTCACCCGCACGGCCGACAGACTCAACGTAGCGGGAGAACACATATTCATAGCCGAAATCATTACTCACGCAGGAGAGGTGGCTGACGTCGGAAATCGCAATCGCCGGGTAGCCCGGACGGTTTTCACGATAGCGGCCAGTCAGCTCTTCCGCGAAGTGCATAGCATCGCAATGAGAACCACCGTTACCGCAGGAGAGCACTTTGCCACCGGCTTTGAAGCTGTCTGCCAGCAGGACTGCTGCGCGCTGAATGGCGTGGATGTTGGCTTCATCTTTAAGGAAGTTTGCCAGCGTATCGGCCGCTTCATTCAGTTCGTTACGAATAAGATCCTGGTACATGAGGATAATCCTTCAGCATTAATAAAATTGTCATCGCTAGTGTACCGGATAGCGCCAGTACAGAGAAGCAAGCGCGAATCTATTCACCCGATGTTTGGATTTTTAGTGCGCTAAAAAGCAGCAACAATGTGAGCGAGGTTGTAATTATTTTGTAAACACATTGCTAAATAAAAACGCTTCAACTACAACCATATCATCACAAGTGGTCAGACCTCCTACAAGACAGGGGCATTTCTCTATGATGATTTTGAGTATTGTTTTAACCATTGCCGTACTCGGTGCACTCTTCTATCACCGTATTAGTTTGACGCTCGGCAGCGTGATTCTGCTGGCCTGGACCGCCGCTCTCGGCGCGATTGGCCTGTGGAACCTGTGGCTGTTGGTGCCGCTGGCCATTATTCTGGTGCCGTTCAACTTTACGCCGATGCGTAAAGCGCTGATCTCAACGCCGGTTTTCCGTATGTTCAGCAAAGTGATGCCACCGATGTCGCGTACTGAGAAAGAAGCGATTGATGCCGGTACTACCTGGTGGGAAGGCGATCTGTTCCGCGGCAACCCGGACTGGAAAAAGCTGCACAACTACCCGCGTCCACAGCTGACTGCCGAAGAGCAGGCGTTTATTGATGGCCCGGTTGAAGAAGCGTGCCGCATGGCTAACGACTTTGCGATCACCCACGAGATGGCAGACCTGCCGCCGGAGCTGTGGGCCTACCTGAAAGAGCACCGCTTCTTCGCGATGATCATTAAGAAAGAGTACGGCGGTCTGGAGTTTTCCGCTTATGCGCAGGCTCGCGTGCTGCAAAAGCTCTCTGGCGTTTCCGGCATTCTGGCGATTACCGTCGGCGTTCCAAACTCTTTAGGGCCGGGCGAACTGCTGCAGCACTACGGTACTGAAGAACAGAAAGATCATTATCTGCCACGCCTGGCGCGTGGTCAGGAAATTCCATGCTTCGCGCTGACCAGCCCAGAAGCAGGCTCTGATGCTGGGGCAATTCCGGATACTGGCGTCGTCTGCATGGGCGAATGGCAGGGCGAGCAGGTTCTGGGTATGCGTTTAACCTGGAACAAGCGTTATATCACCCTCGCACCGATTGCGACGGTACTGGGCCTCGCCTTCAAGCTGTCGGACCCGGATAAACTGCTGGGCGGTGCGGAAGATTTAGGTATCACCTGTGCGCTGATCCCAACCAACACCCCAGGGGTTGAAATTGGTCGTCGCCACTTCCCGCTGAACGTTCCGTTCCAGAACGGCCCAACGCGCGGTCAGGATATCTTCGTGCCAATCGACTACATCATTGGCGGGCCGAAAATGGCCGGTCAGGGCTGGCGTATGCTGGTTGAATGTCTGTCCGTTGGCCGCGGTATTACCCTGCCGTCCAACTCAACCGGGGGCGTGAAATCCGTTGCGCTGGCGACCGGTGCCTATGCGCACATTCGCCGCCAGTTCAAAGTGTCGATTGGTAAAATGGAAGGGATTGAAGAGCCACTGGCGCGCATCGCGGGCAACGCCTACGTGATGGACGCAGCGGCAACATTAATTACCTACGGTATTATGCTCGGTGAAAAACCGGCGGTACTGTCGGCTATCGTGAAGTACCACTGTACCCACCGCGGCCAGCAGTCCATCGTTGACGCCATGGATATTGCCGGCGGGAAAGGCATTATGCTTGGCGAAGGTAACTTCCTGGCGCGTGCTTACCAGGGGGCGCCTATCGCTATCACCGTTGAAGGCGCGAACATTCTGACTCGTAGCATGATGATCTTCGGTCAGGGCGCTATTCGTTGCCATCCGTACGTACTGGAAGAGATGGCCGCGGCGCAGAACAAAGACGCCGATGCATTCGATAAACTGCTGTTTAAACACATCGGCCATGTCGGTAGCAACAAAGTGCGCAGCTTCTGGTTGGGTATCACCCGCGGCTTAACCAGCCCAACCCCAACCCGCGATGCCACCAAGCGCTACTATCAGCATCTGAACCGTTTGAGCGCCAACCTGGCTCTGCTGTCGGATGTGTCGATGGCGGTACTGGGCGGCAGCCTGAAACGTCGTGAGCGCATCTCCGCCCGTCTGGGTGATGTGCTGAGCCAGCTGTACCTCGCCTCTTCCGTCCTGAAGCGCTATGACGATGAAGGGCGTAACGAAGCGGATTTACCGCTGGTGCACTGGGGCGTTCAGGATGCGCTGCATCAGGCAGAACAGGCGATTGACGACCTGCTGAAGAACTTCCCGAACCGCTTTGTCGCAGGGGCAATGCGCGTGGTTATCTTCCCGACCGGTCGCCATTACAACGCGCCGTCCGATAAGCTGGACCACAGCGTCGCAAAAATTCTGCAGACACCGAGCGCCACCCGTTCACGCATCGGCCGCGGTCAGTATCTGACCCCAAGCGAGCACAACCCGGTTGGCCTGTTGGAAGAAGCGCTGGTTGACGTTATGGCAGCCGACCCTATCCACCAGCGGATCTGCAAAGAAATTGGCAAGAACCTGCCGTTTACCCGCCTGGATGAACTGGCGCGTAACGCGCTGGCTAAAGGCCTGATTGACCAGGAAGAAGCGGCCATTCTGACCAAAGCAGAAGTTAGCCGACTGCGTAGCATCAACGTTGATGACTTTGCACCGGACGAGCTGGCGACCAAGCCGGTAAAGTTGCCGGACAACGTGCGCAAGGTTGAAGCCGCGTAACGTTTTCGATTCGTTATCCTCAAAGCGGAGCCTGGCTCCGCTTTTTTTTATGCAAACTGTCCTCAGCAAAGCTGCAGCCTGATAAGGTGTTACAGTTAGGTTTACGTCCTGCAACAGAGGAGTATCACCATGTCTGGCTTGAAGATTACCCTTTTACAACAGCCACTCGTGTGGATGGACGGCCCCGCAAACCTGCGCCACTTTACGCGGCAGATGGAAGGCATTACCGGGCGTGACGTGATAGTCCTGCCGGAAATGTTTACCACTGGCTTTGCCATGGAAGCTGCTGAACAATCGTTGTCGGAAGATGAGGTCGTGGCCTGGATGCAGGAGCAGGCAGTGCGCACTAATGCACTGATTGCCGGCAGCGCGGCGCTGCAGACGGGCATTGGCGCTGTGAACCGCTTTCTGCTCGTCGAGCCGGAAGGCCGCGTGCATCGCTACGATAAACGGCATCTTTTCCGCATGGCGAATGAACATCAGCACTATATTGCTGGTGATAAGCGCGTGGTGTTGACGTGGCGTGGCTGGCGTATTCTGCCGCTGGTGTGCTACGACCTGCGTTTCCCGGTGTGGTCGCGAAATCGTAATGACTACGATCTGGCGCTCTATGTCGCCAACTGGCCTGCGCCACGCTCTTTGCACTGGCAGGCGTTGTTGACGGCACGAGCGATAGAGAATCAGGCTTATGTGGTGGGATGCAACCGCGTCGGCACCGATGGCAACGGCCATCACTATCGTGGTGACAGCCGGATTATTACCCCGCCAGGGGAGATTCTGGCCACCGCCGAACCGCATCAGGCCACGCGAATCGACGGTGAGCTCTCACTTTCAGCCCTACGGGAATATCGCGAGAAATTCCCGGCATGGCAGGATGCCGATCCCTTTGCGCTAGGGGGATAGCCTTAAACAAACATCCGCACCGCGCAGTAAATCAATAATGCCGCCAGCACCCAGTTAAGCTGGCGGCCATAACGCTGGAATACCCGCTGAAAAAGATGCCCCGCCAGCGCCCAGCAGACGTTGCCAAATATCCCGATCGCCGCCAGTAAAATGCTCACCCCCACAACCCAATGCCACTCTCGCGTATAGGGCAGCACAAAAGTCGACAGTGCCGTAATGCCATAAAGAATAATTTTCACATTCACAAACTGTAGCCCGCAGCCGGCCCAGAAACTAACCGGTGGCAGGCTGGCATCACTACCACCCGGTGCGCTCATGGCGATACGCCAGGCAAGCCAGACGATATACGCGGCGCCGATAATGCTCAGCCAGTGCGTCATCGCTGGGTCGAGCCTGACCAGGGAAAAGGTCAGCCCCGCGCACAGCAGCATAATGGTTAAAAAGCCCGTTCCCATTCCAGCCAGCACTCGTGAGCTCTGTCGAAAACCGTGAGTAGTAACGGCGTTAAGCGCCAGGATATTGTTCGGTCCAGGGGTCAGTGCGGTGATCAGGGTATAGGTAAAAAAGGCACTTATCAGGGTTGAAGTCACTTGTTATCTCCTTAGTTTTGCCTGACAGTACTCGAAGCCAATTATTTAAAAAAATGAATATTTTCCAATTTAGAATTCGAATTTATCGATATATGAGGTCATGATGGATTTACGCCGCTTTATTACGCTGAAAACCGTTGTGGAAGAGGGTTCGTTTCTCCGCGCGTCGCAAAAACTCTGCGGCACCCAGTCGACCGTTACCTTTCATATTCAGCAGCTTGAACAAGAGCTGTCGATGCAGCTATTTGAGAAAATTGGTCGTCGGATGTGCCTGACAACCGCCGGTAAAAACATCCTGCCGCACGTCTATGAACTGACCAACGTTATCTCTTCTATTCGCCAGGCGGCCCATCAGGACGCCGAGCCGACGGGTGAACTGCGTGTGGCGACCGGCGAGACCCTGCTGGCCTATAAAATGCCGCGGGTGCTACAGCGCTTTAAGCAGCTAGCGCCGCAGGTGAACCTGTCGCTGCAATCGCTGAACTGCTACGTCATTCGCGATGCGCTGCTGGATGATAAGGTTGACCTCGGGGTCTTTTATCGGGTTGGGAACGATCGGGCCTTAACGATACGTCATTTCGGCGAGCAACCACTGGTACTGGTGGCATCCCCCGAATTTCATGGCTACGACTTCACCCGCCAGGATCAGCACATTCCGGTGAGCTTTGTGATTAACGAGCCTCAGTGTATTTTTCGGCAGATATTTGAAAGTACGCTGCGCCAGCGGGCGATCACCATGGGAAATACCATTGAGCTGTGGAGTATTGAGAGCATTAAACAGTGTGTGGCGGGAAATCTGGGCGTGTCGTTTCTACCGCGTTTTACCGTCGAGCGAGAACTGGCAAGCGGTGCTCTTCAGGAACTCCCGTTTAGCCCAACGCCAATGACGATTAACGCCCTTTGCGCGCACCATGCAGGGAAAGCCGTTAGCCCTGCCATGCAGGTGTTTATGGAGTGTATGGTGGAAATGCTGGGCGAAGAATAAAAGTGAGGAGCTGGAAATGACGAAAGCCCGAATCATTGCTGATTCGGGCTTCCTGAAAGTGGCGGAACGGACGGGACTCGAACCCGCGACCCCCTGCGTGACAGGCAGGTATTCTAACCGACTGAACTACCGCTCCGCTGTGTTCCCTTGGGAACGAGGCGAATATTACGGATTCCCCAGCAAACCGTCAACGCTTTTTCTCTGGTTTTGAATCGTTTGCTGTAAAAATCGCCCACACGCTTATTTTCCCAGCAAAAACAGCCGTTTTACGACCGCCAGAGGCAGCTTCCACCTTTTTTCTGCACCAGGTCGAGGCGGGATTCATGATTCGCCAGCTCTTCATCAGTCGCATAAACCACGCGTAGCTTACTTGCCGCACGTACAATACGCTGAATACCTGCATCTCCCGCCTGCTGCTGCGCTTCACCTTCCATCGCGAATTTGATCGAGGTCTGCCCACCGGTCATGGTCAGATAGACATCCGCCAGAATCTGGGCATCGAGCAGTGCGCCGTGCAGCGTACGCTTGGTATTGTCTATCTCATAACGTGAGCAGAGCGCATCGAGGCTGTTACGCTTGCCGGGGAACATTTTCCTCGCCAGCGCCAGGCTATCGGTAACTTTGCAGAAGGTATTGGTTTTTGGAATACCGCGGTTGAGCTTACTAAACTCATAGTCCATAAAGCCGATATCGAACGAGGCGTTATGGATGACCAGTTCCGCGCCGCGGATGTAGTCCATAAACTCATCGGCCACGTCGGCAAAGGTTGGTTTATCCAGCAAGAACTCATCGGCAATACCGTGAACGCCGAAGGCTTCAGGATCCACCAGCCGATCGGGTTTGAGGTAAACATGGAAGTTGTTGCCGGTTAAACGACGGTTTATCACCTCGACGGCACCGATCTCGATGATCTTGTGGCCTTCATAGTGGGCACCGATCTGGTTCATACCGGTGGTTTCGGTATCCAGAACGATCTGTCGTGTAATTGCAGTGCTCATATCAGTCATTTATGTCAGACTTGCCGTTTAACTTTGATTGCAGATACAGGAAGTCTACCAGAGATGCTTAAACAGGTAGAAATTTTCACCGATGGCTCTTGCCTCGGTAACCCAGGTCCGGGTGGTTATGGTGCCATTCTACGCTACCAGCAGCGGGAGAAAACCTTCAGTGAAGGTTACCGTCTGACCACCAATAACCGTATGGAAATGATGGCGGCAATTATGGCGCTTGAAGCGCTGAAAGAGCCGTGCAGCGTGGTTCTGAGCACTGACAGCCAGTATGTTCGTCAGGGGATCACCCAGTGGATCCACAACTGGAAAAAACGCGGCTGGAAAACGGCGGATAAAAAGCCGGTGAAAAACGTCGATCTCTGGAAACGCCTGGACACGGCCCTCGGCAAACATGAAATTCGCTGGGAGTGGGTTAAAGGCCATGCAGGCCACCCGGAAAACGAACGTTGCGATGAGCTGGCACGTACGGCCGCCAACTCACCAACGCACGACGATGTTGGGTATCAGCCGGAAGCTTAAGCGTCCGGTTTACGATACTGCCGCGTCGCGCCTACGGCCTGCTGAATGCGGTTTTTGGCTTTATTCTGCCGCATCGGGTTAAGCGTAAGCGGAAATGTCCGTTTACGCGCCACGATCACCTGCAGACAGCCCAACGCCGGTAAATGAGTGCTGAGCAGCGCCCCGCCCTGTTTAGCCCAGGGGAGTACCTGGAACCGGCTTTGGTGCATCACTTCAAAATTCAGTAGCGCAAGCCAATCCAGTTGACGCATCAGAGTAAACATCCGGCTATTGTAGGGCATCGATTTTCGCAGCACGGGAACCAGTTTACGCAGCCCCATCAGGCTCATTGGGTTAAAGCTGGTGATAATCAGCCAGCCATCATCGATAAGCACACGGTCAGCTTCACGCAGCAGGCGATGAGGGTCGCTGCACCACGGCAGCGTGTGCGATAGCAGGCAGGCATCAACGGATTTCTCCGCAAATGGCAAATGCAGAGGGTCAGCCTTCACCTGCATCGGGTTGCCTTCCAGCGAAATATTGACCTGATGAGAGATAGCGCAGGCTTCGGTATTGATCTCTGCGCTGAGGTTTCCAACCTTAAGCAGGTGAAAACCGTACAGCTTGCCCAACCAGGGTTTCAGTTGACGATCAATAGCCTCGCGATAATATTCACCCCAGGGCATTTGCGCCCACGAGACAGGCGCTGAGACTGTTTGAGGTATCCTTGCCGGTTTCATCACAACCTTCCCTACGCGTTTAAGAGGTAACAAATGAATCTTAACAGTATTCCGGCCTTTCAGGACAACTACATCTGGGTTCTTAATGATGAAACGGGCCGTTGTTTGATCGTCGATCCGGGCGATGCCGCGCCGGTACTTGAGGCGATCAAGGCGAATAACTGGCATCCCGAGGCGATCCTGCTAACCCATCATCACAACGATCATGTCGGCGGCGTTGGCTGTCTCGTTAAGTCTTATCCGAATATTGATGTTTATGGCCCCGAAGAGACTCGCAACAAAGGGGCAACAAAAATAGTGACCGATGGCGACCGTATTCACATCCTCAACCAGGATTTTCACGTTTTCGCCACGCCGGGCCACACTTTAGGACATGTCTGTTTCTATAGCGCCCCGTGGCTTTTTTGCGGCGACACCCTGTTTTCCGGGGGCTGCGGGCGTCTTTTTGAAGGCTCGCCAACCCAGATGTATCAGTCGTTGCAGAGAATTAACATGCTGCCCGAAGAGACGCTGATTTGTTGCGCCCATGAATATACGCTCTCCAATATGACCTTCGCGCTGAGCGTTTTACCGCATGATTTGTTCATTAACGAATACTATCGAGAAGTGAAGGAGTTACGTGCGAAAAAACAAATAACACTCCCCACAACTCTGAAAAAAGAGCGCCAGATTAATCTCTTTTTAAGAACGGATGACATTGATTTAATTAATGAAATAGAGAAAGAAACAAAGTTGCTACAATCTGAGCAGCGTTTTGCCTGGTTACGGGCAAAGAAAGATAACTTCTGATACTTCCGGGTTGCGTTTTCGAAAGTTCGTCGTTATCATCGGTCGTCTTTTAAGCAACTATTGACACACACATGAAGGCAAAAGCGATATTACTCGCCTCTGTCCTGCTCGTGGGTTGCCAGGCTTCACAGCAGGGTAACGTCCAACAGCACGCACAGAGCCTTTCTGCGGCTAGTCAAGGGGAAGCAGGTAAGTTCGCAAATCAGGCACGTTGGATGGACGATGGGACATTCGACATGCAGAACCAGGATTTGTGGGCTTACATTGGCGACGAGCTAAAGATGGGAATCCCGGATAACGCCCGGGTTCGCGAACAGAAACAGAAGTACTTACGAAATAAGAGCTATCTCCACGATGTAACTTTACGGGCAGAGCCGTATATGTACTGGATAGCCGGGCAAGTTAAGAAACGTAACATGCCGATGGAACTGGTATTACTACCCATAGTGGAGAGCGCTTTTGACCCGCACGCAACGTCTGGTGCTAATGCCGCAGGCATTTGGCAGATCATTCCGAGCACAGGGCGAAATTACGGTCTGAAACAGACCCGCAGTTATGACGCACGTCGTGATGTTGTTGCTTCCACAACGGCAGCACTGGATATGATGCAGCGTCTGAACAAAATGTTCGACGGCGACTGGTTATTAACCGTGGCGGCGTATAACAGCGGCGAAGGCCGTGTAATGAAAGCGATGAAAGTGAACAAGGCCCGTGGCAAACCCACCGACTTCTGGTCACTGCCGTTGCCTCAGGAAACGAAATTATACGTACCGAAGATGCTGGCTTTGAGCGACATCCTCAAAAACAGCAAACGCTATGGCGTTCGTCTGCCTACCGCAGATGAAAGCCGTGCACTGGCGCGAGTACGCATTGATAGCCCGGTGGAGATCTCACAGCTGGCCGATATGGCAGGTATGCCCGTCAGCAAGCTGAAGACCTTTAATGCGGGCGTCAAAGGCTCTACGCTCGGCGCTAGCGGCCCGAAGTACGTTATGGTGCCACAGAAGCATGCGGATCAGCTGCGTGAATCCCTGGCCTCCGGTGAGATTGCCGACCTCCAGCCTACGCTGGTTGCTGACAACACGCCGATGACCAGCCGTAGCTATAAAGTGCGTTCAGGCGACACGCTGTCAGGTATTGCTTCACGCTTAGGCGTGAACGCGAAAGATCTACAACAGTGGAATAACCTGCGTGGCAGCAGTCTGAAAGTCGGTCAGAGCTTAACGGTAGGTGCGGGCAGCAGCGCTGCGCGCCTTGCCGATAACAGCAGTATTACGTACCGCGTACGCAAAGGTGATTCGCTCTCGAGCATTGCCAAGCGCCACGGCGTGAACATCAAAGATGTGATGCGCTGGAACCGCGATACTGACAATCTGCAGCCGGGCGATCAGCTGACGTTGTTTGTAAAAAACAACGACCGTCCTGATTCCTGACAGGCAACCATTAAAAAAGGCACCGTTTCCCCCCGGTGCCTTTTTCATTTCTCTCGCCCTATTTAGCCGGGCTAAATTCCACAATCAGCGGATTATGATCGGAAGCTTTAGTGACCAGAACCGAGGCATCCGCCACGCTTAGCCCACGATAGAAGACAAAGTCTAAGGGGCGGCCAAACGCGCGACGGCGCTGGTCATCATCAAACCGAACGGGGCGCAGCGACATATCGCGAGCAAACCGGTATAGCGCATTCATACGCGGACGGCTCCAGGCGTTAAAATCTCCCGCCATAATCACCGGGCCAGTATGCTGGGCAATCTGTTCACCAATAGGCATCAGCTGTTTACTATAAACATCCACGCCAAGGCTAAAGTTAACCGCATGGATATTGACGACCATCAGCAGGCGCGCGTCGGGAAGTGGGTAAACAGTCACTAACGCCGATTTTGCTAACCGCAGTATCGGCTCGCGTTCGCGCAATGGGCAGCAGTATATAGGATGGGCTGCGGACAGCGTCATCACTCCTGAGGGATGATGCGGCAGCGCAAACGCGGGAACCTGATCGGCGGCAAGATAGTTAGTAGTCGCAAACTTCACCAGCTCAGGCGTCGTCTGTGCTTCCTGTAATAGGACCAGATGGGCATCTTTACCGAACTTGTTCAGCACCGACAGCCATTCAGCACGCTGCTGTTTAAAGATGTTCCACACAAGGATGCGAATGTTCTCTTCCGTGCTTAACGGCTTACCCACCGAGAGTGCCTGGCTAATGCTGGTATAAGCGCCGGGAGGAGGCAGAATTCGCTCCACTGGCTGTCCGGCAATATAGCGCATGGCGTAGGTATTTTTTCGCACTTTCTTTTATAACCTCAATAACGAAAGAACCCGCCTGATTCCAGGAAGGTTCTTCTGTTATAGGGGCTTTTGCCCACGGTTTCAACGCTATTTGTGATAAAGCTGCGTGAACTTCTGTAAGCGCTCGCTTACCCTTAAGCCTTAGCCGAGTGCGACGCGTACAGGCCTATCCAGGCGACCACTCAGGCCAGTCAGCAGTAGAGCACCCACCACAATCAGCGCACCAATCCACGGCGTTTGCGCCAGGCCATAATGCTCTACCGTCTGGCCACCTACCACGGAACCGATGGCAATCCCGACGTTAAAGGCGGCGATATTCAAACCAGAGGCTACGTCTACTGCGGCCGGGGTGTATTGCTCTGCTTTCTGCACTACATATACTTGTAAACCCGGTACGTTACCGAAGGCAAAAACACCCATCACAAGGATGGTGGCAAGCGCCGCGTACTGAATTGATGCCGTGAATTGAAACACTAACAGCAGTGCTGCCAGCGCCGCGAAGATAAACTTCAGTGCCGGTACTGCGCCGTGTTTATCCGCCAGTTTACCGCCCCAGATGTTCCCAATCGCTACCGCCACGCCGTAGCCCAGCAGGATCCAACTCACCGCGTTCGGCGTAAAGCCAGCCAGGTCCTGCATCATCGGTGCCAGGAAGGTAAAGGCAGTAAAGACGCCGCCATAGCCTAACGCTGTAATGGCGTAAATCATCAGCAAGCGCGGGTGAGTCAGTACTTTCACCTGGTCTGCAAGACTTGCTGGCGCACGTCCTGGGATGTTACGCGGGATCAGCACCGCGCTGGCAATCAACGCAATCACGCCGAGCAGAGAAACGGCGAGGAAGGTTTCACGCCAGCCGAAGTGCTGACCAATGAACGTCCCCATCGGTACACCGGTCACCAGGGCAACAGTCAGACCGCCGAACATAATGGCTATCGCCGATGCCGCCTTCTCTTTAGGCACCAGGCTAGTTGCAATCGTCGACCCAATGGAGAAGAAGACGCCGTGAGCGAGGCCGGTCAGCAAGCGTGCGACGACCAGAGTGGCATACCCTGGCGCCTGCCAGGCCAGCAGGTTACCGATGGTAAACAGCACCATCAGCGCCAGCAGCAGCTGTTTACGCGGCAGTTTGCCCGTCAGCGCGGTCAGGACCGGCGCGCCGATGGCTACGCCCAAGGCATAAATAGAGACCAGCATCCCTGCGGAAGGCAGAGAGATAGCAAGTTGTTCAGCAATCGTCGGCACCAGGCCGACAATGACAAATTCGGTTGTGCCAATTGCGAAGGCACTGATCGTTAAGGCTAGAAGCGCCAGCGGCATAATTTACTCCACATCATCAGTATTAAGATGACACGTAGTATGCCGGGGTGTTTAAATAACAAAAATATTCAAAATCTCAATAGAATTTTGCTTCAGGTGCAATAATGAGAGCAACATCAGAAGAAATTGCCATTTTCGTGGCGGTAGTGGAAAGCGGCAGCTTCAGCCGTGCCGCTGAGCAACTCGGGCAGGCCAACTCTGCGGTAAGCCGGGCGGTGAAGAAGCTGGAGTCAAAGCTCGGCGTGAGCCTGCTTAACCGCACCACGCGTCAGCTGAGCCTGACCGAAGAGGGAGAGCGTTATTTCCGCCGCATGCAGGTTGTGCTGCAGGAGATGGCAGCGGCCGAGAACGAACTGCTGGACACGCGTAACACACCGCGGGGTTTATTACGCGTGGATGCCGCCACGCCGGTGATGCTGCACTTCCTGATGCCGTTGGTTAAGCCTTTCCGTGAACGTTACCCGGAAATGACGCTTTCACTGGTCTCTTCCGAAACCTTTATCAATTTGATAGAGCGTAAAGTGGATGTCGCAATCCGCGCTGGAACCTTAACGGATTCCAGTCTGCGTGCCCGTCCACTGTTTAGTAGCTATAGAAAGATTATTGCCTCGCCGGAGTATATCGCCCGCTACGGTAAGCCAGAGAACGTTGTCGACCTCAAAGAGCATCTTTGCCTGGGCTTTACGGAACCATCCTCGCTGAATACCTGGCCCGTTTACTGCTGTGACGGCCAGTTTATGGAGATTAGCGGTGGAATTTCGTCAAACAGCGGTGAGACGCTTAAACAGCTGTGTTTACACGGTAACGGTATCGCCTGTCTGTCGGACTATATGGTGGATAAAGAAATTGCTAGCGGAGAGTTTGTTGAGCTGCTGGCCGATAAACGGTTGCCGGTAGAGATGCCGTTTAGCGCAGTGTACTACAGTGACCGTGCGGTAAGTACGCGTATCAGGGCGTTTATTGATTTTCTTAGCGAGTACGTGAAAGACAACCGGTAATGCGGCAATGGGGAGATCCCGGAGTCGGCGTAAACGCCTCGGCCGGGCTACCAGAGGGTTGCGCCCGGCCGAGTTATGTTACCCCATTCGGACTACTTGAGGGTTGTAGCCCGTAACACTGGGTTTATCACGTAGTTAATCCCACTCAGGAGCCAGACCTTCAGGGCTTACCAGGCGGTCGTTGCAATCCAGTGCAGCGATTGCTTTTTTATCGTCAGCATCTAATTTCAGATCCAGCGCCAGCAGGTTGCTCGCCAGGTTTTCACGCTTGGTTGAAGATGGGATCACCGCATAGCCTTCACCCATTGCCCAGGCCAGAATAACCTGCGCTGGCGTTGCATTGTGCTTCTTCGCAATTTGAGCAATCACTTCATCTTTCAGTGCCTTACCGTAAGCCAACGTCATATATGAAGTGATGTGGATACCCTGCTCTGTCGCCCAATCCACCACCTTACGGTTCTGCAGGTACGGGGACAGCTCAATCTGGTTGGTCGCAATATTTTCAACGCCAACGGCAGCAATAGCGCGCTCCATCAGCGGAATCGTGAAGTTGGAGATACCAATCTGGCGCGTCAGGCCCTGCTGTTTTGCTTCCAGCAGCGCAGCCATGAATTCTTCAACCGCCACGGCGTCATTTGGGGATGGCCAGTGGATCAGCGTCAGGTCAACGTAATCGGTGCGCAGCTTCTGCAGGCTCTCTTCGAGGCTAGCGATCAGCTTGTCTTTGCTCAGGTTTTCGATCCAGATCTTGGTGGTGATGAACAGTTCATCACGCGCGACGCCACTTTCCGCAATCGCCTGACCAACGGCCGCTTCATTGTCGTAGATCTGTGCGGTATCGATGGTGCGGTAGCCCAACTCAAGAGCGGTTTTAACGGACGCGATAACAACATCGTCTTTCAGGCGGAAAGTGCCGAGACCAAATGCAGGGATTGTCATGATTTTCCTCTTTATTTATCAATATTGGCTAACTAAAACCATTATGACCAGTAAGAGGATCGAGAAAAAGATCGTTAAACGCAGAGGATTTTTGCTAAAAAAGCAATAATTAAACAACAAAGCAAAAAAAAGCCCTGAGCAATAATGCTCAGGGCTCTTAATAAGTGGCGGAACGGACGGGACTCGAACCCGCGACCCCCTGCGTGACAGGCAGGTATTCTAACCGACTGAACTACCGCTCCACCGAATTTCTTTGTCACTACCCGGATTATTCATCCCGGTTTACTGCAATTTGATGCCTGGCAGTTCCCTACTCTCGCATGGGGAGACCCCACACTACCATCGGCGCTACGGCGTTTCACTTCTGAGTTCGGCATGGGGTCAGGTGGGACCACCGCGCTACAGCCGCCAGGCAAATTCTGTTTATCAGACCGCTTTGTGCGTTCTGATGTCATCTGTAATCAAGCTGAATGTCAATCTCTCTTCGCCAAAACATCTTCGGCGTTGTAAGGTTAAGCCTCACGGTTCATTAGTACTGGTTAGCTCAACGTATCGCTACGCTTACACACCCAGC